>SYIT01000059.1 GCA_005798685.1 Actinomycetota bacterium | reverse complement strand
GTCGGCGGCGGCCAGATGACAATCGCCAACAAGACGATCCCACTGGCGCTGCAGACGCTCGGCTACGACGACGCTGAGATCGAACAGATCGAAGCCTACGTAACAGAGCACGGCACGATCGTCGGCGCTCCAGGGCTGCTCGAGGAGCACCTTGAGGTCTTCGACGTGGCCGTCGGTGAGCGGGCAATCTCCGCTCACGGCCACATCAAGATGATGGGTGCCGTACAGCCGTTCATCTCAGGCGCGATCTCAAAGACCGTCAACATGCCGGCCTCCTCAACGGTGGAGGACATCGAAGGCGCCTACATTGACGCCTGGCGGCTCGGCATCAAAGCGCTTGCGATTTACCGCGACGGTTCAAAGACCGCGCAGGCGCTTCGCACCGACGCCCAGGACGATGCCGACGCACCAGATGGGTTTTACACCAAGGCCGACGTTGACGCCCTGCTCGAGCACGCCGTGCTCGAAGCGAAGGGCGACGCAATGCCGGCCCGCCGACGGATGCCGCGCGAGCGCCAGTCGCTCACGCACAAGTTCTCAATCGGCGGCCACGAGGGCTACATCACCGCCGGCGTCTACGAAGACGGTAGCGTTGGCGAAATCTTCCTCACCGACATTGGCAAGGAAGGCTCAACGCTGCGAGGGATGATGAACGCCTTCGCAACCTCAATCTCGATCGCGCTGCAGTACGGCGTGCCGCTCGAGAAGCTGGTCGAGAAGTTCAGCTACATGCGCTTCGACCCAGAAGGGATCACGCAGAACCCGGAGATCCCGTTCGCCAAATCGATGCCCGACTACATCATGCGCTGGCTCGCCTCGCGCTTCCTCGACACGGAGACGCAGGAAGGGCTCGGCATCATGACCGACTCGGTCCGTGCCAAGAAGGCTGGGGAAGAGGCGGCAAGCTCATTTACCTCCGACACCGCAGGCCCAGCCAACGGTGGCAGCAGCGCGCCAGCGCCGCAAGCATCGGCTGGCGACAGCGAAACGATGGCGGCAGCCTCAGCAATGACCGACACCCCGCCGGTAACACCGGCGAAGATGGGCGGCCTAGAGCTAGGGCCGGCCTGCAGCCAATGCGGCGGGATGATGCAGCGGACGGGTGCTTGCTACACCTGCACGTCTTGCGGCAACAACACCGGCTGCGGTTGAGGAAGCGTTCGGCGGCGAATCGCGCTGCCACCGGTCGGGCACCGTGCTAGCGGCTTGGGGCGCGGCAATTGGTGCCTGCGAGGTAATGATGACGCGAAGCGCTGCGAGGCGTAACCGTCGCGCTCTGCGGTGGCGCTTTGAGCCGTTAGTCCTATGAGCCGGATCAAGCGGTACCTTTGAAGGGTAACCAGCCTTCAAACGTAGGAGTTCTTTCATGCCCCGTCTTTCCGTAGCCCCGTATCTCTCAATCGCCTGCATCGCCGCCGTTGCTGCGGTAGCGCTGCCGGGCTGCGGCAAGCCTGAGTTCTGCGCGAAGAAGACCGACTTCAACAGCTCGGTCACGACGCTGACGAATGTTTCACTGACGCCTCCCGACCCGACTGTGATCAGCACCGACATCACAAACGTCCAGAACGCTGGCACGGCGATGATCAACGCCGCCAAGAGCGACTTCCCAAGCCAGTCAAGTGCGCTTGAGAACGCCGTTAATGACGTTGTTACGACGGGCAAGACGCTGACCACGAGCAAGGACCTAGCGGCGACCGGCGTAACGCTCGCCGCGCAGCTACTGGTACTCAATTCGGCATGGAACAGCTTCAAGACGGCAACAAACGACGCCTGCAGTTAACAGCGGACGGGGTTTGAAAAGGAAGCGCGGAGATGGGTAACCTGCTCTCGCTTCTGCTTGAAGGATTGGGCCACGCCGCGATGATGGGCTGGGAGATCTGGTGGGCGCTCGTTTTGGGCTTCGCGATATCGGCGATCGTGCAGGCATGGGCGCCGCACGAGCGGGTCGAAGCGCTCCTTTCAGGCCCAGGCGCAGCGCCGATCGCTCGCGCCACCGGCTTTGGCGCCGCATCATCATCTTGCTCCTACGCTGCAATCGCGATCGCCAAGTCGCTGTTCCAAAAGGGAGCCTCATCGGCCGCTTCGCTTGCCTTCCAATTCGCTTCGACCAATCTCGTTTGGGAGCTCGGCCTCGTCATCTGGGTCTTGATGGGGTGGCAGTTCACGCTCGCCGAGTATCTCGGTGGCATCGTGATGATCCTGCTGATGTGGGCGATGCTGCGCCTCTTCGTCTCAAAGCAGCTTGAAGAAGAGGCGCGCGAGCACGCTCGCGGCGCCGACACCGGTCACGAGCACCACATCGCTGCGACCAACATTCCGCTGCGCGAGAAGCTGACCGACTCGCAGTCTTGGTCCGACGTTGCCCACAACTTCCGCGGCGACTGGCAGATGCTTTGGAAGGAGATCGTGATCGGGCTGCTGCTGGCCGGCTACATCGCGCTGCTTGGCAACGATTTCTTCAACGGCCTCTTCCTGACCGGCGCGCCGCCGCTTGTCCAAACGGTCTGGGGGGCGGTGATCGGGCCGGTAATCGCGATGCTCTCGTTCGTCTGTTCGGTCGGCAACATTCCGCTCGCGGCGGTCCTGTGGTCAGGGGGGCTGAGCTTCGCCGGCGTGATCGCATTCATCTTCGCCGACCTAATCGTGCTTCCGATCATCGTCGCCTACCGCAAGTACTACGGCAACGCCTACGCTGCGCGGATCGTCGCGCTGATGTTCGTCACGATGGTGATCGCTGCCCTGATCATTGACCTCGTCTTTGGCCTCGCCGGCTTGATCCCGAGCACGCGGCCTTCCACCGACGACGTCTTCGGAATGGTCAAGCTGGACTACAAAGCAGTCCTCAACGCGATCGCGACGGCGGCTTTCATCGCACTTTGGACGATCACCGCTAGGCGCGGCGCAAAGGATCCGATCTGCGGTATGAGCGTTGATAAGCGAGTCGCGCTTACGGCCGAAGTTGACGGCAGGGTGTGGTACTTCTGCGGCGCCAACTGTCAGCAGAAGTTCACCGCAGAGCACTCTACCGATGCAGGTAGGTCTGAGTTGTAGTTTCGGTTATCGGATCAAACTCAATAACACCAGAGGTTGCGCGCTCTCAAAATATGGATCAGCTCCCGCGCGGGCGCCATTCGCTAACGCCCGAGCGGTTACCAGCTCGCAGCGCAGCACGCGCCTAACAGGCGACAAACGGTGATCTAACTGCTGGCTCTCGCCGCAATCTCTGCGGCGAGAGCTGCCAGCTTTAAGCCTTAGACTGAGGAATCATGGAGCTATTCGCGGTTTACACAAAAACACTGCCGGTGCTTTTGTAACAACCGATACCAACTAGGGCGGTCCCTGTTGTCGTATCGTCGTAATATTTTGAGGGGATAATTTCGTGATCCGTTCTATCCGCAGCAACCTCAGCATTATTTCCTTAGCTCTTTTGGCAGTCGCCGTATCAGCGACCGTCGCATTTGCTCAAGGCAGCGGTCAGATGCCTCCTACTTGCGCGCCAGGGCAGGGGCCAACACAGTCGGTTCCCTGCATGCCAGTTGGCGGCATGCAGCCTTGCGCGCGAGGGCAGCAGCCAACACAGTCGGTTCCCTGCTTGCCAAGCAGTGGCGGCGGCGGTCAGGATATGCCCCCTTGGCGGGGCGGGGCACGAAACGAAGGCGGCGGTCAGGATATGCCCCCTTGCGAGAAGGGTAAATTTCCAACCGCCACTAAGCGTTGTATGATCCCGCCATGCGAGGCTGGCCAGCAGCCTTCAAACGCCGTTCCCTGCATGCCGGCTGACGGGCTCAAGGATGGCGTCGGGCCGGGTGGCGGCGAGTCAGAGTTCGGCGCACCAATGAGTCAGCCGCCTCCAACTGACATGCTCAAGAAGACTTTCGTCATGAACGTCGAGGTTGAAGGTTCCGGCGATGACCCAGGGACCTTTGCTGCCTCTTATGTGGCGATTATTCGCGGAGTCGCGAAGAAGACTCGCGACATTATGAATGATGAGATGGAGGGCGAAAGCTTGATCCTAGACGGCAAGAACGCGAAGTGCTTTGCGGACACGACGAGGGATAAAGACAAAGAGGCAGACGACGTCCTCCCTTGCAAGCGACTCTCTGATTTTGCCGACAACATTGCCGGATCGGTGAACGCAACGTTTACTGGCAAGATGAAGTTCGACAAGGCAACTTTCACGCCGAGCTTCATCGCCACGAAGATCGTGATCCTGAAGAAGAGCTTTAAGTACTAACGCTCGGCTGGGATCCCAGATTCAGGCAAAGCCAATCGTCCTTCCCGCGCACGGCGGGGAGGACGATTAGCCTGCCTCTGGCCCCGCGGTCAGATCGTCGAACTCTTCGTCCGGGGCAGCGCCCCGGTCCTCAGCGAAGTAGAGGTGAATCACGCCTCCGATCACGCCGCCCAGCAGCGGCGCCAGCAGGTAGACCCAGATGCTGCTGAAGTCGCCGGCAACGATTGCCGGCGCCAGCGAGCGGGCTGGGTTGAAGGAACCGCCGGTGATCGGCCCGGCAACGGTCGCAGCTGTAAAGATGAAGAGGCCGATCGCAAATGGGGCGAAGACGCCCTTCCACGGCGCACGGTCATCGGTCGCCACGGTGGCGATCACAAGTACGAACAGCATCGTGAAAACAGCCTCAAGCACAAACGCTTTGCCGTCGCTGACGCCAGCGCCAGGTGCGGTGACCGTCTTGCCAACAATCGTTTGCGTGTAGAGCGCTAGTACGAGCAGCGCGGCCAGTAGCCCGCCGACAATCTGCGCCGCCCAGTAGGGCAGAATTTCACCAACGGGGTGCTTTCGCGCGCTCGCCAATCCGAGCGTCACGGCCGGGTTGAAGTGACCTCCCGAAACGTGACCGAAAGCGAAGATCATCAGCGCCAAGCCAAAGCCGAATCCAACGGCGATACCGACCGATTGAATCGCCGTGATGCCCTGAGTCGTCAGCGCGACGATTCCCATGAACCCAGTTAGAAAGAAGCCAAAAGTGCCGATGCACTCGGCGGCCAAACGTTTCGAAAGCGGCATATTCGACAAACCTCCGTAGTCTCAATCTCCGCCGCGAAAGTTACAGCTCGGCGCCGACGTTATCGGGCTTGTAACTAGCCGGAGGGGGCAGCGTCAACGAGCCGCCACGGCACTTGATCGGAACCGTCGAGGGCCAGCGTCCAGCTCTCGCTGAACTTCACTTCGCGGTCCTTGTCGCCGGCGATCACGGCGGCGGTGTCACGGTTCTCCAAGTATCTGCGCCCACGGACCTTTAGAACGACACTCATCCGCGCCGGGGCCGGCTCCGCGACCAGCCGTTCGATCATGATCGATTCAACCTGCGGCCCGCGCACGACGAGCCTTGCATTGTGGCCATCGGCTGACGGGTAGAGCAGCTGTTCAATTGCCTCAGCGCTGGCAATCGCTTCGAGTGCCGTGTCCGGGCCGTCAACGGCCTGAGCCCAGGCGGCAACGGCGCGCCGCGCCGCAGCCTCCAGCACGTCGGGCGCGAAGCGCCCGTCAACGAGCGAGAGATCCATCGCCTGCGTGCGAGCGTCGTCGGCGAGGCTGACGTCGACGAGATCGGCGGTTGACGTTCCTTCAAGCGCCCTGTCGGCGACCCCCGCCTCAACGATCGCCGCGTCGCGCAGCCTCACGTCGTCCGCCCAAGGCGAGGCGATGATCGGCGCGTCAAGGTGATGGGCGCCCTCGCGGTCCTGCTCGATCGAGAGCAGGATCCAAGAGCCATCACGCTTGGCGAGCGTCCAGTATTCGCTGAGCGTCACGACCGCGTCGTTGTCGTCGCTGCGCATGATTCGCATGCCGTCATCGGTTTCAACGAAATCCTCGAGCGTCGCTTCGATGTGGACGATCGCGCGGTCATCGACGTCATCGGCCTTATTGTCGATACCGACGTAAAGCACCTCGGGCCCGCGCAGGACGCGCACCCGGTTATGCCAACCGTGCGAGGCGAAATCCTGCATCCGAAGGCGCCATTCGACGAGCAGATCGTCGCCAACCATCGTCTGTAGCGCTCGATCATCGCGCTGATCCCAGGCGTGCTGGATAGCGCCGAAAAGCGCGGCCGTTCCGGCCGTAATCGCGTCCGCGTCGAAGGCTGCGTCATCGGCCGCCGCCTCAGCCGAAGCGGTTCGCACGCGCGCATCTCGCTCGATCCGCCGCTGCCGCATGTTGCGCACCGTCATATAGGAGCGAAACATGCTCAGCAAGATGATCAGCGCGATCACGCCGAAGACGAGGAAGAGCGTTAACACAGTCCCGGCGCTCGCTGCGGCGCCGTAGCCTCCACCACCGAAGCCGCCACCACCACCGAAGCCGCCACCACCACCGAAGCCGCCACCACCACCGAAGCCGCCACCACCTCCGCCACCGCCAAAGCCGGAGGAGCCACCGCCGGCCCGCGCGAGCAAAAAGATTGAGCTAATCAGCGTGTCCATCGTTCCTACATCGTCGCAGCATCGCTAAAGCGTTGGCGCGCCTTACCTGCGCAGCGATGGTTCAGCGCGAATTTTAGGCGCCTCCGAGTGCGCCGCGGCGGCCTTTCTTCGCCACGAAAGCTGACTCCAGCCCGTCGCGGTCGAAGCCACCGAGCACCTTGTCCTCGGTCGCGTAGCGGTAAAGGGCGACGCGGAAGACGGCCATGATCGTCGACTGAAAGAGCAGTGCGATAACGAAGACGAGAACGCCGACGGTGATCAGCAATCCGCCACCAACGGCCGACGAACCGAGCAGAACGAAGCCAAGAAACATGATCGCAAACGCTGGCAGAATCGCGACAAAGAAAGTGATCAGGCCGATCGCGCTAGAACCAACGACGCCCTCGCCCCAACGCTCCTTGACGACGTGAGCCGACGTCTTCAGAGCCTCTTTCGGCCCCAGCCCATCAAGCGCGATCACAGGAATCACGAAGAAGGTTGCGACCGCCCAAGCGAAGCCCGCAAGCCCTCCGACGATAGCGCCAGCAATGCTTCCGGCAACTTGCTCAATCAAGCCTTGAATCACCGAGATCAGGAGCCCAACGAATAGCGCCACTGCGGCCCAAGCAAAAATCAATTTCATCCGCCCTCGCGCGGCGCTGATGCCTTGCCCGACTGTCGTATCCCGCCCTTCGAGCGCTTCGGTAGCGCAGGAAGCGAGCGCGACCGAGGAGAAGACGCCAATGACGGTCAGCAGGTAGACGCCGATGATCACGAACGGCAGCGTTGCCCAAGGCGAGTCAGTCGCAACGGCGATCCCGGCGCCGCCGCCGAAGAAGATGATCATCGTCACGATCGCCGCAACTATCGAGATAATCGGGAAGGCGAGCAGCGACTTGTCGGATTTCACGACAGCCCAGCTCTGGTTTGACAACGTCCAACCGCGTTTGATTCGTCCCATGGCGATCAAACTACTAGGTTGGCCACATGGAAGAACCAGTTGAGCTGCCGCACTGGCCGCGAGGGACGGTCTGCATCCTTGCCACGGGCGGCGCAGGGCCGCACGCAATCCCGGTCAGTACCGCAATCCGGGCCTCGGAGCGGCGCATCGTTTTCGCACTGGGCGCGCGCCGAGGCTCGCTCGAGCGGCTTCGCGAAGATCCGCGCGTCGCCTTGACCGTGCTCGCAGCCGGCGACGTTGCCTTTACTGCCCACGGCACTGCGCAGGTCGTCGAAGATCCACTTCCCGGCCTCGACGGAGTAGTCGGCGTTGAGATCAACGTAGAACGCGTCAGCAGCCACAAGCGCCCAACCTTCTCGATCGCTGACGGCGTCGCCTGGGGCTGGGTCGACGATGAGGCGCGCGAGCGCGATGAGGCGGTTCGCAGCGCGCTGATTGAGCTTTAGTGCGAGGTGATGACGCGGTCGATCAGGCCGTATTCGACCGACTGGTGAGCGGTGAAGAAGCGATCGCGTTCCATGTCCTCGTGGACCTGCTCAACGCTGAGGCCGGTATGCAGCGCGTAGAGCTCGTCGATCCGTGCTCGCGTCCTGAGAATCTCGTTCAGGTGAATCTCGATGTCCGCTGGCTGGCCCTCAAAGCCCGAAGAAGGTTGGTGGATCAGGATCCTGCTGTTCGGAAGCGCGAGCCGCTTGCCGGGAGCGCCGGCCATCAGCAGCAGCGACCCCATCGACATCGCAACGCCGCAGCAGATCGTGGGCACATCGGGCTTGATGAACTGCATCGCGTCGTCGATCGCGAGCCCCGCATAGATCGAACCGCCGGGCGGGTTGATGTAGATCCAGACGTCCTTGTCCGGATCCTCTGACTCGAGGTGGAGGAGCTGGGCGACGATCAAGTTGGCGATCTGGTCGCCGATCGGCTGGCTGAGAAAGATGATCCGATCGTTCAGCATCCGCGAGTAAAGGTCATACTCACGCTCCCCGCGTGAGGTCGTCTCGATTACGGTCGGGATCAGCGGCATCACTTCACGCTAGGGCATGGTTGAGCCGTCCCCCCAGCGAATGCGTGCGGCAGACTCCGCGCGCTGGTGGCAAGATGGTGGGGCAGTGAATGCCTCTCCCGACGACACCGAGCACGAGGACGGCCTCCTCAGCCGCGCATCTCCGCTGCTGCTCGTGCTTGCGGCGACTGTCTCGGTTCAGTTCGGTGCAGCGCTTGCGGTGACTCTCTTCGACCGCGTCGGCGCGGTTGGTAGCACGTTCTTGCGTCTCGCACTTGCTTCGCTGATGCTGATTGCCGTCAGCAGGCCCAAGATCAAAGGCTGGACCCGAGCCCAATACCGGCTGGCATTGGCGTTCGGGATCTCGCTGGGGGCAACGAACATGCTCTACTACGCCGCGCTAGGCCGGCTGCCGGTCGCGGTCACGGTGACGATCGAGTTTCTGGGGCCGATCTCCGTGGCTGCGGCATACTCGCGACGTTGGGTCGAAGGACTCTGGGTCCTGCTTGCGGCCGCCGGCATCGTCCTGATGACCGCACCTTGGTCCCAAACCGAGTCGCTTGACCTAATCGGCGTGGCGCTTGCGCTGATGGCGGCAGCAGGGTGGGCGAGTTACATTCTCCTCGTTGCGCGGGCAGGGAAGCTTTTCTCGGGACGCGATGTCCTGACGATCGCAATGGTGGTTGCGACCGCTGCGGCTGCGGTGCCAGGCATTCTGGATGGAGGCCAAATGCTGCTCGATCCGTCGGTTTTGGCGGTCGGGGTGGTGGTTGCGATTCTGAGCATGGTGATTCCGTTTAGCTTCGAGTTCGAGGCGCTTCGCCGCATGCCGGCGAGGGTCTTCGGCGTCCTAATGAGCCTTGAACCTGCTGTCGCCGTCGTTGCGGGGATCATAGTTCTCAACCAGCGACTCGCGCTGAGAGAGCTAATGGCGATCGCGTTGGTCGTGACCGCGAGCATCGGCGTCACGCGCTCGGCGCCCGCCCCCTCACCGGTTGCAGCGATCGAGGGGTGATCTCGTTCCTAACGATCGGCTTGGGGCGCGATACTGAGCTGATGACCGTAGACCTACACGGGCGCGACTGAAGCGGTGTCAAGCGACCCAGCAGGTTCGACTGTCGGTTACAAGGTGCTCTCCAACGTTCCTCCGGTTGTTCTGGTCATCATCGGCACGCTCTCGATTCAGTTCGGCGGCGCACTTGCCTTCACGATCTTCGACGATGTGGGCGCGACAGGAACGACGCTGCTGAGGCTGTCGCTCAGCGCGGTCTTGTTGCTCGCGGTTGCCCGCCCGGCGTTGCGCGGTCGCAGCGCCTCGGATTGGCGGCTCGTAGTCATCTTTGGATTGACGCTTGTGGTCATGAACCTGTGCTTCTACGAGGCCATTTCGCGGTTGCCTCTTGGGGTCGCTGTGACGATTCAATTTCTCGGACCAATCACTGTCGCGGGGGCTCTGTCGCGCAAGCCGAGCCACTGGCTCTGGGTAATCATGGCTGCGCTAGGCGTTGTGGTGCTCGCGGCGCCTTGGACCGCCGAAACCGCGCTGGATACCGTCGGCGTTGTTTTTGCGCTGGTCGCAGCGGTCGCGTGGGGAGCGTACATTCTGCTCGCACAGCGCCTCGTCCGGCGGTTCCACGCTGGTGAGGGAATTGCGATAGCTGCAGTAGTTGCCGCCGGGCTAGTGCTCATTCCAGGGCTCGTCAGCGGAGGTGGTCACCTGCTGGACCCCTCGGTGCTGGCCGTGGGGCTGGGAGTTGCTCTGCTCAGCTCGGCGATCCCGTACACAGCGGAAGCCGAGGCGCTCCGGCGAATGCCGGCAAGAGTGTTCAGCGTGTTGATGAGCATTGAGCCAGCGGTAGCGGCGCTGGCCGGGCTGCTTCTGTTGGGCCAGCAGCTACCGCTCCGTGAGCTGGCAGCGATCGGACTCGTGATCGTGGCCAGTGTGGGCGTGATGCGAGGCGCAGATTTCGCTCCGCCAGCCGAGGCTGCGATCGAGGCCTAGAGCGCCAAGCTGCAGCGCCGGCGCGCAGGCGCGTAATACTGCGGGGAGCCGTGTTCACGCTGAACCTGCCAAACCTGCTGACGGTGCTGCGAATCCTGCTCGTGCCGGTGCTCGTCGTCGCGCTGCTCTCCCACGGCGGTCAGACAAGCGACGTGCTCGCCGCCGTCGTCTTCGCCGCCGCTTCAGTGACCGACGCGCTCGACGGCTGGTTGGCTCGAACGCGCGAGCAGATCACAACCTTCGGCAAGCTGATGGATCCTGTCGCAGACAAGCTGCTGATCATCGCCGCATTGCTTTCGCTCGTCTCACTCGGGCGGCTCGCGGCATGGGTCGCGATGGTGATCGTGGCGCGCGAGTTTGCCGTCACCGTCGCGCGCATCTCCGCCCGCTCCGAGGGCGTCGTGATCGCCGCAAACTGGTGGGGGAAAGTAAAGACAGGCGTTCAGGTGCTGACGATCTTCCTGCTGATTCTGCTCGTCCCCTCGCCGACTTGGATCGACTGGCTCGTTTACGTGATGGTCGCCGTCACCGTGGTCAGCGGCGTCGACTACTTCTTCGGCATGCGCCGCTTGATGCGTGAGGCCGAATTGCGGCGCGCACAGCCGCGCGAAGGCTCACCGCAGTGAAGTGGGCCTTCACCTTCCTCGCCGTCGCAATCATCGCCTCGTTTGGAACGGCGATCTTCATCGTGCTCGGCAATCGCGACCCCGTTCCCAATGAGATTGCAGCCTGCGTCAAGAAGGCTGGGCTGGCTCAAGCGCGCTCGCAGGACGCGCTCAGCGCGGTACGCGCCGACATCGCCGCCGGCGGGCTGAAGATCGCCCAGCGCTGGGACTGGGGGAAAACCCGTGGCGTGCTATTCGAGGGGCCAGGCAAGAGCTACGCAATGCTGGCGCTGTGGAACTCCGACTCAGCCTCGCTGGCCGATGCCGACGCGGGCCAGCAGGTTTTCAACTCTCCGGGGGCATTGCCGCTGGTCAGCGTCGAAGTGCCCGATAACAGTCTGCTGCTCAGCTGCGCTCAGCGCGCCAGCGGCTAACGGCCGCCGGCATCGAGCCACTCGCGCATCGAAGTGTGATGCATCAGGTGCTCGTCGGCGGCGATCTCGCGCCGCAGCTCGCCGAGCAGTCCGAAGCGCTCAGCGGTCACGTTGTGCTGGTGAATCGTCTCAAGGTTTTCTTGGCGAGCGGAGACGAAGGTTGCGTCGTCAAGGTCGCCGTAGCGGTCGATCACGCCCTGAATGACTTCGCGCACACAGTCCTCAACAAAGCGCGGGCGACTGTGCGCCTTCTCAACGACTGAGCCCTCATCGGAGCGCTTCATCAGCTCATAAATCTCACTTGACATCGAGCCTTCGACGATTGCCAGCAGGTCGGCGGCCTCAACGTCCAGCTCGCTGCCCTCAACCGAGCCAAGGTAGAGCGTTCCAAGGCCTCGCTGGTTGTGTGTGGCAATTGGAACGGCGGCGATGATCTGCTCGATCTCGTCGCTTTCAAAGCCTTGCGCGCTGAGCCGGTCGCGGGCCGTTGTGGCGACGAGTTCCTGCGCGCAGGGGCAGGCCGTCATTCCTTGAGCGGTAACGCCAACAAGGCGCCGGGTTCCCGCTTCGCTCGCGAGCGCGGCCCCGTGGAGCGTATAAATTTCCTGCGTCGTGATCCCTGAGACCGGCGCCGGTTTGTGCTCCGGGTAGCGGGCGATGATCGTCACTTCGGCGCGGCGCGCTGCTTGACGCTCGCGCACGCTCTCAGCGATCTTCTGCGCCAGCTGCTCGGCGCGTAGCGCAGTTCCTTCAACGGCGAACTCGCCGATAGCCTCGTTGACGACCTCCTCGAAGCGCGACATATGAGCGCCCTTCTGCTTCGGACCAAGGTCAACGAAGCATTCAAGCTGCGCGTGGTAGGACTGCTCGGCGCCTGGCTCGCCGATGCGGATCACCTTCTCAACTCCGGTCACGCCAACGCGAGAGAGCGAGATGTGAATCTCAGGCTTGTAGTTCTGGACGTCTGGCGAGTTGCTTAGAGCTGAAAGTTCCACCTTAGGACCTGCCTTAAGTTGGGGTTGAGGGGAGGGTAGCCCAGGCTCGATCGCGCTTGTGCTATTAATCACTTGTTGATCACGGCTTAGCCGCGTTGTTTTCGATTTCTTCGATTACGAGCGAAGCGAACAAATCGTTCAATCGGCTTAGGTCACGTTTCAGTAGGGGAGTTGTGTGGGGAGGGGGGCCGTTTGGAGAACGGCTCTCGCAATTTCTTAATTGAGGAGCTGTGGAGAGAATGCAGGCAACTAAGAGCGCAGGATTGCTCGCCGACGAGGCCCCAGTCTGGGAGCTGGCTGAGCTGAAGCCACTGATCGTCACCGGGCAGGAGAAGGGTTTCCTGACCGTTGGGCAGATTACGAAGTGCTTTGAAGAGGTTGAGGTCTCGAAGGAGCAGGTGCAGGAGCTGCACGGCCACCTGAAGGAGATGGGGATCGATCTCTTGGCAGACGGCGACGACGGCTCCGGCCCGCCACTTACCGAAGGCGCGCCGAAGCGCAGCAGGAAGGCATCGGGCGCAAAGAACGATGAGATCGACCTGACCGTTGAACCGAGCCTTGATTCTTTGCGCCTCTACCTGCGCTCGATCGGCCGCGTGCCGCTGCTGAGCGCCGTCGAGGAGGTCTCGCTCGCCAAGCGGATCGAACGCGGCGACATGAACGCCAAGCAGCACATGGTTGAGGCAAACCTGCGGCTCGTCGTTTCGATCGCCAAGGGTTACCTCGGCCGCGGCCTCACCTTCCTTGACCTGATTCAGGAAGGCTCGCTGGGGCTGATTCGCGCGGTAGAAAAGTTCGACTACCGCCGCGGCTACAAGTTTTCGACTTACGCCACTTGGTGGATCCGTCAGGCCGTCACGCGCGCAATCGCCGACAAGGGCCGCACGATTCGCATACCCGTCCACATGGTCGAGAAGCTGAACAAGGTCGTTCACGTTGAGCGCCAGCTAGTGCAGTCGCTCGGCCGCGAACCAACTCCAGAGGAGATTGCCGAGGAGCTTCAATGCAGCACCGAGGACGTGCGTGAAATTTTGCGCGTAAGCCAGCAGCCGATCTCGCTTGAGAAGCCGGTCGGTGATGAGGACGACTCGCAGCTCGGTGACTTCGTCGAGGACGACGGCGTTGTCTCGCCATTTGACCTGACTGCAGATTCGCTTCGCCGTGAGAATGTTTACCGCGCGCTCAGCACCTTGCCTGCGCGCGAGCGGGACGTGATCATCATGCGCTTTGGGATCGGCGGCGGCAAGCCCCGAACGCTGGAGGAGGTCGGCCGCGCCTTTGACGTTACGCGCGAGCGGATCCGCCAGATCGAAAACCACACGCTGAAGAAGTTGGAGTCGCTGCCGGAGGCCCAGAAGCTGCGCGACGGCGCCTGAGCTCTAGACTTCCGAGCGCTGTGCTCGGCGGGATGTCCGAGTGGTTAAAGGAGACGGGCTGTAAACCCGTTGGCTCTGCCTACGCAGGTTCGAATCCTGCTCCCGCCATAGATTTGCCCGTGGGCGCGCGCAAGCCACAGTCTTCATAGACGGTTTTTAATAGGGCGTCGTAGTTGCCAGCTTGAAGATTGCCGAATGGGTCGCGCGTGTAGCTGAGCAGCGTGCCGAAGGGCAGCGCGAAGGCGGCGCGCCTTCAGTACGCTCACCGCTGCTAAACAATCAACTTGCTAGGAGAACGACCGGATGAGCACAGTTATCGAGTTCACAATGCACGCCAACCCCGGCCAGTACGAGCACCTGCTTGAGATTTACTCGGAGTTCGCCGAGTACATGAAGGACAGCCACGAAGGCCTAAGCCAGGTACTCGTCGTCGGTGATCCGGCTAGCGGCCTCGTCCGCGGCATTGGCGTCTTCGATACCTCCGATCAGGCCGAAGCTGTAAACAGCGAAGAGGTCTTCGCCGACTTCAATTCGAAGGTAACGCCGCTAATCTCAGGCAGCCCTGAGCGGGTTGAGCTGAACCTCGTTCACACCTTCACGCGCTAAAAGTGGGCAGGAAGCGCTGCCGGGTTTCGAATCAGCCTGCTGGCTGCTCGGGCTCCGGTGGGCGGTTCCCTTCGCGGCGTGCCTCAGAAACGGTGCGAGTGCCGAGCTTGCCCTCCTGAACGAGCGTGCCAAGAACGTCCATGATCGCCCGGCAGCCAAGCTGGGCGGTCATGTCTGAAACGTCGTATGGCGGCGCAATCTCGACGACCTCCATTCCACAGATACCTTCGGCCGCCACCATCCGCAGAGCCTTCAATGCTTCACGCGGAAGCAGCCCACCGGGCTCAGGCGAGCCGGTCCCTGGTACGAAGCCTGCATCAATCGAGTCGATATCAAATGAGAGGAAGACAGCCTCAGCGTCCTTCCACGCGCACTCCAAAGCGATTTCAACTGCGCGTTCGACGCCCAGCTCCTCGACGTCACCGATCGTGATGACGGTCGTGTCACGCTCGCGTGCGACCTTGACTCCGGGACGTGAACCGTACCATCCGCCGATTCCCATCTGGACGAGGTTGCTGGGGGGTGCATTCGGGATGTCGGTCGCGTGAAACCAAGGCGTTGTGTGCATGCGCTCATCCATGTCGCGTTCCTGAATATCAAGGTGGCGATCAAGGTGGATGATTCCGATTTTCCCTTCGATCTGCGGCGCGATCGCCCTCACATCGGGGTAGCCGATTGAGTGGTCGCCGCCGATCACAACCGGGAACACGCCTTGGCCGTGCACGTACGCCACGGCCTTGTCGATTTGGTCAAACGACTTCTCGATGTTCGATGGGATCACGAAGATGTCGCCGGCGTCGCACAGATTCAGCTCTTCCTCAAGGTCGACCCCCATGTCTACGCTGTAGGAGTCGTACAGGGCCGAGATCCGCCGTACCGCCTGTGGGCCAAAACGGCATCCGGCCCGGTACGTGGTACCCATGTCGAACGGCGCGCCGATGATCGCTGCGTCGTATTTACCTACGTCGTGAATATCTTCACAGTAGGGGACCTTGCGGAAGGTGTTGATGCCTGCGAATGCCGGTTGGTGGCCGCGGGAGAAGGTTGAGATCGTGCGGTCATTGACCGAGGCTGAGGCTTCCAGGCCATACTCCAAGCCGCGCTCAACCGATTCACGTTGCTTGCGATCTGGAATATCGGCGAGCTTTCGCAGGTTGCGGTTACCTCGTAGCTGGGAACGGTCAAAAGCTGGTCGTTCTGGATCGTGCTCGTCGCTCATCGTTTCTCCTCTGTCGAAATCGCTCGGAAGTCTCCCCGGTAGCACATGCAGACAAGTAACGTACAAGTAACGGTGGGCTTGGGTCAACTGCGAAGCACCAAATAGTCCCAATACGTCGATTTGGGTGGCTAGGCGCCGCAAGTTGTCCTATCATCGTGTGAGATGGCATCCGCCCCTAAGGTCGCCAGAAGTATTCGGAATAGGCTCGATCCCGATCTGCTAGATCGAACTAGCTTTGTCCCGTTGTACTACCAGCTTCAGGAGGTGCTGAAGGAGCGGATCGAGTCCGGTGGTTGGAACCCGGGCGATGCTCTCCCTTCGGAGCCAGAGCTTGCGCGTTCACTCGGGGTTAGCCGGGCAGTCGTCCGCCGCGCCCTTGCAATCCTTGAGGATGATCGTCAGATCGAGAGGATCCGCGGCCGCGGGACCTTCGTCGCTGAACCAAAGTTGGATTATCGCGCGGGCGGTCTGTCCCGGCTCCTTGAGAGTCCTCGCGAGTCGTTCCTCGAAGCGACAGTGTTAGACCGCCGAGTAGTTCGCGCCGAGCGTTCGATACGTGAACGGCTGGCGCTCGACGCTGACGCCGAGATTTTTCGCCTCACGGCGCTGATGTCAATCCGCGGCGTGCCAATGGCGATCAGCTCGTCTTTCTTCTCACGAGCCGATGTCGGCTGGTTGGAAGCGACGACCAAGGTAGGAGAGCCGCTCGCGCCAGATATTGTGCTCGCCGATCATGGCGTCGAGTTGGCTCATTCCGACGTCTCGATCGAGACCAGTCACTGTGGTCAGTTTGAGGCCGATTGCTTTGGGATCCCGGAGCGCGCCGCTGTCTTTCTAGTCCTCTGTCAGGAGTTCCGCACGACACCTCGCGGGCCGGTGCCATTCGAGGTCGCACGCGTTGAATATCGCGGCGATCGACTTCAGTTCCGCCTCGATCTCTCGTCGGGGAAGGCAAGCGGCAACCTTGAAGCGACGATGACCGTCGACGCTGCTTCTTAAGCTGCGGCGCGCTGCATCCCAATAGGGCGTTTGATGGCGTAGACGACGAGGAAGGCGCAGGCGGCGACAATCACGATCCCCGGCCCTGACTGAACGTCAAGGTGGTAGCTGAGGTTCATGCCGATGAAGCCGCACGTAGCGCCGATTGCACTCGAGAGAATCAACATCTGTGAGAAGGAACTCGTCAACAGGCGCGCGATCGTCGGCGGGATCACCAGTGCTGCCGCGATCAACGTCACTCCGAGCACCTGCATCGAGACGAGAATTGAGATCGCGAAGACGACCATCAGCAGCGCTTCGATGCGTGTAGTGCGCAACCCCGAAGCAGCCGCAACCTCGGGGTCGAAGGTCGTGAATAGCAGCGGCCTGTAAGCGAAGCTCACGATCGCTACAACCAGGACTGAGACAATGGCAATCACGATCACGCTCGTTAGCGATACACCGAGAACGCTCCCGAACAGCGCCGCGTCAAAGCTGGCTCCGCTGTGGCCGAATAGTGCAAAGAGGATCAGCCCAAGGGCGAACGAGGCGGTCGTCACGACGCCGATCGCTGCGTCGGCGCCGATCGGTCGGCGCCGCGTGACCGAGGTAATCGCCAATGCCGAAGCGATCCCCCAAACGCCAGCTCCCAGCAGGAAGCTGACGCCAAGCAGTGCGCTGGCGGCAAAGCCACCGAAGATCGCGTGCGAGAGGCCATGAGCCAGGTAGCTCATCCCGCGCACCACGATGTAGACGCCGACTAGTCCGCAGAGAGCGCCAGCCAACGTTGCCACGATCAGTCCGTTGCGGAAGAACTCGAAGGCGAAGGGCCGTAGCAGTTCGTCGATCACTCGGCTCGCTCCAGCAACGCGTCGGGGTCGGGGCCAAACGGGGAGTGGGTGTGGTGCGGTGAATCAACGATCAGACGCATCCCGGCGTGCTCGAGCACCTGCATGCTGGCTCCGTACGTGGCCTCAAGCGTCTGCGAGTTCAGCACGCTCCTGGTAGGGCCGTGGGCGATGATTGTTCTGTTGATGCATGCGACGGTTGGGAGGTGGGTCGCGACGCCATTCAGGTCGTGGGTCGTGAGAACGATCGACGTTCCTTCCGACCGGAGCTCCTCGAGCAGGTGCAGTAGTTCGTGGCGAAGGGCCACATCAACACCGCTAGTCGGCTCATCAAGGAGCAGTAGATCGGGGCTGCGCAGCAGAGCCCGGGCGATGAAGACTCGCTGCTGCTGCCCGCCCGAAAGATCGCCGATATGACGGTCTGCCAGCCCATCGAGGCCGAGCCGCGCCAAGACCTCGGAGACCGCTGCCTTCTCGGCATTCGTTGGCCATGCGAAGCGGCGGCTAGTCCTAGCCATCAGGATGCACTGACGCACCGTTACCGGGAAATTCCAGTTGACGCTCTCGACCTGCGGCACGTAGCCGATCTGCAGGCCGCTTCGAAGCGCAACGCTGCCCTTATCAGGGCCAAGCGTCCCGGTGATCGTTCTCAACAGGGTCGTCTTGCCGGCCCCCGACGGGCCGACGATGCCGAGCAGGTCGCCGGCTTCGACTATCAAGTTGACATCCTCGAGGATTGGCTGGCGGTCGTGGCTTAGGCCAAGCCCCTGAATCTGAACCAGCGGCTGTCCGCCGTTGTTATCGGTTGGATTGCTCACTGTGGATAGTCCGCTGTATCGGAGGGGGTCGCGGGGAGCTGTAGCTCGCTTAGCGCCGAGCCGTTGCCGCCAAGAGCCTCAGTCATCACTTGGTAGTTAAAGCGCATAAGACCAATCCATGAATGTTGCGGCTCACCGGGCGCGCCAAGCAGGTCGTCGTCGCGGAGCTGATCGACGTAGCGCACTCCGGTTTCACGGCTGATTTGAGCCAGCACGGGGCTGGGGAATACCTCAGAGCCAAATATCGCCGGTACCTTCTCGGCTCGTATCTGGTCGACCAGATCCGCCACCTCACGTGGCGTTGGATCCTCAAAGTCGGAGGATTGGATCGCGCCTACGACCTGCCAGCCATACTCGCGTGCAAAGTAGGCGTAGCCGTCGTGGTAGGTCAGCAGCTTGCGCTTTGACGGCGGGATCGTCGCGAACGACTTTTTCATCGCACCGTCAAGCCTCCCTGCAGCCGCCGCGAAGCTCTTGTAATTGGCCCGATAAACGGCTTCTCCGCGCGGGTCGCGCTGACTTAGATCGTCACGTACGATGCGCGCGTAAGCGACCGCCAGTGGAGGGTTGGTCCACAGGTGCGGGTTTGGCTTACCGCCTGAACGCGGGAAGGAATCGTCGTAGATCCAATCTGCGCGCGACAATGCTCGGTTGCCCAGAGCAACAATCTCACTCTCGCTTGGCATCACCTGTCGGGCAATGGCGACAGTTGGTTCCTCTAACCCAAGCCCGTTCACGTAGAGGACGTCGGCTCCCGCCAGCGTCTCTGCGATCGACGGCTTGGGCTCATAGGTGTGGGAGTTGGTTCCTTCGGGGATCACTCCTGTCACGTTGATGCGGTCGCCGCCGACCGTTGCCACGATCGAGCTGATTGGAGCGACCGTCGAGGCAACGTTGAGGCCCGTCTTGTTTTCTGTCGAAGGAGATTGGCTACAGCCGATGGCGACGGCAACCAGCATCACCAATGAGGCGACCGTGAGCGGTTGAGTGTGAGCCTGGAGGAGTTCCATTGCGGGTAGATGTATTGGTGCTGAATGCCGACCATACATTAAGTGGACAAGCCCGCAGGGTTAAATTTGCAACTACGAAAGGATGCACGAAGCCCGCTAGGGTGAGAAGCCGTTCCGAAGGCTCGGTTACACAGCGACGCTTCCTAGCAAGCCTAGGATTGCTTTTCCTAGGAAACGTGGATATGCGGCTAGCGCTGTCGGTCATACGATTGCCTCCGTCGCAGAAAGCTCTGCGAACGCGGCATCTCCAAAAGCGCAGAGATTGGACTAATTAGCGATGGCTGCACACGCTGCACCGGGCAAGTACGACCTCGCAACGCTCGAGGCTAAGCGCGATGAACTGATGGCCGCGGGGGTTGAGTACTGCCTTTCGTCCTTTGTAGATGTTCACGGCGTAACGAAGGCCAAGTCGGTGCCGATCGCGCACTTCGTGAACATGATGAATGGCTCAGAGCTATACACCGGAGCCGCAATCGACGGGCTAGGCCAGGAGCCTTCAGACGACGAGCTGGCCGTATGGCCAGACCTCGACGCGATCACCGTAATGCCGTGGGAGCCAACCGTCGCTTGGGCGCCAGGCAGCCTCAAGCTGCACGAGGAACCTTGGCCGATGGATACCCGTAATGTGCTCCAACGGCAGATTGACCGCCTATCCGAGCACGGCTTGATCTTCAACCTCGGCATCGAGCCGGAATTCTTCCTCGTGCGGCGCAACGCAGATGGGGAAGTGGTCCCCGCCGATCCAAAGAACGTGATCCCGCGCGCCGCCTACGACATCGTCAACCTGCTCGAAGCTCAGCCGTTCCTTGATCAGCTGATCAAGAACATGAACTCGCTCGGATACGACGTGCACTCTTACGATCACGAGGATGCGAACGGCCAGTTTGAGCTGGACTTCTCTTACGCCGACTGCATGACGATGGCCGATCGTTTGACCTTCCTGCGTCTGATGACGAAGGTGATGGCACGCGAGCACGGCTTTGAAGCGACCTTTATGCCAAAGCCTTACTCGAACCGCACCGGCAGCGGTGGCCACTTTAATATGTCGATGGCTGATGCCAAGACCGGCGAGAATGTATTCGCCGACCCCAGCGACCCGCGCGGCTGCGGCGTCTCAAAGCTCGCCTACCACTTCATCGCCGGCGTCTTGGCGCACGCCAAGGCGATCGTTGCTGTTACCTGCCCGACCGTCAACTCCTACAAGCGGCTCGTCGTCGCCGGCTCAATGACCGGCTTCACATGGGCGCCGGTCTTCATCTCATACGGCAATAACAATCGCACTCACATGGTCCGTATCCCGATGAATTCGCCTCGAGTTGAATCGCGCGCCGTCGACATCGCCGTCAACCCATACCTGGGCGCTGCAATGATGCTTGGGGCAGGGCTCGAAGGGATCGAAAAGGAGATGGACCCTGGCGATCCAATCGATCTCAACATGTATCTTCAGCCGCCCGAGAAGATCACCGAGCTGGGGGTTGAGACTCTGCCGCGAACGCTGCTCGAAGCAGTTGAAGCCTTCGCCGCCGATCCGCTCAGCGAAGCGGTTTGCGGCGCCGACCTGCGTGACGCGTTCGTGGAGGTCAAGAGCCAAGAATGGTGGGACTACCACAACACCGTTTCGCAATGGGAATATGACCGCTACCTGGAGTTTCTCTAATGGCTTTCGGGCGTAAAAAGAAGAGCACTGGGCCACAGACGAAGATCTTCTTCTGCTCGGATGTGCACGGTTCAACCGTCTGCTTCCGCAAATTCATCAACGCCGCGAAGTTTTACGGCGCTGACACGCTGATTCTTGGCGGTGATGTGACCGGCAAAATGGTCGTGCCGATTTGCCGTCAAGGGAACGGCAACTACCGTACCCATTTCGCGGGCGCTGATCACGAGCTGACAACCGAACAAGAGGTCGCTGACTTCGTTAAGAAGACGGCGAATATGGGTCTTTACCCCGCCGTGATGGAAGAGGACGAGTTCCTCGAGATTCGCTCGTCGCAGGACGCGCAGGATGAGCTTTTCAAACGGCTTATGTTTGACCGCCTGCGTGAATGGATCGCTTACGCCGACGAGAAGCTAGATGGCAAAGAGATCCGCGCCTTCGCAGCCCCCGGCAACGATGACCTTTTCGAGGTCGATGAGATTATTGACGAATCAGAAAGCATTGACCTGCTCGAGATGCGCGTCCACCGAATCTCAGATCAGCACGAGATCATTACCTCCGGCTGGACCAACCGCACCCCGTGGGACACTGAACGCGAGTGCTCGGAGGAAGAGTTGGCGGAGAGACTCAAATCGATGATCGATCAAGTTGAGGATATGGAGCATACGATCTTCAACCTCCACGTTCCGCCTCACAACTCGAAGATCGATCTCTGCCCGAAGCTCGATGACGATATGCAGGTCATCTACTCGGTCGGCAACCCGGTGATGGCACCGGCAGGGAGCATCGCGGTGCGTGACGCGATTGAGGAGTACCAGCCGATGCTGGGACTCCACGGCCACATCCACGAAGGGCGCGGAGAGACCACGATCGGTCGCACACTCTGCATTAATCCCGGCAGCGTCTACAGCGAAGGAATCTTGAACGGCGCATTGATCACGCTTGAGGCTGATCAAGTTCGCGACTACCAATTTACGCAGGGTTAGCGGTGCATTGTTCCCGGTCGTTGAGGCGGCTTGGAACGCAATCAAAGGAGAGAGAGAATGGATAGCAACACTGAAGCAACGGGGGCAAGCGGCGGCGACCGCGTATTCCTCAGAAAGGCATCGGGACTGATCAAGACGGCGTCGACAGCTGACGTCGTCATCTTCAACATCGGTGTCGTATCGATCGGTATTGGGATCGCCGGGGTACTGCTCTACGGTCCGTCCGTCTACCCAGGTGCGAACCTGCCACTCGGAATCATCATCGCTTGCGTTGCGATGTCGATGATCGCGTTTGGCATGTTGACCTGGACGGCAGTTATTCCTCGCTCAGGCGGCATTTATCCCTTTGTAAGTCGAATACTGCCACCGCCAATTGCTTTCATGCTCAGCTGGGCTGAGTCGATTGCTTGGCTGTTCTTCTGTGCTCTAGCGGCCTACTGGATCATGACTATCGGGCTAATCCCGATGTTCGTGGTGCTCGGCATTCAGACCGGTAGCGCTGGACTTAGCGATTTTGCGGCGACACTCGCTGAGCCGATCTGGACCTTTGCGGGCGGAATCGTGGTGCTGATTCTTGCCGGCTCGATCCTCGGCTCAGGAATGCGGCGTTACTTCCTCTCGCAGAAGGTCATGGTGGTGATCGCTTTCATCGGCATTTTCGTGATGTTCGCGGTGATGCTGTTTGGCTCGAAGGAGACGTTCATTGCGAACTTCGATAAGGCCTTCGGTCCGGACGCAACATATGCCGGCGTGATCGCTAGCGGAAAAGTTGGCGGCTGGGCCGACCCAGGGACCTTCAATCTAGGTCAGACATTGCAGGCCTCGAACTGGGCATTCCTGCCGTTGGTCGGTGCTGCCTTCTCGATCGCGATCGGCGGCGAGATCAAATCAGGTAACAGAGGCCAGACGGTCGGAATGTTCTCCGGAGTTTGGGTCTGCGGTGTTTTCTTCCTAGTCGGCACGATCCTAGGAACCAACGTCTTCGGCTACGATTTCCTCGGAACGGTCGGCTACAACTCACTCGGGCTCAATCTCGACGCTGGCGCGCAGGCTACGCCTGTAGTTCCGTGGGTGACGCTGTTGGCTGGGATCCTCGGAGGTTCGTCGGTCTTGACGGTGATCATGGCGGCTGGATTCATTGCTTGGATTTGGCTATGGATTCCAGCGATGCAGTCGTACGGTGAACGGGCGATGATCGCCTGGGCATTCGACCGCGTTGCGCCGAACAAGCTCGGAACGGTCTCTGACCGCTTCCACAGCCCGGTTGTGGCTATAGCAGTGGCAACACTGGTAACGGCCGTTTTCATGTACCTGTTCGTGTACGTGAGCTACTTCGGGACATTGGTTCTGTTCCTGCTCGTAGGTGTTGTCGCTTGGACGGTCGCGCTTGGTGCCGGAGCGGTATTCCCGTTCAAGCGTCCGGAGATCTACGGCAAGTCGTCGATCGCCAATAAGAAGCTGTTCGGCCTGCCGATCATGACGGTCGGTTGTCTGGTCGGCTTCATCGCTGGAGTCGGTTACAGCATTAACCTGTACCTCGATGAGTTCGCCGTCAATGCGCGAGGCTCGCGTTTGGTTGTGGCAGCGGGAGTGTTTGTTTCGGGGCTGCTGTTCTTCTACGTGATGAAGTTGTATCGCCGCTCGCAGGGCGTCGACATCAACCTCGCGTTCAAAGAGATTCCAATCGAATAGAGGTCGTTTTAGATTCACCAGCGTTGTTTCGGGCGCTGCTAACCCCCGCGCCCCGCCCGCACCGCTGCGGGTGGGGCACCAAATGCCAGGAGTTTGAATGTCTGTAGAGAACGAGCATTTCGTCAGGGAAGGGCTCAGTATCGTTGACGATGCTCAGGCGCAGGGCCTACAACTGCGAATTCTTGGTTCGCTCGCGTACCGGATCCACTGTCCCGAAAACCTCCAGCTCTTCGAAGCAATGGAGCGTGCGCTGACTGACATCGACTTCGCTGCCGACCGTCGCAAGTCCCGAGAGATCAAGAAGTTCCTCGTCGCCCGTGGCTTTGAAGAGGATCAGCGCATGACCGCCTCGACAGAAGGCAGGCGTTACTACTTCGAGGATCCGAACAACGGACTCGGCGTAGACGTCTTCTATGACGAGCTCTACTTCTGCCACCCGATCCCACTGCGTGATCGGCTTGATCTTGATTCGCCGACGATTACTACCTGCGACCTGTTGCTCGAGAAGATGCAGATCGTCGAACTGAACCTCAAGGACGTTAAGGACACGCTCGTTCTGATGCTCGAGCACCCTGTTGTGGAGAACCCGACCTCGACTGAGGAGATCGATGGCGGCTACATCGCCAAGCTGCTCTCCGGTGACTGGGGCTTCGACCACACCGTCAATATCAACCTCGACAGGGTCGAGCGCTTCATTCCCGACTTCGAAATGATCAGCGCCGAGCAGGGAGCACTAATCCTCTCCCGCATCAACGACCTGCGCAAGCTGATCGATGACGCGCCGAAGAGCCGCAAGTGGAAGATGCGCGCCAAGATTGGCGAGAAGAAGCAGTGGTACCAGGACGTTGCACCAAAGGGGAGCTCCTTCTGATGGCCGCGCCCAGCAACTCATTCGCTGTAGTCGGCGAGCGCTTCCCTCAGTTCGAACTCGTGGATCTTACCGGGAGGAGTTGGTCGGCGGCGGATCTCGTTGGTCAGCGAACGATCCTCTTCTGCTTCGCTTCATGGTGTACCTGCAAGGAACAGCTACCGAGTTGGCAGACCTACTGGGAGTCGCGCGGCCGCGACTTCCAGATGCTTGCCGCGATTTTTGACGCAAAGGGAGCAGAGACTGCGGCACCGACCGTTGAGGCGAGCGGCGCCGAGTTCCCCGTGCTGCTCGACACCACGAGCTCTCTTGGGGCCGCTGTTGGAGCGCAGATGGTTCCCCTCGGCATCTTCATCGACGCCGAGGGAACTGTTGCGATGGCAGACATCAGTGGAACATTCGAGATTGGCGACCCGAGAGTCCGAGTCAACGTTGACCGCTTTCTCGCTGGCGAGGTCGTTAGGCAGCCCAAGGCCGGAGAGGCGATGGAGCCTCGCGCGCTGGAGCTTTTTGCAGAAGGCGTGATCGCTTACCAAGCCGGCGACCGCGAGCGGGCGCTTGAACTATGGCGCGACGGACTCGAACACGACCCAGACAACTTCATCATCCGCTCTCAGATCTGGACGCTGGAGCACCCCGAGCACTTCTGGCCTGAAGTGGACCGTGCGTGGCAAGAGCAGCAGCTCGCCGCCGAGGGCTACGACAAGCCGCTGCCGTAAACGAAAGCCGAGCCGGAAAGAGTCGCCGTGACGGATTACGAAACCGCAAACAAGCTCGCCTTCGAGCGCCTCGCTGGAGCAACTCCAGTCTTCACCGAAGTGATGACCGCGGGCGACGCGCTGCCAGGAATGAAGCCGAATGTGATCCTGACCTCCGGCGCTCCGATGGAATGGGAGCAGTACACCGGCGGGCAGCGGGCGGCAGTGATCGGAGGGGCGCTGTTCGAGGGGCTCGCCTCAGATGCCGGTGACGCCGACGCCAAGCTGAAGTCGGGCGAGATCCTCGTAGATGGCTGCCACGACTACGGCTGCGTCGGCTCACTCGCTGGGATCTACACCGCGTCAATGCCGGTGCTCGCGGTCGAGAATACGGCAAACGGCAACGTTGGGTTCTGCAACTTCTTTGAGGGGCCGTCACCTAAGCGCCTCAACTACGGCACCTACGATAAGGAGGTGCGCGACACCCTTCTCTTCGTTCAGGACGTGATTGCGCCGACCGTCGCCGAAGCTGTTAAGCGATCCGAGGGCGGCATCCCGCTTAGGCCAATTATTCGCCGCGCGCTGGGAATGGGCGATGAGATGCACAGCCGCAACGCGGCCGGAACGCTGCTGTTTGGCCGCGAGATGGTGCCGTACTTCTTCGAGATGCTTGGCGACAAGCCGGAAGAGGTGCGCCAGACCTACGCCTTCATGTCTGACAGTCCCTACTTCTTCCTGCGGCTGTCGATGGCGGCTGCCAAGGCGACCGCCGACGCCGCGCGTGACATCGAGAGGTCGAGCGTGGTCAGCGCAATGGCCTTCTCCTGCTCCCAGTTCTCGATCCGTCTCGGCGGGACCGGCGATCGCTGGTTCTCCGCCGACATTGAGCCAGCGCAGGCGAAGCTCTTCGACGGCTTCACTGAAGGCGACATCGAGTTCATGGGTGGCGAGAGCGTGATCACCGAGACAGTCGGGTTGGGTGGCTTTGCCCAAGCGTCAGCGTTCACGCTTCAGGAATACCAAGGCGGCACACCTGAGGACATGGCTGAGCTGAACCGCTCGATGTACGAGATCACTGTCGGTGAGCACCCGGAGTACAAGATTCCCTTCTTCGGCTTCCGGGGCGTCCCGCTTGGGATTGACGCCTTCAGGGTCATCGAGAGCGGAATTCAGCCGGTCATGGACATTGGGATTGCCGGTGGCGACGGGCGACAGATCGGCGCCGGCGTGCTGCGAGCCCCACTGGCCTGCTTTGAGCATGCAGTCGCCGCCCACAGCGAACAGTATGGAGGGGCGTGATGGAAGCCTCAGTCAATCTTGACGAGCTGCGCAAGGCGCTCGGTGGTCAAGGGGTCGAGTTCCTTTTCGGTGCCTACGTCGACATGTTTGGCGTGCCGAAGTCGAAGTGTGTCCCGCTCGCGTTCATCGACGAGATGGCTGCCGGTTCGGAGCGCTACACCGTCGGCGCCTTGGAGGGGATGGGCGACCTTGGCCCCAACGAGGATGAGTGCTGCGGAATCCCCGAGCTCGAGTCGGCGGTAGTTCTTCCGTGGGACAAGCGCTTCGCTATCGCACCCGCCGACCTAAGCTTTGACGGCCAGCCGTATAGTCACGATTCACGCTACGTGCTCAAGCGCCAATTGGAACGCGCCGCGGCGGCTGGGTTCAGCGCGCAGGCTGGAATCGAGCCAGAGGTTTACGTACTGCGAGAGGGCGAGGACGGCGAGGTTCTGCCTTGGATCACCGATGACCTTCTGAACGCTCCAACGCGGGGCTACGACATTGAGGCGACGATCGCTGCAGATCAGTTTCTGCTGCCGATGGTGGAGTACATGAACGAGCTCGGCTGGAATGTCTATTCGTTCGACCACGAGGGTGGCGACGGCCAATACGAGTTTGCCTTCACGCACTGCGGCGCGCTTGAGATGGCCGACCGGATGGTGATCTTTAAGCTGATGGCCAAGCACGTCGCAAGGCAGCTCGGCTGCTACGCGACCTTCATGCCCAAGCCGTTCGATAGTTCTTTTGGCTCAGGCGCACACGTCAACATGAGCCTCCTTGAGGCCGCGAGCGGCGAGAACATCTTCGCTAGCGACAACGGCGATGGAACGGTCAGCTATCTCCCCGCCGCGCACCAGTTCACGGCCGGGCTGCTCAGGCATGCCGGCGCGATTACTGCGCTGGCATGCTCGACTGTCAACTCCTACAAGCGGTTGTTGCCTGTAGGACTGATGAACGAGATCTCATGGGCCCCGGTCTTCCAGGCCTACGGCGACAACAACCGCACCCTGATGTGCCGGCTCCCAACCAACAGGCCCTGCGTAGAGCTGCGAACGGCAGATAGTGCATCGAACCAGTACCTAGTGATGGCGGTGATGCTCGCTGCCGGGCTAGACGGGATCGAGAACGAACTTGACCCCGGCACGCCAGTCAACGATGACACCTACCAGATGAGCGACGACGAGTTGGCCGCTGCGGGAGTCAATCGCTTGCCGCGCAACCTCGGTGAGGCGACCGACGCGTTTGAAGCGAGTGAGCTTGCGCGCGAGGTGCTCGGCGATGAATTCCACGCGACCTTCATCAAGAAGAAGCGTGAAGAGTGGCTGGCTTACAACACCGTCGTTGGCGGATGGGAACGCGACATGTATCTAAGGCTCTGGTAACGAAGTGCGCGACGAAGCGAACATCGAAGCGGCTAGGCGGCTCTGCGCCTCTACGCCAACGCTAGTTGGGATAGAGGCCGCGCGAGATGTCATCCCAGGGATGACAGATCAGATGATCCTTACCTCGGGTGCTCCGCTAAAATGGGATCAATACACCGGTGGTCAGCGGATGGCGATCATCGGCGGCGCTATCTACGAGGGGTTAGCGCGCGACGAAGCTGACGCTGATGCAAAACTTTCCTCGGGCGAGATAACGATTGGCTCAACCCACGATCACGGCTGCGTGGGCTCGGTTGCTGGTATCTATACGGCGTCGATGCCTGTCTTGATCGTCGAGAACCGCGAATTTGGCAATACCGCGTTGTGCAACCTGTACGAAGGAAAGTCGCCGCGCCGTCTCAATTACGGCGTTTACGACCAAGCCGTCCATGACGGCCTGAAGTACCTAGAGGAGGTCATCGGCCCGGTCCTTGGCGAGGCGCTGAAGCACTCCGGCGGCATCGACCTGAAGCCGATAATGTGCCGCGCTGTCAACATGGGCGACGAGCTTCACAGTCGCAATACGGCCGCCACGACGCTGCTGACAAAAGAGCTCGCGCCTTATTTTGTCGCCGCCGCTGGCGAACCGGACGCCGACTCGGGTCGGCTACTGGAAACCTTGGCATTCCTAGCCGAGAACGATTACTTTTTCTTGCGCGTCGGTATGGCCGCCGGCAAGGCAACCGCTGACGCGGCGCGGGATATCGAGCACTCAAGCGTCGTCAGTGCGATGACGCTCAGCTGCTGCGAATTTTCGGTTCGGGTTAGTGGACTTGGTGACGCGTGGTTCCGCGGCCCGTTGCCCGATGTTGAGGCTCAGCTCTTCGAGGGCTACAGCGAGGCTGACATCGAGTGGATGGGCGGCGAGAGCATGATCATGGAGACGATCGGGCTCGGCGGCTTTGCGCAGGCTGCCGCTCCAGCTTTGCAGGCCTACCAAGGCGGATCGCCCGAGGCGATGGCGCACACCAATGAATCGATGTACGAGATCACCGTCGCCGAGCACAGCGACTTCCTAATTCCTTACTTCGGATATCGCGGTACGCCGGTCGGGATCGAGATCTTCAAAGTGATCGAGGCTGGTGTGCTGCCAGCGATCGACGCGGGCCTTGCCGGTCGCGGCGGCGGACAGATCGGTGCTGGCATCTTGCGTGCCCCGCGCGACTGCTTTGAGCAGGCAGCCACAGCATTCACAGAGCGTTACGGCCAATGAGCCGACACAACACCAATCAAGGAGAAGAGAATGGCTGAGATTCAGCACGATCACTACCGCACATTCGGGCGACGCGAAGGGGAGAATGATTTCCCGAACACGTTGCTCGCGGGCATCCGCTCATTCATGGGCGCACAGGTCGTTCCGCCAATCTGTGAGGAGCTGGAGGCAGCTGGCGTTAAGGCTGGCGTGCTGGGGATGCCTTGGGAGGGGACGAACACCTGCCGCCCGGGCACCAGTTACGGCCCGCGCGCGATTCGCGACACTTCGGAGGCCTACACGCCCTACCACGGCGAGTTTCAGGTTGACCTCTTCGACGAACTAGGCCTCGCCGACTGTGGCGATGTATCGATTGTTCCGGGCAATGCAGCGCGAACATTTGAGCGCGCTGAACGCTGCATCACTGAGATCTACGAGGCCGGTGCCTTCCCGATCATCTTCGGTGGCGACGACTCCTGCCCGATTCCCGTCACTTCAGCGATCTCGAAGCTGATTGATGGTCAGATGGGTTACGTGCACCTTGATTCGCACATGGACACGGCCGCTGATGTGGCCGGCGAAACGCTCAACCACGCCTGCCCCGTCAGTCGCGCCGCCGAGCTGCCAAACGTCGATCCGCACAATGTTGCGCTGGTCGGAATCAACGGCCCGCTCAACCCCCGCGAGGAGCGCGAGTATGTGGACCGCACCGGGATCCAGATGATCACAATCTGGGACATCGATGAGTGGGGCATCGATAAGACCGTTGAACGGATCCTTGAGATTGCGTGGAACGGGACCGACGGTGTCGTCCTGCACACCGACCTCGACGTGATGGATCAAGGCTTCACCTCCGGCGTAACGACGCCAGAGTGCGGTGGCCTGACACCTCGCGAAGTGATCAAGATGATTCGCGCTTTCGTCAAGCAGGGGGTCGACGCTTATGTCATCACCGAATGCTCGCCGGTCCATGACCAGTCGAACAAGGCGGCTCGAGTCGCCTGCCGCTTAGCGATGGACGCGCTGGGCGTCCGCGCGAACCCACAGGGAACCGGGCGCGTCTAGATGAATTCGGTTGTCCTCTGCGCGAGCCCACGCCGTGACGGCAACTCGCGAATGCTGGCTGAAGCATTCGCCGAGGGGGCTCGCGCAGCGGGCGACACCGTTGATCTCGTTGACCTGAATGAGGTGCTCAGTGGGCTGCTGCGCGATTGCCGTACCTGCCGCGGGCCAGACGGCAACTGCTCAACCGTGGACGGTTACAGGGAGTTGATGCACGCGAGGCTTCTGCCTGCCGATGCATGGGTATACGCCACACCCCTCTACTACTACGGGATGGCAGCGAGCCTGAAGAACTTCTTTGATCGTCTGGTCTGTTACGCCTCCGCGAGTTACCCGCGCTTTGAGGAGGTCGCGGAGCAGATGCGTGGCAAGCGCTCGGCGCTGTTGCTCTCGGCAGAAGAGAGCAATCAAGCCGCGGGGCTCGCCGTCGTTAACCAGATCCAGGAAGTCTCGCGCTACCTCCATCACGAATTCGTTGGCGGCGTGACGGGGATTGGAAACACGCGGGGCGAGGTTCGCTTCGATCCAGCCGAGCCGCTGGCAGCCGCGGTGAGCCTTGGGGGGACGATCTTCAGGGCTCACCACAGCGACTACAACATGGATTCAGAACGCTCCAATGCCGTCTGGTCAGAGGCACGCTCAGGCGACGAAGGCAGCGGGATCTACGAGGACGTTTAGGGGTCGTTGCTCAGCGGTTATCGCGGTGAATCGGCAGCACCTGCGCGGCGCGCAGGGCGACCTCAAGGTCTAGTCGCGAGTCGCCAGCACGCGGGTCAACTCCAACTAGTTTCTCGATCCGCTCGAGCCGGTACCGGAGCGTCGATACGTGAACGTGAAGCTCGCGCGCCGATGGTTCGAGCCTCCCTTGCCGCGAGTAGAAGACCTCGAGCGTGTGTCGCAGCTCGGCCGAATGATCCTGATCGTAGCGATCAAGCGGTTCGATATAGCGAGCTACGAAAGCTAGGAGAGCGGCTGGCTCGCCGGTGCTCAAGAGCAGCTGCTCCACGCCGGGTCGACGGAACGAGATCATCTCGTTGGTGCTGCCGACAAGGCGCAGGAAGTCCAAACCGCGCCGCGCGGCGCTGTGCGATTCACGGTAATCGCCGGGCCGCTGGCAGGCTGTGCCGGCGGCGATGTTGACATCGACCTTGAGCTTGCGCGCTGCGATCGCGCTCTGCAGGCGCAGCTCAATCGGGTCGTCGTCTGCGGGTTTAGCTTCTGGGTCAAGGCTGTCTTCGGCGATGATTGCGACGATTGTCTCGTCGACTTGAGCGATGATGTGTTCGCTGTGGGAGCGCGCGATTTCGCTCACTACGTCAACTACGGCGCGCTGCTGGCCGGGGCTGTGGTCGCCGCCGATTATCTCGACTAGGTAGGTCCTTGCGCCGCGCCTCAGGTCAAGGCCCAGCGCTTGGCCTCGCCGAATCGCAAGCTCGTCAACAAATTCGCCGCTGAATAGTTCGTCTAGGAAGCCGTGGCGTAGGCGCGTCGCCACGTCTTGAACGGTGCGCTCGCGCATGTGGTCGAGCGCCGTCAAAACCGCGGCGTGTTCAATCGCGGCCTGCTCGATTGCGCCGGCCGACGTTGGGAAGTGGGCTACGACCCAAGCAGCGATGTCGTCATCGACGAGGACCGGCGCTGCGATCATCGTGCCGCCCTGATTCTCGCTAACAACCGTCTCGGTGAGGTGTCGATCCACCTCGGGAGCCCACGTTGGCGCTGCATCTTCACTGCTGCTGGCCAGCGTCGAGCCATCGGCGCCAATGATCGATACGTTGGCGCCCAGCACCTCGCCGATCGTGATTGCGACGGCCACCGGGCCGGATGCGTTGAGTAGCGCGTGAGTCAGTTCGCGGTTGAGGTCGAGGATCCGCTCGAGCCGGCCGTAATCGGCACTGGCGTCTCTGTTCTCACGCTCCAACCGCGAGATCGCCCGGCGCTGACGCTCCTGCAACCGCACGCGCTCGAGCGCCACCGAGCCATAGCGGGCGAGAGCGCCGAGGACGGGATCACGGTCGGGGTCACGAACCTGCTCGCCGATACCGGTTAAGAGAGCGTCGGGGTGGCCGGTGAGCGGCAAAATTACGAGCTGGCGGCCATTCCCAAGGCTCGATAGCAGCGGAGCTGAATGGTCGGTGATCAGCGCCAGCTCCGCCTCGATTGCCGCAGCGGTCGCAGCAGGCAGGTTCAGCTCGCGGCCAACAGTTGGGGATCCAGAGCGACCCGCGTGGCAGTATGCTGCGGCGTCGAGGCCTGCCAACTCACGGAATGTCAGCAGTAGCTCGTCAATGATCGCAGTGCGGTCATCGAGGCCTGTCAGTCGCTGCGCTAGCTGGGTTAACGCTTGAAGCTCGTCGATCCTGCTGCGTAGCTCATCATCGGTTTCGGCTTGGTTTTCGATTGCCGTGAGGCGTGCGCTGGCGCTACCCGCTACGACTCGCAGCGTGTCGCCTTCGCCTTCCGCTACTTGAGTGATCTGCTCGGGCCACGCCACGAAAGTGCCACCAACGACTCCCGACGCGGTAACGAGCGGCTCGGCTAGCCAGGTCCTTAGGCTGAGCTGACCATCAATCTCTTTCCAGATCTTCTCAGCCCACGTGTCGAACGCTGCGCGAGCCGAGTCAGTCTCGTTTCCGAGCCGTGCGCTGGCGATGCGTGAGCTGCCCACCAACGGAACCACCGTGCGCTTCACCTGACGACCGGCTCTCTGAAGAACGGTGATCGCGTCTGACTCCGTGCCGCGCAGCGCGACAAAACAGTCCTCAGCGCTCATTACGGAAGAGAGACGCGTGACAAGCAGCTCAACTAGTTGCTCTTCGCTGCCGGCTCCGACAAGGTCAGATATCAGCTCGGCCAGGCCGCGGTAACGCCGGGCGGCGTCGCGCTCGCGGTCGTGCATCAAGCGATTGGCGATTCCGAGCGACGCTTGGCTGGCGAGCGCTTCAACCAGCGCTAGGTCCCACGGGCGGTCGTTCCCGCTGCGCGTTAGAAGAATTACGCCAAGCTGCTGTGGCCCAGATCGGAGCGGCACTATCAGGCAGGAGAGGCCGTTGAGCGTCGTTACTTCAGCTTCATCTTTGCTGGCTGCGGCCGTGATTGCCAACTCGAGCTGGTCGATGATCTCTGCCGCTTGATCGTCTGCCATCCCCTGTGTAATGCTGGCTGCGGCGCTTGGCGCAGCGACTCTAACCACGGCACCGGTTGCCGACAGCAGCGTCATAGCATCACGGGCGATCTCTGCGAGCGTCGCTTCAAGCGTTAGCTGGCCGGTCATCGCCCGCAGCAGGTCGGCGAGCGCGCGCTCTTCGGCGAGGCGCTTCGCACTATCTGCCTGTATCTGCGAGCGCTGAATCGCAACCGATGCCTGCGCCGCAAAGACGCTCAGGATTGATAATTCGTGGTCGGTGAACAGGCGGCGCTCGAGCCTGCTGAGTACGACGACGCCGAACAGCTCGCCTTTGTCGACAATCGGCGCAGCGAGCATCGCTTCCGGTTCCGACTCCAGCCCCTCAATCGTCACAAAGTCAGGTTCGGCGCGTACGTCATCGGCGCGCCGGGCGGTTCGAGTCGCGGCGACGCTGCCGACGATCCCCTGACCGATAGTCGGCTGGTACTTCCAGAGCGGCTCGGGGTTTGGATCGCGGACGATGAGCGGCTGCAGCTGCTCGCCGTCAAGTCCGTAAATCACGCAAGAGTCGTGTGGAATCAGGCCTGCGAGATTGTCAGCGATCGCGTGCAGGGTCGCGCGGTGATCGGCCTGAAGGCCGATGTCTCTAAGCGCTGCAAGGATCCCGTCAAGCTCGTCAATCAGGAGCCGTGTGTCTTCACGGGCAGCCACTGACTGTTCAAGGATCTCAATGTTGTCGATGTAGGCCGCGGCCTGCTCGGCGATCATTCCGGCGAGTACGTGCATAGTTTGGATCGACGCTTCGTAGCGCTCGTGGGGCATCACTTGAATTTGCGAAGCCTGCTCCATGTAGATCGTCGGGTCTATCCCCAGTTCGGCGGCGGTCTCGCCAACGCTGATCAGATCAGGCGTCTCCGAATAGATCTGGCCGCAAAGGAAGTAGCCGATCGTCTTGCCTTTCGGACTAATCGGAATTGCTGCGTCGTAGAGGCCGTTCCAGCACTTGAAGACCGCGGGAGCAGCGCTTCTCTTGGCCTCAGCGAAGGCGCTGTGGTCGCATTCGTCGCAGCGCGCACAGCCGAGCGCACTTCCTTTAATTAGATCCTCGCAGAGCGCAACGCGGTTGGTGATTGCTGTCACGGGGCTGCCGTCAGCATTGACGATTGAGGTAGGCAGCCCGAATACCTGCGCGAAGGTGTCCTGAATCGCCTGCAGGGTCGGCACGCCGACCAGCTCAGCGAGAGTCGGTCCGGTCAGCACTCCGCTAGACGCGGCCTCGTTCGACGCGTTGCTTGAATCGATATCGGTCATTCTCTCGCCTCCTTGCCTTGCACGACGATACACCGCTCGGCTGAGCGCGGTTGCGATCACTCGCAGCGAGCGTCCCTTAGAAGAACTGGAGGTATTCGGCTTGTTCCCATTCAGTCACGTGTTCGCTGAAGCGGTACCACTCGTCAAGCTTGCCTTTCACTGCCAGCGCATGCATCGTCGGGCCAAAGACCTCCAACGCTAGCTGATCCTTTTCTAGCGCCGTCGCGGCCTCAAAGAGGTTCCGTGGCAAGCGCTCAATCGATCTCGTTGCGACTTCCTCGGCGCTCATGTCATAGAGGGGAACATCAATCGGATCGCCTGGTTGAAGGTTGTCGCGAACGCCATCTAACGAGGCTGCCATCGTAAGAGCCATAGCCATGTGCGGGTTGACACACATGTCGCAGGCACGGTTTTCGATCGCTTTACGCGTCTGAGGCGCGACTTCGCTTGGCGGCGAGTTCCGGGCTACATCGCCGTGCAGCTGATCGGCGCGACGCTGGCTTGCCTGTTTTTGCGCGCTGTACTTGGCGACGTTGGCAGCCTTGGCGCGACCGAGCCTGGCCCAGGTTACGAGGCGTGGCAGGCGATGCTGATTGAAATGGTCCTCACGCTGGGGCTTGTGAGCACGATTCTCGGCACCTCGTCCGGGGCGCAGAACGTCGGGTCGATTGGCGCGCTGGCGGTTGGTGGCTACATCGCGCTCGCCGGTCTTTGGGCCGCGCCAGTCAGCGGCGCTTCGATGAACCCGGCCCGCTCGTTCGGCCCCGATCTCGTTGGTGGCGGGTTCGCCAACTACTGGGCCTATCTAGCCGGCCCGCTGCTCGGCGCGCTGCTGGCCGTCGCCTTTGCCTTTCTCCTGCGCGGCCGTGGCGGCGGCCCAACCGCGCGCGCCGCTGGTTCAGGTCGCCTCACGCCCAGCACCGACGATGGGATCACCGGTGGCAGCGCCGACGGTTAACTGACGCATCGGTCGGGCGGTTTGGTAATGATTGAGCGGTGCTTGGCTTTCGCACCATGAGGTTCACTCTCATTTTGACCGCCTTTGCGGTTGCGCTCCCCTCCGGCGTAGCTTTGGCGCGCGTCCAGAGCCTCGTGCCTCAGCAGTCGCTGCGCGGCCTCAAAATCGGAATGCTCGCCAGCCAAGTACGCGCAGTCGCCGGAAACCCAACCAGCAACCGGACCACAAACCACCCGATCATGGGCAAGACGCGGGTGATGAAGTTTGGTCGCGTTGAGGTGACCTTTCGTGGCACCGGCAAAGCGGCAGCGGTTGTGAATCTTTCAACGACGAGCCGCAACGAGCGCACAAGCGGTGGGATTGGCGTTGGTTCAAGCGAGCGTGCGCTTGCCGCAAAGCTGACCGGCGAGCGCTGTATCACTGAGCTGGGTTACCGCCACTGTTATCTGGGCAAGTGGAAATCAGGCTCGGTTGTGACCGACTTCTCGATCTCCAAGAGCGGCCGCGTGACGCGAATCACGCTCGGCCTCGTAATCGACTGATTCTGAGCGCCCCGCTGCCCCGCATATTGCGCGTGGCGGCGGCCGTAACTGCTATCAACTGATGATGATCAAAATTCGTCTTCCTTTCGCCATTCTTCTCTGCGCAGCGCTGCCGCTGCTGGCCGCCTGTGGTTCGTCGCAGAGCGGCGCCGACAAGGCCGCCGAGCAGGCCGCCAACGAACAGGCAAACCCGCCGACAATCACCGATGCGACTACGCCAGCAGTCAAAGCCGTAAAGGTCACGCCCGGCCCCGGCGAGGGTGACATCAAGGTCAAGCCTGTGATCCCTCGCCAGAGCGGTGCGGCGCCGAAGGTTCTAATCGTCCAGGACCTGATTGTTGGAACCGGCGCGCAGGCCAAGAGCGGCGACAGCGTCACAGTTCAGTACGTCGGTGTTCTGTTCGCAAACGGCAAGGAGTTCGACAGCTCCTGGAAGGCGGGCAAGCCCTTCACCTTCGACCTTGGCAGCGGCGGCGTCATTGCCGGCTGGGATCAGGGAGTTGAAGGGATGAAGGTTGGCGGCCGCCGTCGCCTCATCATTCCCGCCGACCTCGCTTACGGCGCCGCCGGTTCGCCGCCCACAATCCCTGCCAACGCAGCGCTCGTCTTCGATGTCGACCTTGTGAGCGTTAAGGCAGGTTAAGTGCGCACGCCGTTAGCAGCGGTTTGCGTCGCGCTGTCGCTTTGCTTCGCGGCCAGCGCCAGCGCGGCCACAACGCAGGGCGGGGAGCCGCACACCGTTAAGCCCGAGGGCGGCGCGCTCGACCTGATCAGCAGCTCGTTCGGCCAGCGAAGCCGTGAATTGGAGATCGTCTACCGCTCGGCCGAGCCGATTACGCCGCAGCTGCTCGCTGAGGTGAATGGCGGTCAGATCTGCACGATCTTTGAGCAGGCTTCGCTTACGGCGCGAGCGGTCTGTGTAACGCGAGCAGATGGCAAGTGGCGAATTGTCTCGCGTGGCGAGCGCCTCGAGGGGAGCGTGAGCCAGCCGCGCGAGAGCGAGCTTCGGCTGCGTTTTGAGCCCGCCGAGGCGAAGCTGAAGGTCGGCCTTGCCGACGTTTACGTGAAGGCGACGGCCGCCGGCTGCAGCGCCCAGCAGGCGAAGGCCGCGAAGATAACTTGGTCGGGCGCGAAGATCATCTCGGCAGCGGTGCTGGCGCGGCCATGCGAACACCGCCTGCCGCGAGTGGGCAGCTACGGCGCGCGCGTTTGGGACGTGGTGACTACAGGCTGCAAGCGCAGCGGTGCTGGCCAGGTAAGTCGCGGCCCGTCGGGTAGTAAGCAGGTCGCCCTGACATACGACGATGGCCCTTCTAGCTACACGCCCGCATTTTTGCGTGAGCTGCGCAAGCTCGGCGTGCCAGCGACCTTCTTCATCGTCGGGCAGCTTGTGTCGGCGAACGCTTCGGTCGTGCGGGCAATGCTCCGCGAGGGCAATATGGTCGCCAACCATTCGTGGAATCACGCTGACCTTGGCGGTGGCGGCGCGGGAGCCAGCACGCAGCTGCGCGAAACCAACGCGGCAATTCGCCGCGCTACGGGTTTCACGCCCTGCCTATTCCGGCCGCCCTATGGTTCAACCGGCGCCGATCTAGTTAGCCGAGCCAACCAGCAGGGCATGACCTCCGTGCTCTGGAGCGTCGATCCGCTCGACTGGCGAACGCCTGGAACCGGCTCAATCGTTAGCACCGTCGTGGGGCAAACCCAGGGTGGCGGAATCATCCTTTCCCACGATGGTGGCGGCCCACGCTCGCAAACGCTCGCCGCGCTGCCGCAGATCGTCCGTGCGCTAAAAGGGCGCGGCTACAAATTCGTCACGCTGACCGATCTGCTCGGCTATGCGGAGCGAATTAGCCTCGTCAAATAAGACTGGGAGCTAGCGGCGAGCGCTTCGTGCAGCAGCGCGATTGGCCTTAAGGTAGGCCGAGATCCGGTTCTTCGGAACTACGAAGATCTTCTTCCCGGTCATGTAGTTGCCGGGGTCCGATGAGCGGCTTGGCGGCGGGCGATAAACGTCGATGTGACGGCCGTCGATTGCTCCGCCGGTGTCATCGGCGCGAAACCAACCATCCTTGTTCTTCGACTTGTAGGAAGGAACGTAGACGAGGCTGCCTCGCGGGATCAGGCTGAGATCAACGGCGACGCTGCGGTAATACTTGAGATCCAACGACGGCCCCGATGCGAAGCTGATCCCGGTTGGCCTGACGTAACGGGTGCCAGTGCCGTTGTACCAGCCGCCGGTCTCAAGCGGGAAGGTGACGCTGCCACTCTTCGAGCGCCAGTACCCCTCGCCGCGCCAGAAGGGAGAGAAGACGCCGCCAACTCCGAAGCTCGCGTTCTTGCCGCGCGAGGTAATCCAGCCGCTGGAGCCAAGATTGTTGATGTGGTAACGCTTGCCGTTGGTGCCGATGCCGTCGCCTTCCATCGACATGCCGCGCGCCGAGTAGAGCCAGTCGATGCGGCTCCGGCGCGAAAGGCCGGGGGTGTTGACGCGCTGACCAACGAACCACGCTTCGGGGGCCGGGAAGTATTCGGTGATCGTCACGCCGCTGAGCCACGTCTCCTTTTTCAGCGCTGCCGAAGCGCTAGCTGGCAGCAGCGCCGCTCCAGCACTCAAAACAAGCGCGGCAGCCAGCACGGCACGGGGCAGATGGGGAGCGCGAAGAGCGTTCATCGTCGTCTAAACACGGTAGCGGAGCAGTAGCTGCGGCCGCGAAGCTAAACCTTCATCGCGCCTTGCTCATTCCCTGCCCACCAGCGCGCAGTGGGCGGTGGCGACAACTTTTCTTGCCCGCTTGTGTTGGTACGTGCGTGAGCGACGATCCCGCGGTGTCACAGAATAGCTGCTGGCAGGTCTCAAGTGGCAGTAGCGCGCGGTTGCGAGGCTGATGATGAAACGTAGAAAAACAAGAGCACTTTGCGCGGGACTCTGCTCGGCAGCGGCCTTTGCGATCCTGCCTGCACTAGCCGGCGCCGCGGCTTTTGAACCAAGCCCCGAACTGATCGCGACCTCAGCAAACAACATTGGCGTGCACTCGATGCTGTACCAGGACACCCCGTACAGCGCGAAAGAGGAGATGTTCGCCCAAGCGAAAGCAGTCGGCGCCTCCTACATCCGTCTTGACCTCGGCCTCACCGCGATCTTCACGCGCGGCGAATACCGCGGCCATCCCTTCTACCAGAAGAACTGGGCTCAGACCGATCAGTACGCGGCGCTCGCCAATCGTTACGGCGTCAAGATTCTCGCGAACCTTTACGCGACGCCCTGGTTCATTGCCGACTGCCCTGCTGGCACCCCGCGCGCAGATGCCTACCATTGCCCGCCCTCTGATCTAACCCGCTACCAAGAGATGGTCGCCGAGGTGGCAGCGCGTTATTCGGGGGTCATCGACGTCTTTGAGATCATCAACGAGCCGGACACCGCACGCGCTTTCTACGGCAACGCGCAGCAGTACGCTCGCACCTTGGCCGCGGCCGCCGACGGCATACACGGCGCCAACCCGCGGGCTCGCGTGGCGATCGGAGGGGTGGCGCGGATCTCGGACACCAAATTCACCGACGCCGTTCTCGCCGCCGATTCCTCCCTTCCAGCCAAGATTGACATCAGCACAATTCATCTGCGGACGTCGGCGCGCGCGGCGGCGACGCTAGTCGACCGTTGGCGCAAATACTTCACCTCGCACGGCATTGACGGTCCGCTCTGGCTTACGGAGTTTGGCTACCCGGCTGAAACGGCTTTTCAATTTGACGCCAAGTACCGTGACGGCGAGGCCGCGCAGGCAGCGTTCCTAGAGGCGACGATGTCCGGAATCGTGGGTGCGGGTGCGCAGATGATCTTCGTCACCCAGCGTGACTGGGGACCGGGCGCCTTTGCATCGGAAGGGTTCCTCAGCGCGGCCGACCCCCTGCCACCGAACCCGCTGGTCAGGCGCAAAGCGGCTTTCGACGTGATCAAGCGGGCAGCCGCGTCGCTGGTTCCCGCCCCGCTGCCTGCCCCGCCGGGCACGGTTTCACTTAGCTACGCAAAGGGCACCAGCATCAAGGTCGTGCGAAGGGCAATCACACTTCGCTTTGCCTGCGTATCGGCTGGAATCTGCCCAAGTAAACAGTTTCGCCTCAAGCTCACGAACGGCAGCGCTTACCGCGTTGTCAGCCCTGCGATCCCCGCTGGGGGAACAGCCGCCTTGAAGATGACCTTGACGAAAGTCTCGCTGCGGCTCTTGGCCCGGGCGAAGGGCAAGAGCATTGTCGCGCGCTTGATCGACACGAAGTCTGTTGGCGCTGGGTCAATCCGCATTCGCGAGTAGCGCATAGCGGCGCTAAGCGCGGCATGGGCTGCGGCGCTCGCAGGCTATCCTCCGAGCCTGCGCCCTCCTAGCTCAGTTGGTAGAGCACTTCCATGGTAAGGAAGGGGTCACCGGTTCGAGTCCGGTGGAGGGCTTGCGTCGAGCCGTCGCAGCTAATGGCTCGGGTATGTACAGTGGCGCGATCATCTCGTTTAAGAAACTTTCCTCGTTCCTGTTCGTCGCTGCGTTTGTGGCCGCTTTCGGTCCCGTTTCCGGGGCAAGCGCCCAAGCCGCGCAGATCAGCTGGACTGCCTGCCCGCTCGAGGACTTTCCGACGCTTCAGTGCGGGACGTTCAAGGTTCCTTACGACTACGGCAAGCCAAACGGCAAGCAGTTCACGCTGGCGCTACAGAAGCTTCCGGCGGCGGGCACGAAGACCGGCACGCTCTTCACCAACCCTGGCGGCCCAGGGGAGGTAGGGCGAACCAGCTGGGATATCCCGGCTAACTCGCAATCGCTGCGGGAATCGTTTGACCTTGTCGGCTTCGACCCGCGCGGGGTCGGCGAAACCCGCCCGGCCTTCGACTGCAAAGCGGCTGGGGCCGTCGCCCCTCCCAACACCCTCAGGGTCAACTGGGTCAGGCTCTCCGTACAGCAGGCGCGCATAACCGGCGCGGCAAACCGGGCCTGCCAGAGGAAGAGCGCCGACTTCATCGCCCACGTTGGCACCAACAATGTGATCCGCGATCTCGACGCAATGCGGGCCGCGGTCGCTGATTCAAAGCTGACCTTCTGGGGGATGAGCTATGGAGCGACGATCGGCAGCGTTTACGCCTACCGCTATCCGCGAAGGGTGCGGGCAATACTGCTCGATGGAACGGTCGCGCCGAACCTCACCTGGGCCAGTTATCAGGAGTGGGGCACCGATAGAGCTGTCGACGAGACGCTGCGCTTCATCCGTTCGGTCAGCCCTGCCTCCTACGCAGCGGTCATCTCCACCCGCAATAGCCTCCTCGCCTCTCCGCTGGACATCGGAACAGCCGGAAATAGCGCCTGGGTGAGCGCAAACAACTGGCTTACTACGCTCGCTTATCCGCTCGTAAACTCGCAACGTAATTGGCCGCAGATCATCCCGGTGGCCAAGCTGGTAGCCGAGGCCCGCATCGTCGGCGCCGGCGGCGATCAGGCCCGCGCGGCGCTGCGCACCCTCCTTGGCGCAGAGCCCGAAGGCGCCGGAGGGAAAGGCGGCAACGAAAACTACGCGATCAACTGCTTAGATTACGCTGGCCATCCGGGAGCCCGCCAGCGCGCGCAGATCGTTCGCAAAGTCGTATCGCGGGCTCCGGTCTTCGGGGGGCGTCTGGTCACTCCAACCGTAAACGCCTGTGTCGGCTTCAGCTTCCGGCCCGATCCTATCCCGAGGCTCGCATCTAGGGCCAGTCTCGCCCGCATCAGGAACCTCAAGCTGGCGATCTCCAACTCGAGCGCCGATCCCGCCACGCCGCTGGTCTGGGGCCGGGCGATGATTAGGACGTTCCCGAGCGCCTTCGCGGTCACCCAGCTGGGCGGCAATCACGTCAATTTCCTTCGGACTGAGTCCGACTGCGTCGACGATCCGCTGCGCGAATACCTGCTGACGCTGAAGATGGGTCCGCGACGAACGACCTGCCTCTTCACCGCCCCCGCGGGCCTTGACATGTCGGCGGTAGCCGCCGGCAAACGAAAGCTCGACCCAAGCGCGATCGTCGAGACAATCCTGCGCAACAACCGACTGAGCGGAAAATAGTCTGCTGGAGCGCTCTGGTGGGGCCTAGTGCTTTACTGAAGCGCTAGATGACCGCCCCGCCAGTGGTAAACGCTCAGGCTAAAGATGGAGCGCGCCCGGCGGGCGCGATCGTCAGCCGCTGCCGCTTGATCATCGACAGCGAGCGGTTTCAGTTCTTCATTGTTGGCGTGATCATCGTCAACGCGATTTCGCTCGGGATGTTCACCTTCGGCAGCGTCGAACAATCACTCGGCCCGACGCTCGCGCTGATCGACAAGATCTGCCTCGCGATCTACGTGGTCGAGCTGGTGATCCGCATCATCTCTTACGGCCGCGACCCGGCCGATTTCTTCAAGTCGGGCTGGAACATCTTCGACCTCGTCGTCATTGGCAGCGTTCTGATCCCGGGCCTTTCCAACGAGACGGCGATCCTGCGGGTGCTGAGGGTGCTGCGGATCGCCCGCATCCTGCGCTATCTGCCTGACCTGCAGATCCTCGCCCGTGGCCTAATGACGGCGCTGCGGCCGCTCAGCGGGCTGCTCGTGCTGACGATAGTTCTGCTCTTCCTCTACGGGATGGCCGGCTGGTCGTTCTTTCACAATGCCGCGCCGGAGTACTGGAACAACATCGGCCGCTCGATGCTGACGCTCTTCACCGTGCTGACGCTCGAGGGATGGCCGGACATCATGTACCCACTGCTGGACCTCAGCCCTTGGGTGGCGCTCTACTTCATCAGCTTTGTTCTGATCGCCACCTTCATCGTCTTCAACATGGTGATCGGCGTCGTCCTCAACAGCCTCGACACCGCCCACAAAGCTGAGAATGCGCGGCAGCGAGCGTCGGCGCTGGCCGACGACGGCATCCTGATCTCAGATCCGAAGGTGCTCGCTCACATAGAGGCGCTGCGCGAGGCGATCGACGATTTAGAGGTTGATATCGCGACGCGGCCGCAAGCGGATCAAGATCTCTAGCGGCGCGAAGCCGCTTTGACATTGCCGGACGGCTGTGAAACCCTTGCCGCTCCATTAACAGCTCACGTAAAGGAACGCTCTATGGCTAAGCAGCTCGCAGCAGGATTCGCAGCAGCAGCAGCAACCGTCGCGCTTGCCGCCTGCGGCGGATACGACCCAACCGACGCAGTTAGCACCTTCAATAAAGATGTCAACTCGCAGGTCCAGTCCCAGCTGAGCGATGCTGGCTTCACCGGTTCAGCGGCCACCGACGCGGGCGTTGACCTCAAGTGCCCGAGCAACGTTGAGAAAGAAACGCCCTTCACCTGCACGGTGAAAGGCAATCTGAGTGGTAAGTCACTTGACGTTCAGATGGAAGTCAACAGCTCCGATGAGCTTGCACCCGCCGAAGATTCGGCATTCCAGACGGTGCTGAGCACGCTCTCCACAGCCGAAGGCGAAGCGGTTGGTCAGGCGGCGACAAACTAGGGTGAGCTGATCTCGCCACCGGTTAGGCCCCGCGGCCGCCGATGACATTCATCACTGCAGTTACCTCGTCCGGCCTCCAAGTCGACGAGACATCATTTCTTGTGATCGTGGGCGCCGCCGCATTGGCGGCGCTCGTAGTCGCGCTGATTGGGCCGCGAGTGGCGATCCCGGTTGTCGTTCTGGAGCTCCTGCTCGGCATCCTGATCGGACCACAGGTATTGGGGATCGCTTCGCCAAATGCCTTCATTCAGTTCTTTGCCAACCTCGGCCTTGGCATGCTGTTCTTCTTCGCTGGCTACGAGATTGACTTTCAAAGGATCCGCGGAAAGGCGCTCAACCTCGCGCTCGCTGGCTGGATTCTCTCACTTGTTCTTGCCTACGGCCTTGGCGGGATCTTGGCTTGGGCTGGCGTTGTGCTGTCACTGCTTTACGTCGGCTCGGCGATGGCGACGACGGCGATCGGCACGCTAGTTCCGATCATCAGCGACGCTGGCGAAATGCGAACGCGCTTTGGCACCTACCTCCTTGGTGCCGGCGCGATCGGCGAATTCGGGCCGATTCTGCTGCTTACGCTCGTCTTGACGACGACGACTGCGAAGAATTTCGAGATCCTGATTGGCTTCATCGTGATTGCCGTGATCGCAGCATTCGCCACGGTACGCCTGGTTCCACGCTCTTGGGGCGCGCTCGAGAGCACACTCGAGTCCAGCAGCCAGCTAGCGGTTCGTGTGGCCGTAGTGATGATCTTCGTGCTCGTCTTCTTTGCTTCGGGGCTTGGGCTCGAGCTGCTGCTCGGGGGGTTCGCGGCGGGGATGATTGTTCGTCTTGCCGTTCGGGGGCGCGAAGTAGCGGTGCTTGAATCGAAACTAGTTGGCATCGGTTACGGCTTCCTGATCCCCTTCTTTTTTATCTACAGCGGGCTGAACTTCGACCTTGACTCGCTGATCGGGAGCACCGAAGGGCTGCTCAAACTGCCGCTTTTCGTCGCCCTCTTCTTAGTCGTGCGCGGAGTCCCCGCGATCCTGCTCTATCGGGGCGTGCTTGAGCTTCGCGACCGCTTTGCGCTCGCGTTCTATTCAGCAACGCAGCTGCCGCTCGTCGTGGCGATCACGACGGTTGCCGTCGAGGCTGGTGAGATGAAGGCTTCAAGCTCAGCGGCGCTGGTTGGTGCGGCGATCCTCTCAACGCTCTTCTTCCCGCTGATCGCGATGCGCCTGCGCTCCGGCCGTGTTGCAGGCGACGTCGATCCTGACATCGAGCTCGAACGAGAGGCCGAGGGCTTCGATGATGAGCTGCTGCCAGCCTAGGTTTGCTGGCCTTGCGCCTTCTGCTTGGCGTCCAGCTCGCGGAAGAAGCCGGTTCCCTCAACGCTGCCCTTCGGCAGGATCTTCGCGAGCCAGCTCGGCAGCCACCAGTTTCGCTTGCCGACGATCACCATCAGCGCCGGCACAAGCACGCAGCGCACAATCGTCGCGTCGATCGCGACCGCAAAGGCTAAGCCAAGGCCAAACTGCTTGGTCGTTGGGTCGGGGTCGGTGACGAAGCCAAGGAAGACGCAGACCATGATCAGCGCCGCCGAGGTGATCACTCGGGCGCTGCGTGAGAGGCCGCGCACCACGGCTGTTTCGTTGTCGGCCCCGTTTTCGTGCTCCTCCTGAATGTGGGTTACGAGGAAGACCTCGTAATCCATCGAGAGGCCGAAGAGGATTGCGAACATCATCAGCGGCACGAACGAGACGATCGGCACCGAGCCGTCGAGCCCAATCAGCCCGGTTCCCCAGCCCCACTGGAAGACGGCGACCAGCATCCCGTAGGCGGCGGCTACGCCAAGCAGGTTCATGAACGCCGCCTGCAGTGGAACCAGAACCGATCGGAAGGCAACCATCAGCAGCAGGAAGCTGAGCGCGACGACGATCAGGATCGAGAGCGGCAGCTTCTTCTTGATCTCCTCTGCGATGTCGATGAAGGCGGCTGTCTGCCCACCGACGTAAGGGACTTGGCCGGTGGCGGCGAGGTCTTCGGGTGCCAGCACGCGGAGCCTGTCAACGAGCGCCTGGGTCGCGTCCGAGGGAGGCGCCGATTTCGGGATCACAGTTACAACTGCGGTCGAGCGGTCGGCGCTGTAGAGCGGCGGCGCCGGGGGAGCCAGCACGTCCGGGTCTGCTGCGATCGCCTTCTCAAGCTTCGCTAGCGCCGCAGCGTCGCTGCCGTCCTCTTTGAGCTTGACGACGATCAGGATCGGGCCATTGCTGCCTTCTCCAAATCCGGCCGAATTGAGGTTGTAAGCCTTCGTTGCCTGTGAATCCTTCGCGCCGGCAGCGGTGTCGATCTGGCCGAAGATCATCTTCGTCGTGGGCACGGCGATGACGGCCAAGATTGCGATCGCGGCGATCAGTGGCGGCCATGGGTGGCGCGCGATGCCGCCCGCCCAGCGCGCCCAGCCGCCCTTGTCATGATCGACCGCTTTCGAGGTGCGGCCATGCAGCCACGGCAGTCGCAGCGCGTCATAGCGCCTGCCAAGCAGACCGAGCACCGCCGGCAGCAGCGTCAGTGCCGAGAGGATCGCGGTGACGACGAAGATCGCCGAGAGGTAGCCGAGCTGGGCGACGATCGGGATGCCGGCAATTGCCAGCGAGCAGAGCGCGATCACGACGGTCGTTCCAGCGAAAAGCACGGCGCCGCCGGAGGTCGCAACAGAGCGGCCGATCGACTCCGTTATCTCCATCCCTTCGGCGAGCTGTTCACGGTGTCTGGAGAGGACGAAGAGCGAGTAGTCAATCCCGACGCCAAGCCCGATCATGCCGCCGAGCGCGCCGACCGAAGAAGGGACGCTGCTGATGTGCGACAGAAGCGTGATCACCATCGTGCCGATCACGACGCCGAAGATCGCAGTAATGATCGGCAGCAGCATCGTTACGGCCGAGCCAAAGGTCAGCAGCAGCACGATTAGCGCTGCGGCGATCCCAATCGCGAACGAGAGGTAGGCGGCGTTGGGGTCTACCGCTACCGCGCCAAGGCTGCCGTCGGCGGCGCTCTCGAGCCCCGCTGCACCGAGCGGCTTTTCGATCCGCTTTACGAGGTTGTTCGCTTCGACCGCAGTTGGAATCGCGAACTCCGGCGTCAGCGTGACCTGTATTAGCGCCGTTTTCTGATCGGCGCTAACGAGCGCGCCGGCGGCCTGCGAGGCGGGGGTCGATGGGAGCGGGCTGACGACAGTCTCGACCTCAGGTGACTTCTTTGCGGCTTCTACCGCTGAAGCGATCGCGGCGCTGTTCGCCGGACTGGTCAACGGGCCCTTGTTGGCCGAACGGACAACGATTGAGCTGGTCGGCTTGAGCAGCGCCGGGACTTTTGCGGTCAGTAGATCGGTTGCCTTCTGACTTGGTGTGTTGGGCAGATTGACCGAGTTGGCGGAGACCATTCCGCCGCTGCTCTTGACCCAGCCTGCGAGCGCGACGACGACCACCAGCCAGAAGACGATCACAATCCAGTGGTGGCGAGCGCAGCATCTTCCGAGCCGGTAGAGAACCAAAGTCATAAGCTTTTATACTGGATGGCTTGCCTTGATCCTCCAAGCTCGCCCGCGGGCGTTGGTCTGTTAGGTTGAGCGGCCTTATGCGAGCTATCCAGATCACCGAACTGACAGGCCCGGCGAGCGCACTGAAGCTGGTTGAGATTGCTGAGCCGGACGCTTCCGCCGGCCACCCGATGACGCCGGGAGAGGGCGTCGTCGTTGACGTCACCGCAGCCGGGGTCGCCTTTCCCGAGCTATTGCAGACGCGTGGCGAGTATCAGATTAAGCCTGATCTGCCCTTCGTTCCCGGCAGTGAGGTTGCGGGAGTCGTCCGTAGCGCTTCGGCCGCTTCAGGTTTCGAGCCGGGCCAGCGCGTTGCCGCCTTCTGCATGCTCGGGGGATTTGCCGAGGTTGCCGTGGCTCCGGTCCACTTCACCTTCGCGCTGCCCGATTCGCTCGACGACGGTCAAGGCGCCGCGCTCGTGCTCAACTACCACACCGCCCACTTCTCAATGGTTCACCGCGGCCAACTGCGCGCCGGCGAGACGGTGCTCGTCCATGGCGCCGCTGGTGGCGTCGGCACGGCCTCGATCCAGGTCGCCAAGGGGCTAGGCGCGCGCACGATCGCCGTTGTCTCAAGCGACGAGAAGGAGTCGGTCGCGCGCGAGGCAGGCGCCGACGAGGTGGTTCGCTCCGACGGCGACTGGAAGGACGAGGTGGTGGCGCTCGGGGGCGCCGACATGGTGCTCGACCCGGTCGGCGGTGACCGCTTCACCGACAGTCTCCGTTCATTGAAGGAAAACGGCCGCGTGGTCGTCGTCGGCTTCACCGGCGGATCGATTCCCGAGGTGAAAGTCAACCGGCTGCTGCTTAACAACACCTCCGTGATCGGCGCCGGCTGGGGAGCTTCGGTTCTCGGCAACCCGGCGCTGGTAAAAGCTACCGGCGATGCAGTTGCCGAGCTGATCGAGAAGGGGTTCGTGCAGCCGCCTGTTGGTGCCCATTTCGCGCTGGAGGACGCCGCCGCTGCCCTGGAGCTGATCGACAGCCGTGGCGCCACCGGCAAAGTAGTTCTCGACGTCGCCTAGAGCGCTTCCCCTACCAAAGCCACTGCTGTAGCGGCTGCGAGATTCCCTCGGAGAGTGTTGCGTGGCCTCGGCCGCTGATCGAAGCGGCAACCGCTTCACCTTGAGGCTCGGCGTTGTAGGGAAGGTTGACGCCGGCGCCGCCACGCACCAAGGCGTCGGCGACGCTCTCATCGCTAGCGATCGCGTAGCCGCGCACTGCGCTTGGCGTCTTCACCAGCACGAACGAGCCGTCCGGAGATGCTGACGCGCCGACGACCCACGTCAAGGGGAGCTGCCCAGCGAAGCTGAGCTGTGAGCTACCACCGGCGAACTGCGGATCGGTCAGTCGATAAACGCCTACCTGCGCCTCGCGCTTGGAGATTACTGTCAGCGCGCCGTCGGAGCCGACGGCCAGAGATTCGGCGTCGCGGGGGCCACCCGGGTAGGTCAGCCGCTGCGAGCTAACGGCGCCCGCGTTAATAGTCACCGCCGTGCCGCCGGCGGCCGGAATGCTTGGCTCGGCGACGCGGTAAATCTTGACCGAGCTGCGCGCAGCTCTGTTGTCGCCGGTGTCGGCGATGTAAAAGGCGTCGTTGCCGTCTGCGTCAGGAGCGATCGCCAGATCCTCCCAATCGGTTGCACTTACCGAGGGAAGTTCGAAGGTCGCACGGAGTGCGCCGCTCGCCGCGTCGATCGCAAACAGGCGGGCGCGGTCGCCGCTGTCGTTGTGAGTCCAGTAGACACCTGGGTTGATCGCGCTCTCGGCCAGCCCCGAGGCCTCCGTCAACGCCGCCGCGCCTGCGCTCGGCGCGCCGATCAGCTGCGGCGCGAGCTCTGCGAATGGTGACGCCGGGTCTGCTGGGTCTGCTGGGTCTGCGGGGTCTGCGGGGTCTGCTGGGTCTGCGGGGTCTGCGGGGTCTGCTGGGTCTGCTGGGTCTGCGGGGTCTGCTGGGTCTGCTGGGTCGGCTGGGTCTGCGGGGTCTGCTGGGTCTGCCGGGTCTGCTGGGTCTGCCGGGTCTGCGGGGTCTGCGGGGTCTGCTGGGTCTGCGGGGTCTGCTGGGTCTGCTGGGTCTGCCGGGTCGTCTACGGGCCGCGGGTCGCGCCGAGGCGTGATCTGCAAGATGGAGCTAATCGCCGCACGGCCGCGCGCGCTGATCTCCAGCACGAGTCGGCCGGAGCTTGGCCGCTGCGGCAGTGTCACCGACATCGCTTGGCCGGCAAGAAGATCGCTCGTGACCGAGCCACCACGGCTACGCGGGCGGCCGGTCCAGCGCAGCGAGCGCAGCGCCCCGGCGCGCACAGCACTGACCGTCACGCGGACGCTCTTCTGCGTTGTCAGCACCAGTGACACCGGCTTCCCCGCCCAAGACTTAGGAACCGAGAACGCGGCATAGATCTTCACTCGGCGGCCGCTTAGCGCAAGCCGCTGCGGCGCCAGGTTTGCGCGGCGGCCATCGTTGCGCAGCACGGCAACCTGCCGCGCTCCGACGTTGCCGGCGGCCGGCTTCGCAGGGCTTGTTGCGCCGGCAGCGGCAGCGGGAGCGAGGGCACAGAGCGCCGCGGCGACAATCGCCGCGGTCAGCACTCGGTCTTTAGTTGCTCGTCCCATCCCACCTCTTAGAACCCGTCAACGCGCCAATAGTTACGGTGATCGGGCAATGCCGTAGGATCACCCAATGCGCAAGGTCGACAAGTACGCCAACCTAGTTGCCGTCTTCGGCCCCGTTATCGTGCTGATCGCCTTGATCCCGGTAGCGATCAACCACGATCTGCTGGCTTGGAGCGACCTAATCGTCTTCACCGTGATGTATCTGATCTGCGGCCTTGGGATTACCGTCGGCTACCACCGTCTGCTAACCCATCGCTCGTTTGAGACCTACAAGCCGATCGAGTACATCTTTGCGATCTTTGGTTCGATGGCGATTCAAGGCGGGCCAATGGACTGGGTCGCCGATCACCGCAAGCACCACGCCCACTCGGATCAGGAGGGGGACCCGCACAGCCCGCACGTCGGCCACGGATCAGGCTTCCTCGGCGCAGTCCGCGGCCTCTGGCACGCGCACGTCGGGTGGACTTGGCGCGTTCATGGAATGGCGACGCACAAGAAGTACGCGATCGACCTCAGCGAAGATCGCGGAATGCGCGTAATTCACTACTCGTTCCCGTTCTTCATCCTCGTCTCCGCGGCGCTCCCGTTCGGCCTCGGTGTGGCGATCACCGGCACGATTTACGGCGGCCTGACTGGGCTGCTCTGGGGTGGCTTGATTCGAGTGCTGCTGCAAAGTCACGTCACTTGGTCGGTCAATTCGGTCTGCCACTTTTTCGGCAACCGGCGCTTCGATGTTGAGGATCACTCAACCAACGTATGGTGGCTTGCGATCCCATCGTTCGGCGAGTCATGGCACCACAACCACCACGCCTTCCCGCGCTCGGCCAAACACGGGCTGCGCCGCTCGGAAGTTGATACGTCAGGGATGCTCGTTGGGTTGCTGCAGCGGCTTCACTTGGCTTGGAACGTGATCGAGATCGCGCCCGAGCGCCAAGAGCAGAAGCTGACCGCGCCGAGCATCCCGTCAGCGCCGCGGGCTCAGCCCGGGCCGCAGCCCTCTGCCTAACCGTTTACCGTCGCGGTCAGGAGCCGCCGGCGAGAATCTTCGCCTTCTCGGCGGCGAACTCTTCGTCGGTTAGCGCGCCGCTGTCGCGCAGCGCGACAAGCCGCTCGAGGTCGGCCATCTTCTGACTCTCACCGCCGCCAGTGGACGCCGCCGCTGTATTTTTATGCTTGGCCGTCCGTTCCTTGACGTCGTGAGCCGCCTTTGAGGTCGTCTCCTTCACCGCGGCGCCGGCGCGGCTGAACACAGCGCCGATCTTCGCCGCGCCGACGCGCAGCGAATCTCCGCTTGCCCCCGCGGAACCGGGGAATTCGCGCAGAGTTTCGCGCCGCAGCATGTAGAGCCCGAGGAAGACGAGGATGATGAAGATGATGATGAAGGAGGCGCGGCTGGCGGCCGGAATCGGCGACCAGATTAGGAACAGCAGGACGAGCAGCGCAACGCCAACGTAGCTAGCTTCCGGATAGCCGTTCAGCACCGGCGCAAACCAGCCGCGGACGGCCTTTGAAGCCTTTGCTGGCCCGCCGAGCAGGCCGGCGATGATCAACATCACACCGATCACAATCACCTGTGTGGCGAGCTGTTCGAGCAGCGTGCTTTCAATCTCCCAAGCAGCGTTGGCGGCCGGCTGGAGTGAGAGATCAGTCACGAGCGCGTTGACGATCGCGTCGCCGGCGGCGGCGCGCAGCAGCACGACCGCGAGGCCGGCAACGATCATTCCGGCTCCAACCTCAACGAGCGTGTTTGCGCGGCGGCCAGCGGCCAGCGCGACGGCAAAGACGAAGAACAGGAAGGCGAGAACGCTCAAGATCACCGATGAGGTCTTCAGCGCTTTCGCGGCCTGCTGAATCTGCTTGAGATCATTCGACTGAACGACCGTTACCTGCCCGGCGCCAGGCGGAATCTTGGCGACGATCGTGCTCGGCAAGCCAACGTTTGTGGCGATCTTGCCGAGGATTGTTCCGAGATTTATGGTGATGTCGCCGTTGGTCGTGCTGACGTAGCTGTTGCCACCGTCGATCACCTGAACGAACTGCTCATGTGCGAGTTTGTTCGCGTCGGTCCAAACCGACTGAACGGCGGGCTGCTCAAGCGCTGCGTTGGCTGCTTGGGTGATCAGGTCGCGGGCGCCTGCCGCTGCGACCGGCGCTAGCGGCTGGAGATCCTTTGGAAGAACCGACTTGATCTCAGCCGGAACGTCAACATTCGTGTAGAGCTGGTCGACGAGGTAGATCGCTACTTGGTCGCGGATTGCAGGGTTGGCAATCAGCTCTGAGCTGGCCTTCGTCCACTGGTTGGTGTCAAGCAATTGTTGACGCGTCCAGTTCGCAAAGACGGCAAGTATAGTGAAGATCGTCGCGAAAACGACCAGCAGGTGAACGGAGATTCGGCGGCCGCGGGAGCGCTGCCACGGCGTCTCACCGCTTGGCGTGACAACGGTCGGTTGGTCGTCGCTGGCCGGCTTCGCTCGCGGCGGCTGCTCGGTCGTCTTGTCTTCGGGCTGCTTGCTCGTCTTGCCTTCGGAGTCTGAGCTCATAGCGCGGTAGCCTCGCACATAACGCACTTTATTGCCACGAAGGAAATGGTTACAATGCCCGCTGCCCTCACCAACCAGCCACCCGCGCGCCGTCGGCTTTTCGGCTTCGTAGTGCGCGTGATCGCACTTGGGTTGATTCAGGCGCTGACGCTTTGGGGGGCGGCGGCGATCATTCCCGAGATCGACGTTCCGTCGTTTGTAGCGGCGCTCGACGTCGTCATTGTGCTGGCGATCTTTGGCTCCTTGATCTGGCCGCTAATAACGCGGCTGCTGCTGCCGCTCACGGTGGTGACGTTCGGCCTGCTCTCACTTATTGCGACAACGGCAATGGTTTGGCTTTCGCTCAGCGTCGTCGATCAGAGCCAGCCAACCGTGCTCGGCTCGTTCTTTGTTGCCTTGCTGATGACGGTCGTCAGCACAATCGCCGGCACGCTACTCGATGTCGACGGCGATGCCTATCACCTGCGCGTGGTGCGCAGGCGGATGCGCAAGGCTCGCGGCGCCAACGAAACCGACGTGCCGGGAGTGATCTTCTTTGAGATCGATGGGCTCGGTGAGCAGGTTCTACGCGAAGCGGTCGCCGCCGGTTACGCGCCGACGATCGCCCGCTGGCTCGCCGACGGCAGCCATCGGATTGTCGGCTGGGAGTGCGACCTCTCAAGCCAAACCGGCGCCAGCCAAGCCGGCCTGCTACTCGGCAGCAACGAGAACATGCCTGCCTTCCGCTGGTATGAGAAGGAGCGTGGCGTGCTGATGGTTTCCAGTAGCGTTGCCGACACGGCTGAGATGGAGCGCCGCGCCAGCACCGGCAGCGGCCTGCTGGCGGTTGGCGGAACCAGCCGCGGCAACCTGCTCTCCGGCGACGCGCCGCGGGCCTCGGCAACGCTCAGCGTGGTGCGCGATAAGCAGCGCTCGCATTCAAGTGAGTTCTTCGCCTTCTTCTCCGACCCGTCGGGAATGACGCGCACGCTGGTGCTCTCTGTTCACGACATGATGCTTGAGAAGCTCGCTTACTGGCGGCAAATTCGCTCAGGCCAGGAGCACGTCCACCGCGGAGGCGTATATCCGCTGCTGCGAGCTGCGATGACGGTCGTCATGCGCGAACTGAACACGGCGACGCTGCTCGCCGACATCGTTGAGGGCGTGCCGGTCGCCTACTCAACTTATGTCGGCTACGACGAGGTTGCGCACCATTCGGGGATCCGCGCGCCCGACGCCTTGACCGTCCTGAGGCGGCTTGACCGCCAGCTGCTGCGGCTTGAGCGGGCGCTGCCGCAGGCGCCGCGGCCCTACGAGATCGTCGTTCTCTCCGACCACGGCCAGTCGCAAGGGCGGCCGTTCCGGCAGCGCTGCGGGATCACGCTGGACGAGGTAGTTGAGCAGGCCTGCACCGGCGACGGCGGCGTGAGCGCTCCGCCGGCCGTTGCCGAATCATGGGGTGAGATCGGCGGCTGGTTGACCGAGCTGGGCAACGACGACAGCGCCGGTGGGCGGATGGTGGCGCGGGCCACGCGCAGCTTCGTCGGTGATGACGGCGTCGCGCTGGGCTCAGGGCGCGAGGCCCAGGAGCAGCACCAGGCGATCACCAACGCCGCTGAGGACGAGAGGCCTGAGGTGATCGTGCTGGCCTCCGGCTGCCTCGGCCTGATCTCATTCCCGCGCACGCCCGGCCGTTTGACGCTGGAGGAAATTGAACGGCAGCACCCGGGCCTGGTGGCCTCGCTCGCCGCCCACCCAGATATCGGCTGGGTGATGGTTCGCTCAGAGGCCGAAGGGGCGGTCGTGCTCGGCGCCGAAGGCAGCTACCGCTTGAGTAATGACAGCGTCAATGGCGTTAATCCAATCGCTGACTTCGGCGCCAACGCCGCCGACCACCTGCGCCGCCACGACAGCTTCAGCCACTGCCCCGACCTGCTGGTCAGCGGCGCCTACCTGCCGGCCGAGGATGAAATAGTGCCGTTCGAGGATTTCATGGGCTCGCACGGTGGGCTCGGCGGAGCGCAGATGCATCCGTTTGCCGTCGTGCCCAGCAGCTGGAGCGAATCGGCTGAGCCGATCGTTGGCGCCGCGACAATGCACCGTCAGCTAAAAAGCTGGATGGCTGAGGGCGGCCTGCCGATCGTGGAGACGCCGGCCGCGTTGAACTAGCCCTTGGCCACCGCGGCTTGAGCGCCGCAGTCAGTGGCAGCGTTTAGCGAAGCGGCGGAAGAGTTCGCGGCCGTAATCGTTCCAAGCCGGCATGTGGGCGGCGCGACCGGCTTCGAGCAGCTCGGCCTGCTCACGGCGCGCCGGGTCACTCTCCCCCGTGAGCACTGGCGCCAGCCAATGATCGAGCACCGAGGCTTCAATCTCCGGGTGGTGCTGGAATCCCCACGCCTCGCCGTAGCGGAAGGCCTGCACGCAGGCCGAGTTGCTGGCCAGCGTCGTCGAGCCGGGCGGCGGCTCGAAGGCGTAGTCATGCCAGGCCAGCCCGGTCAGTTTCTCCGGGCCAAAGCCAGTAACCGGATCGTCGTGGGCAGCAGCGAGAACCTCGATCTCAGCCCAGCCAAACTCGCGCTCACTGGCCTTGAACACGGAGCCGCCGGTGACGGCCGCGATCATCTGGCCGCCAAGGCATACGCCCAACAGTGGTCGCTCACTTTCAATCCAATCGCGCACGACTTCGAGCTCACGCTCGAGATAGGGGTAGCGATCAACCTCATCGATGTTCTCATCGCCGCCGAGAACGACGAGCCCTGAATAGTGATCGAGTGGCCTTGCGGGCTCGCCGCCCTGAGCCGGAAGCCAATACTCGATTTCCACCGGTTGCTCGCAAGCAGCGTCGGCGAAGACGCCAATCGTTCCTCCGTCAGGGTGCGCTATAGCGAGGATTTCAGCCATCTTTGATCCTGCGGTTGCCACCGGTTCCAAAGAAGCCGAGCATCGCGCCGCCGGCGCTGATCGCGGCGGCGGCGATGAAGGCGGCCGCGTAGTTATTACCCGATCCAGCCGAGGCGATAATTCCAGCAAACGGCGCTCCGATCCCGGCCCCAATGTCGAAGAAGGCGAGGAAGGCGCCGAGCGCGGTGGCGCGGCGAGAGTCGTCGGTATTTTCGATCACGATCACGGCCAGCGCCGGGAACACCAGTGACATGCCGGCGCCGGAGAGAATTCCGCCTGCCAGAACCAGCGGCAACGAGCCCGCGAGCGCGACGATCAGCATCCCGATCGCTTGCACAAGACCGGCAATCAGCACCGTTGGCCGCGAACCGATCCGGTCAGGGATCGACGAGAGCAGCAGCCTTGTGATCACAAACGACGCCGTGAAGGCAGTGAAAACTGCCGCGCCGTTGCCGATCCCTTCAAAGTCGAGCAGCAGCACGACGAACGACATAAAGCTTCCGTAGGCAAGCGCGATCATCGCAAGCGCGATCCCTGGCCTCAGCGCCGACGAAGGAACCAAGCGCAGCAGCCCGCGCTGGTTGCGGCTGGCAATCAGAGCAGCGCTTGGCGCTGGCTTAGCTTCGAACTCGCTGCCAACCAGCTCCGCCTCCGCGAGCTCCTCCGATGCCGACTGCTCGGTCGCGCTTGCCGCCGGAATCAGGCTCGCGACGATCAGGGCGATCAGCGACGTTATGACCGCGAATGCCCAGACTGCTTCGTAGCCTGCGGCGCCGAGGATCAGCGAGCCGAGCACGGCGCCGATCGTGATCCCGCCCCAAACCGAGAGGCCGAAAAGGCCGACCACGCGCGCCCGTCCTTCGGCTGGGGCGAGGTCAACGATCCACGTGATTCCAGCCGTGTAAACCCAACCCTCGCCGGTTCCAACGAGCAGCCGAGATACGATCAGGCCGGCGACCCCAGCCGGGACGAAGATCAGCGCCGCCCCCATCGCCGCGATAGCGATACCGGTGATGTGGACGAGCTTGCGTCCGCGCTTGTCGGCTATCCGGCCGGCGATGGGCCGCATCAGGATGCCGGTAACCGAGAACGCGCCGAGCACCAGCCCCACGGCCACGTCGCCGCCACCGATCGGCCCTTTCACAAATAGCGGCAGCACCGGGATCACTGCGCCGATGCCGAGAACGTTCAAGCTCGTCGCAGCGAATAGGGCGTAAGAGGCTCCTGAGCCGCTGTGCTTGGGAGCCGCAGGCAAAAGCGCTGCGCGTTCGCTTGATCCGTGGCTACTCATCGTCGTCGAGCCTATCGCCGATCACAAGCAGCGAAGTAGCGCTACACTGGAATTTCGACTCGCTTAAGGCGGGTCGTTTTTCTGCCCCAAAGAGTTTTTGACGCAACCTCTAACACCGGAGTCACCGCATGGCCCGTGGAGACGTACGAGTCGCAATCAGCCTTGAGTGCGAGGACTGTAAGCGGCGTAATTATCAAACGAACAAGAGCAAGCGGAACACGCCTGATCGCGTGACGCTGCGCAAATACTGTCGATGGTGCCGCAGCCACACCAGCCATAAAGAGACCCGTTAGTGAGCTCCGAGCAGTGGCACGAAATCGCAAACGAGCAAAGCAGCGCAAGGCCAAGCGCGACGCTTCTGGCGGCGGCGAAGGGGTCATCCGTGATGACATCCCTGCCTCGCTTGACCACTCGTCAGCCGATGTCGATGAGTTCGAGGCGAAGCTCGTCGCTGGGGCTGAAGGCACCCCTGCTGACCCAAAGGTTGCCCCAAGCGCCGGTGGCGTCGTCCACCCGGAAGGTCTCAGCGCTGAAGAATTTGCTGAGCTTGAGGACCGCATCGACGACGTCGAAGCAAAGATTGAAAGCGGCGATCAGGAGTCGATCAGCGAGGCTGAAGAGTCGCTCGAGGTTGACATCGAAGCTCGCCAGGCAGCGGAAGCACTCGCCCCGGCCAGCGCCGCTCAGCCCGAGCACAGGAAGTCAATCTTCGGCCGCTTCTTCGACTTTCTGCGCGCCTCTTGGTCTGAGCTGCAGCGCGTTCAGTGGCCCGACCGCCGCCAGGTCGGCCAAGCAACTGCAGTAGTTCTTGGCTTTGTTGTGATCGCCGGCGCCTATCTTGGTCTCGCCGACATTATCGCCCAAAAAATAGTCGAACTAATCATCTGACCTTCAACCCGATCTGGAAGCCATGTATCGCTGGTACGTAATCAACACTCGCTCAAATCTTGAAAAGAAGGTCAAGGGCGACCTCGAACGCCGTCTTGCGGCTCACGACCAGTCGAGCAAGGTTCGCCAGATCGTAATCCCAACCGAAACCAAGGTTGAGGTCAAGGATGGCGAGAAGGTGTCGAGCGAAGTGCGCACGATGCCTGGCTACGTGCTGATCAATATGGATCTCAACATGGCACTAAATCCCGAGCTTTGGACCGTTGTCAAAGAGACGCCGAACCTGACAGGCTTTGTCGGCGCGTCGACCGATCCGGTGCCGCTGACGCAACTCGAGGTCGACAAGTTGCTCCATCAAGAGGTTGCTCAAAAGATCGCTTCGAAGGCTCAATTCACGATTGGTGAGTCGGTCAAGGTTGTTGCCGGTCCGCTCTCGGACTTCTCAGGCGAAATCGCGGAAATCAATCAGGACGCCGCGAAGCTCAAGGTGCTTGTGTCAATCTTCGGTCGCGAGACCCCGGTCGAAGTTGGTTTCGAACAGGTCAAAAAGATCTGATTCAGGCAGCCGCTGACGATTCGCAGATAGGGATAAACGATGGCCAAAAAAGTATTAACTCAACTTAAGCTTCAAGCCCCCGGCGGTCAGGCCAGCCCTGCGCCACCGGTTGGCCCTGCTCTAGGTCAGCACGGGATCAACATCATGGAGTTTTGCAAGGCCTTCAACGC
>SYIT01000058.1 GCA_005798685.1 Actinomycetota bacterium | reverse complement strand
TCAACCCGGTTATTCCGGAGGTCGTGCTGCAGGTAGCCGCTCAGGTGATCGGCAACGACACGGCAATCACGATCGGCGGCATGCAAGGTCAGTTTGAGCTGAACGTGCGGATCCCGCTGATCGGCCGCAACCTGATCCAGTCGATCCACCTGCTCACCACAAGCTCGACGATGTTCGCTGAGAAGTGCATCGACGGGATCGAGCCCAACAGGGCCGGCGCGGCGGCCTCTGCCGGCTCAACGCTGGCTGTCGCGACCGCGCTCAACGGGGCAATCGGTTACGACAAGGCGGCGGCGATCGTCAAGCAGGCGACCGCTACCGGTCAGCCGCTGCGCGAGGTTGCGCTAGAGCACGGCGTTGACGCGAAGCTCTACGACAGGACGATCAACCTGCGCGTAATTGCCGCCGGTAACGAAGAGGTTTAGCGCGGCGGGCACGATCTGGGCTTGAGCGACGGTGAGCCGGCGGCGCGCGCCTACGACTGGCTGGAACCGCCGATCTGATCGCTTGGCGCTCGCGAGGAGACGATCTCGCTGGGGAGCAGGAACTGAGCGCTGTATTCGCGCGTGATCTGCTCAAAGCGGAGTTCGTCGAGCAGCGATGTGACTCGGATTCCACGGCAGTTACCGGTCAGCGGCAGGCCACTGCCATAGAGGTGATCGCCGAGGCGGTGGCGTGGGCGTTCGCCGGGGGTCACGTGGCACAGCACTAAGCGGCCGCCGGGGCGCAGGACCCGATGGAACTCACTTAAGGCCCGGCGGATGTCGTCCCACGGCAGGATGTCGAGCACGTAAATGCTGTAAACGACGTCGAACGAGTCGTCAACAAACGGTAGATCGCAGGCTCCTGCACGCAAGACCTCGGCGTTCGTGATGTCAGCCGCGGCAAGCCTGCGGTGAGTTTCGTCGATCATGCCATCGGCGAGGTCGACACCCACGATCCGACCTGACGGACTAGCCAAGGCAGACTCCACCAGTTGGCTGCCCGCGCCGACGCCGACCTCCAGAACGGCGTCACCATCGGCAACCCCACACAACGCCTGCACTCGTGAGCGGGCTCGTGAGTCGACCAACCGGCCCCACGTTTCGAATAAACCACCCACCCTCGAGTAGAACCCGACGACCTCCCCCGGCGGCCGCGCCACTTCGCGTGCCTCGGCTAGGTCGGCAACTTCACGAGCCGTTTCGTCGCTTGGGCTTGGCGGTTTAGCGGGTGTCGATCGACCTGACGGCACTCGAGAGAATGTACACCGTGTAATGGCATTGCGAAGACTCCTGCGTGGCCCCGTCGATAACGAGGAAGGCTAAGCGGGCTGGCGCGCCGCCCTACAACTTCTCCTACATTGTAGTTATGAAGAACCCCGCAACTGTGAGCGTATTCTTTGGGCTCGTCGTGGCCGCGGGTCTCGCTCTGCCATTCGGCGGTACAGCCGTGGCTGCTCCTTTCGGCGCGCCGCCGATGCTGCTGCCCGCGGGCGACGCCGCGAAGGCTGGCGTGAGTAATTGGATTGTCGGCGCCCGCCGCGGAGCAGAGAGCGCAGCGATCGCGGCCCGCTTCAATGCACGCCGGATTTCTGGCCTGCCAGCCTTTACCGTGTCGCGCGCAGAGGCCCGCCAACTGGCTCGCTCACTGGCGGCAGCGAAGCTGCTGACCTGGGCCGAGCCCGATATTCGCGCCGAGCGGCAGAGCGCCTACGAAGGGCGGCTCGGGCGATGGGCGCGCGTGGCCGTCGTGCCCGCCGACTTTGCTTGGCCAACCACTGGCGCCGTCGCCGTCGCCGTGCTCGACGATCGAGTCGACAGCTCCGTCAGCGATCTCAATCAGCAGACCAAGTACCTGAATGAAGGCAGGGTTAAGGATGCACACGGAACGATGGTCGCTTCAACGATCAGCGCCGTCGTTGGTCGCGGCCCGGTCGTCGGCGTCTTCCCCGGTACGCCGATCCTCTCCTACGGCCTGACCAGCTTTAGCTGCGCCGACGTCGCTGGCGGAATTGACAAGGCGATCGCCGCCGGGGCTCGCGTGATCAACATGAGTATTGGAACAGAGAACGGCTGCTTCACGATGAACGCAGCAATTCAGCGCGCCTACTCCAAGGACGTGCTCTCGGTCGCCTCGGCCGGGAACGAATTCGAAGAGGGCAATCCAACCGAGTACCCGGCCGCCTTCCCGCACGTCGTCAGCGTCGCGGCGACCGATTCCAAGGGCGAGGTCAGCAAGTTCAGCAACGCCAACGCGGCCGTTGACGTCTCCGCGCCGGGCGTTGAGGTGCCGGTTGACGTGCCACTGCGATTCGACACCGAAGATGACGAGGCAGACGGCGTTACGACAACCGATGGCACAAGCTTCTCATCGCCGATCACGGCCGGCGCAGCCGCCTGGATTGCTACCGCGCGCCCGGAGCTGAAGGCTGGCCAGATTGCCGACCTGTTGAAGAAGGGCGCCAAGGACATCGCGCCAAAGGGCTACGACCGCTACTCCGGCTGGGGCCTGATCAACATCCCGGCCTCGCTGGCATTGGCGGCGCCGGTGATCGATCCGCTGGAGCCGAACGACTCGATCGCACTGGTCGACGGGACGGCGCTCGGCGCGAAGGCAGGACTGCTTTGGAACGGTGGCAGCAGCGTTTCGCTCTTCGCGAAGATCGATCAAGTGAAAGATCCGCTTGACGTCTACCGAATCCGAATTCCGGCACGCAGCGCTGCGAAGATCAGTCTGACGCCGAAGTTTGGCGGCGTCGACCTCGCGATCTACTCAGCGGGCGCGAAGAGTGCCACCGGCTCTCGATTCCGCGTTGCCTACTCAAAGCGGAGCGGCACCGCGGTTGAGCGGGTGACTCTTAGGAACTCGGCGGGTGTAGCGCAGAGCTTGTACGCAGCTGTCAGCGACAACGACACGAAGCTGCTCAACGCCGAATACACGCTGCGCGTCGGGCGATAGAGATTCAGTCGGCGACGTTGATCGCGACGTACTTGGTTGAGAGGTACTCGTCGATCCCTTCGTGGCCGCCTTCGCGCCCGTAGCCGGACTGCTTGACGCCGCCGAACGGGGCGCCGGCGTTGCTGACCATCCCCTGGTTGAGGCCGATCATTCCCGTCTCGAGCCCCTCGATCACGCGCAGCCCGCGGGCAATGTCGCGCGTGAAGAGATAGGCGACAAGGCCGTACTCGGTTGCGTTGGCGGCGGCGATCGCCTCCTGTTCTGTGGCGAAGGTGCGAATGGGGGCGACTGGGCCAAAGATCTCCTCCTTAAGAATCCGCGCCCCGTTGGGCACGTTTGTAAGCACGGTCGGAGCGAAAAAGTGGCCGTCACCTTCAATCGGCGCGCCGCCACAGAGCGCCATGGCGCCGGCGGCAACAGCGTCATCGACAAGCTCTTTGACTGAAGCCACGGCAATCTCATCGATCAGCGGGCCGGCCTGCGAATCGGGCTCGGTACCGCGCGTGACGGTCATCGCCCCCATCCGCTCTGCGAGCCGCTGCGCAAACTCCTCGGCGATCGAATCCTGAACCAGAAGCCGGTTGGCGCTGGTGCAGGCCTCGCCGCCGTTGCGCATCTTCGCGATCATCGCCCCATCGATCGCAACGTCAAGATCGGCATCGTCGAAGACGATCAGGGGAGCGTTGCCACCAAGCTCCATCGAGACGCGCAGGATCTGCTCAGCCGACTGAGCGATCAGCTGCTTGCCAACTGCTGTCGAACCGGTGAAGGAAAGTTTGCGCAGCCGGGGGTCGGCGATCAGCGGCGCCATCAGCGAGCCGGAGCTGGAGCCGCAAACAACGTTCAGAACGCCGGCAGGGAGGCCGGCATCCTCGAAAATCTGCGCCATCGCCAGCATCGAAAGCGGCGTCTGCTTGGCCGGCTTAACGACGACAGTGCAGCCAGCCGCGATCGCCGGGCCAACCTTGCGCGTGCCTATCGCCAGCGGGAAGTTCCACGGCGTGATGAAGAGGCACGGGCCAACCGCTTGGCGCATCGTCAGCACGCGGCTGGCGCCGTTCTCGGCGGTCTGGAAGCGCCCGTTGATCCGTACCGCTTCTTCGGCGTACCAGCGCAGGTATGAGGCGGCGTAGGCAACCTCGCCTCGCGATTCGGCTAGCGGCTTTCCCATCTCCAAGGTCATGATCAACGCGAGGTGCTCGGTGCGCTCGGTCATCAGTTCATAGGCGCGGCGCAGAATCTCGCCGCGCTCACGCGGCGCGACCGTGCGGAAGCTGGAGAAAGTCTCGTCTGCAGCGGCCAAGGCGGCCTCGGCGTCCTCAGCAGTAGCGTCGGCGACCTCGACCAGAGTAAGGCCGGTCGCTGGGTCCTCAACGACCATCGTGGCGCCGCTACTGGCGTCGCGCCACTGACCGCCGATGAAGAGGCGCCGCTCGACAGTTTCGAGGGCTGAACTTTCGTCTTGCGCGCTAATCGTTGTCATTGTTCGAGATTAGCGAGCCGCAGGCGGCGCCGAGTTTTTAGTGGCCGTGGTCCTTAAGTGAACATCCGCGCCAGCGACTCGGCCACGCAGACAGGTTTCTCGCCGCCTTCGGTCTCAAAGGTCTGCGTGACCATCATCTGAACGCCGCCCGGAACATCCTCGACTGAGCTCAACGTGGCGCGCATCCGCACCTTTGCGCCAACCATCAGCGGGGCCGGGAAGCGGACCTTCTGGTAGCCGTAGTTGACGGCGAAGACGAAGCCTTCAACGCTCATCACTTCGTAGCTGAATTTTGGTCCAAGCGAGAGCGTGAAGAGGCCGTGGGCGATCGTGCCGCCGAACGGGGTCTCCTTCGCTTTTTCCGTGTCAACGTGGATCCACTGGTGGTCGCCGGTTACCTCAGCGAACTGGTTGATCGTCTCCTGCGTCACCTCGTACCACTCGCTTACTCCAAGCTCTGTGCCGACTGCGGCCTTCATTTCGTCTACACCATTGAGTGTGGCCATTCTGCGCTCCTCTTGGTCCGAATGAATACTTGCCGTTAGAAGCCTACGCACGCGCGGCAAAAAAGTCGGCGTCGTGCTCGCCGAGCGGCGTTGACGGTGGCTCAGCGGCGATGTACTCAAGCGCCAAGCGGCCCCAATCACCGCCGGCGCGCAGCTCGCCAAGGACTGTGAAGAGCAGCCCTTCCATGCGGCGCATCAGCAGCGCCTCGGGCGGCAGCGTCTGTTTGCGCATGTAGTCGTAGTGCGGCGAGCGCGGAGAACTTCCAACCTCGATCGCGCCGCGGACATACTCCGGGCTGAGCCTGCGATAGCCGGTAGTGAAGTACCACTCACCAGCCGTCTGAAGCTGTTCGAGCACGCGCTCGGGGCGGAACTCGTCGGGCTGGGGCAAGTAACCGAGCTCGGCGAGCCAGCGGTGCGTCTGCTCAGCGTCGCCTTCGATCACGGCTCGCGCCAGAGCCCGCTCGCCGTCGAGGTACTGCTCGGGAACGCGGCGAATCAAACCGAAGTCGAGGAAGCAGACGCGGCCGTCGTCGCAGAAGATGTAGTTGCCGGGATGCGGGTCGCCGAGCGCGAGCCGTTCGCGCATTAGTAAGCCGAAGAAAAAGCGGAAGGCGATCTCTCCAGCGCGGTCGCGTTCCTCGTCGCTGCGCTCCTTCAGCTGCGCGAAGCTCTGCCCTTCGACGTATTCGCTTACCAGCACACGCCGCGTTGAAAGCGAGCCGAAGACCGCGGGAATACGGACGAACGGGTGGCCGCGGTAGGCGCGCGCGATCTGGCGCTGATTGGCGGCTTCGAGCTCATAGTCGAGCTCCTCGATTATCCGTTCGCGCAGCTCTGCTAGCAGCGCTTTGGCGTCGATCCCAGGAGCGAGGCGCTTGAGCAGCGGCACTAGCATCTGCACGTTGCGCATGTCGGTCTCGACCGCCTCGGCAACGCCAGGGTACTGAACCTTGACCGCCACCTCGTCGCCGTCGTGCGTCGTGGCGCGATAAACCTGCCCGATCGAGGCGGCAGCGATCGGATCCTCGTCAAAGCTTGCGAAGACCGCCGAGATCGGCTCACCGAAATCGGCTTCGACCACCTTCTTCATCTCCTTGAAGGCGACCTGCGGCGCGCTGTCGCGCAGCTGTGCCAGGCGTTCTTTGAACTCTTCGCGGTCGCCTTCGGGGATTAGCTCAAAGTCAACTGTTGAGAGCACTTGGCCGATCTTCATCGCCGCGCCCTTCATCTGGCCGAGCTGCTTTACGAGCTGATCGGCGAGGTCGAAGGCGCGGGCTTGGGTCGCCTCGTCGGCGCGTTCCTCGTTCCGCAGCCGGTTGGCCGCGCTCGTCGCCGCCCACTTTGCGCTCTGGCCACCAACGAGTGAACCAAATTTGGCCGTCCGCGCCAGCCTCGAGCTGGGAAGTTTGCTGCTCTCGTTGGTGTCGTTGTTCTCTTCGTCAGCCATCAGGAACTCGACCGAAGTACGGGCGGCCGCTTGGTCGGTATCACGGTAGCCTGCCGCCCGTGAGCGCTCCGCTTCTTGCCGTCGACACCCCCTCGCTGCTCTACCGCGCCTTCTTCGCCTTGCCGAAGTCGATCAAGGGGGCAGACGGCGAGCCTGTAAACGCACTGCTGGGAATGACGAACATGCTGCTTCAAGCGGTTGCTGATTACCGCCCGCGAGCGGTCGTCTGCTGCTTCGGCGCCGAGGCCGGTGCCTACCGTGTGAAGGCATTCGCCGCCTACCACGCCAACCGCCCGCCGATGCCACCGGAGCTTGAGCACCAGTGGAAGCTCGCGCCTGGCTTCCTCGCCGCCTGCGGCTGGAGTTCGCTTGACGCGGCAGAACTTGAGGCCGACGACCTGCTCGGCTCGCTGGCCACGCTAGAGAGCAAGGCTGGCGGGAAAACGCTGATCTTCAGCGGCGACCGCGACATGTTCCAATGCGCCTCAAAGCAGGTCACGGTGCTCTACCCGTCGCGCGGCGGACCGCAGCTGATTGGCTCAGCCGAAGTGCGCGAGCGCAGCGGCGTCGACCCAGCGCAGAGTCCCGACCTGATCGCGCTGCGCGGCGACCCGTCAGATGGCATTCCCGGCGCTAAGGGGATCGGCGAGAAAGGCGCGGCGGTGCTGCTGGCCCAATACCGCTCGCTAGAGGCCGTGCTGGAAGCAGCCGAGGATTCAGCCAGCGAGATGACGGCGCGCACGCGCGCCGCCCTGACCGATGACCCCGAGCGACTTCGCTCCTTCAAAGCGATGGCGACGCTACAGACGATCAAATTGAAGCGGCCGAAGGACGCGCCACTCTCTCCCGATCGCGGCGCTGCGGCGGCGCGCGAGCTTGGGATGAACCGGCTCGCCGAGCGGCTCGAGCAGGCCGCTAAGGCGTGAAGTTAACGGTGATCACGTCGCCGTCGGCTACTTGGTAGTCGCGGCCTTCGGTTCGCAGCGTGCCGCGGTCGCGTGCCGGGGCGTAACCGCCGGCCTCGACCAGCGCCTCCCAGCCAATTATTTCAGCGCGGACAAAGCCCTTCTGAATGTCGGTGTGGATTGCGCCGGCGGCGTCCCAAGCAGTTGAGCCGAGGCGTAGATGCCAGGATTGGGCCGGTTTAGCCTCACCGGCGGTAAAGAAGGCGATCAGCTCAAGCAGGTCGAAAGCGCCGCGGACGACGATCTCAAGCCCCGACTCGTCCAGCTCAAGCTCGGCACGCATCGCGGCGGCATCCTCGTCGCTCAGCTCCGAGAGCTCAGCCTCAAGCCGCGAGGAGATCGCAACAGCGCCAGCGCCCTCTTTGGCGGCGTGTGCGCTAACGACCTCCGGCACGGCGAGATCACCCTCGTCAACGTTGGCGATGAAGAGCACCGGTTTGCCAGTCAGTGGCTGGAGCAAGCGCATCGCGTCGGGCGCATCGCCGGGAACGGGAACGGTGCGGGCCGGACGGCCGGCGCTGAGCGCCTCGATCACGGCGGCAAGCCACGCCTCTTCGGCGACCGCGTGGGCGTCGCCGCTGCGCGCCTCGCGGGCTACGCGCTGGTGACGCCGCTCGGCCTGCTCGAGGTCGGCGAAGATCAGTTCGGTTTCGATGATCTCGATGTCGCGCTGCGGGTCAACGCTGCCCTCGGAGTGGATTACGTTTGAATCCCCGTGCGTGCGGACTACGTGCAGTAGCGCGTCGGTCTCGCGGATGTTGGCGAGGACCTGAGTGCCGAGCCCCTCCCCCTTGTGCGCCCCGGCGACGAGCCCAGCGATGTCGTGGAAGGCGATCGTGTCCCAAACGATCTCCGAGGCGCCGACCGTCTCCGCTACCTGAACCGTCCGCGGATCCTCGACCGGGACGACGGCAACGTTCGGCTCGATCGTCGTGAAGGGATAGTTAGCGGCCTGCGCGCCGGCCTGCGTCAAGGCGTTGAAGAGCGATGACTTGCCAGCGTTGGGCATGCCGATGATTCCAACCTTCATCGCTTAACTCAGCGGTCCGTTCGATTCGCGCAGCAGGGCCGGGCGGCTAGCCGAGGCCAAAGCCGACGCGGTGCTCTTCGCTCTCGCTGCGCACATAGACAACTTGCGAGCAGTCCACGCGAACCGGGCCGTCCTCATCATCGAGGTCGATCCAGCCGCCTATTTCGAGCGAACTGAAGAGCTTGTCGCGGTCGCCGGCGCTGAGCGTCAGCGGCAGCGAGCCGCCGCCTTTGAGCCCGAGCACTACGCGCTCGCCTTGTTCTGACTTCTTTGCCATCAGTGATCCTCCGCCGGCTGGACGATCTCGGTCAGAACGCCGCCGGTGTATTTGGGGTGGGCGAAGGCTACAAGCGAGCCGCGAATACCGGTCCGCGGCTGCTCGTCGATCAGTTTGATTCCGGCCGCGCGGAGCCGCTCAAGCTCGCTTTCAATCTCGCTGACCTGATAAGCAACGTGATGCATTCCTGGGCCATTGCGTTCAAGGAAGCGGCCGACGGGAGTCTCCGGGCTGAGCGGCTGGAGCAGCTCGATGTGGTTCTCGCCAAGGTCGAGCAGCACGGCCTCAACTCCCTGCTCTTCAACGACTTCGCGGTGCACGAGTCTCATCTCGAGCGACCCCTGATAAAGCTCCAGAGCAGGGTCGATTGCCTCAACAGCGATGCCAACGTGGTCGATCCGATCAAACATTCTTCTGCGCAGTCTACGAAGCTGAGCCGAGCAGCTCCTGCGCGATGTCACTGAAGCAGTGAGCGGCGAAGGCAAGGTCGCGGACGTCAATCCGCTCATCGGGGGCGTGAATCAGCGGCCACATCTGTGCCAGCGAGGTGTGGCGCATCGGGAAGAAGCCGTAGGAGACGGAGTCCGGGAAGCTCGCGCGGATCGTCCGGGAGTCGGTGAAAGCAGGCAGCACGACCGGCACTGTGCGCGCGCGCGGATCCTCGCGCTCGATCCAGCCGCTGAGCAGATCCATCAGCAGGCTCTCGACCGGCGAACCGTTGCCGATCGCCTGCTCGGTGAACTCCAGCCGGTAGCCCTCGCTGCCAAGCACCTCGGCGACGCGTTTGCGGACGAGTTCCTCGCCGAGGCCGGGTGGCGTGCGGCAGTCGACGCGCAGCTCGGCCTGCGACGGGAGCACATTGATCTTCTCCGAGGCGGAAGTCATCGTCGGCGCGAAGGTCAGGCCGAGCATCGGCTCAACGAAGGCCGCCAGCAGAGGCTCGCGCTGGCGCAGGCCCGCGAGCGCGGCGCCCACGTTCTCAGCTTCGACCGGCGCGCCAAGCTCGCTCATCAGCGCGCGGGCGCCGTCGGTAAGGTCGTACACCGGATCCCACTCACCCAGCGCGGTAATCAGCGGTGCCAGCTTCAGCAGCGCGTTGTCGCCGAAGCGCGGGTTGCTGGCGTGGCCGGCAACGCCGTCGGTCGTAATCGTGAATCGGCAGACGCCTTTTTCCGCGACGCAGACGCCGTAGAGACGCTCGCCGCCAAGTTCGAAAAAAGCGCCGGCGCCTTCGTTGAGCGAATAGTCGCAACGAACCAAATCAGGGTGGTTCTCGCAGAGCCAAGCGACGCCGTCGGCGCCGCCGGTTTCCTCATCTACGAGGCAGACGATCAGGAGGTCGCCGTTGGCCGGCCGCCAGCCATTACTGGCCAGCTCAATCCCTGCCGCCACCTCAGCGGCAGTCTGCGACTTCATGTCGAGCGCGCCGCGGCCCCAAAGCTCGCCGTCGATCACTTCACCACACCACGGGTTATGAGCCCACTCGGCAGGGTTGGCGAGCACCGTGTCGCAGTGCGAGAGCAGGCAGAGAGTTGGGCCGTCGGCGGCGCCGCGCAGCCGCGCCACAAGGTTCGGCCGCTCCGGCGTGCGGCCGACGAGCGTTACTTCGAAGCCCGCCGCTTTTAGATCGGCCGCGAGCTCCTCCTGCAGCGCGCGCTCGTTGCCGGGCGGATTAACCGTGTTGTGGGCAATTAGGCGACTCAGCAGCCGCGTTGCGTGGTCGGCTAATTGGTCCATTCACCGATCCTAAACCAGCGGCGCGTGAAAACCGTGCGAATATCGCGTGAGATGGCGAACCAGGCATCAACCGCGAGCGTTGCGCGCGAATGGGCGCGGCTCGGCTTTACCGGCTTCGGTGGGCCGCAGGCGCACGTCGCGATGCTGCGCGAACTCTGCGTTGAGCGGCGGCGCTGGATTGACGCCGAGGAATTCGAGCACGCCAACGCGGCCTGCAACCTGCTGCCGGGGCCGGCATCAACGCAGCTGGCGATCTACTGCGCGCTGCGCGCAGGCGGGCAGTGGGCGGCGCTGATCGGCGGCCTGCTCTTCATTCTGCCGGGGCTGGCGATGATCATCGTGCTGGCGGCGATCTCGCTGGCCAGCGCGCCAGCCGATTGGCTGCGTGGCGTCGGCGCCGGCGCCGGCGCGGCTGTGATCGGCGTCGTGCTGCGCGTCGGCTGGGATCTAAGCCGCAGCAGCCTCGCGCCGCACGAGGGGGTCCGCCGCTGGCGCGCCTTTGCCTACCTCGCCGTCGGCGCGATCTCGGTAATCGCTGCCGGCCCGTTCGTCGTGCTGGCGCTGATCGGCTGCGGCCTAGTCGAGCTGATCATCCGCCGCGCTCAGGCGCCGCGGCTGTCATCGTTTAGCGCGCCAGCCGCCTTGGCGCTGCTGGTTGGCGCAGCGACCAGCCTTTCGACCCAAACGCAGCTCGCTTGGACGGCGCTGAAAGTTGGCGCGCTCTCCTACGGCGGCGGCTTTGTGATCGTGCCGATCATGCAAGAGGATGCCGTTCGCGTTTACGGCTGGATGACCGACGGTCAATTCCTCAACGCCGTTGCGCTCGGGCAGATCACCCCGGGCCCGGTAGTTCAGACGGTCGCCGTAGTCGGCTACGCCGCTGCCGGGCTTGGCGGCGCGCTGCTGGCTTCTCTGGTCGCCTTTGCTCCATCCTTCCTCTTCGTGATGGCCGGCGGCGGCCGCTTCCTCAGCTTGCGCAACAACGCCCACGCGCGCGCCTTTCTCGACGGCGCCGGCCCGGCCGCTGTCGGAGCAATCTTCGGCGCGCTAATCCCGCTCGCTTCCGGCCTCAGCTTCAGCTGGCAGTGGGCGATCGCCGTCGTCGCGACGGTGCTGCTCTTTGGCGCGAGGCTCGGTGTAGTGCCAACGCTGCTGCTGGCCGCTGCGGCCGGCGCCGCGGCGGCGCTGCTCGGCGCGCCGCTGCC
>SYIT01000057.1 GCA_005798685.1 Actinomycetota bacterium | reverse complement strand
GTAGTTGTGCTTCAGCGTGCGGGCCTCTTCCTGAGCCAGGACGACGACTTGGCGCGCGCGCTCTGTGAATCGCTCAAACATCTATGCGTGTCCTTTCTAGGAGGCTGGGTAGGTAGTCGGTTGAGGTGGTTGTCTAAGTTCTGACGCTGATCGTTTTTGGGCCGCTAAATTCTGCTTCCCACCCTACTTACCGGCCCTGACGGGCAGAACGATGAATGAGCGGCGAAGAAAAACAGCAATTCCCATTCTAACAGCGGCCAATCGGCTCCGAGCGGGCGCAAAGGCGCTCAGTCACGCATCGCGGGGAAGAGCACAACCTCGCGGATCGAGTCGCGCCCGGTCATCAACATCACGAGCCGGTCAATCCCCAAACCGACGCCAGCCGTGGGCGGCATCCCCTGCTCAAGTGCTTGGACGAAAACCTCGTCGTAGGGTTGCGACTGCTCTTCGCCACCCTCGGCGAGGCGGACTTGATCCTCAAAGCGGCGGCGCTGCTCGTCAGGGTCGTTGAGCTCGGTGAAAGCGTTGGCGAACTCCATTCCGCTGCAGAAGGCTTCGAAGCGCTCGACCAGCCCAGCCTGGCTGCGGTGTTCTTTGGCGAATGGCGATAGCGCGGTCGGGTAGTCGGTGATGAAGACCGGGTTTGTGATCGCCGGTTCGACGCACTTGCTGAGCAGATCATCAACCAGCGTTGGCCATGCGCGGTCCTCAACGTCGAGCTTGACTTTGTCGGAGGCGTTGATGGCAGCGACCAGCGCATCGCGCTCGCTCGCTTGGGCAATGTCAATCCCGGTCGCATCCTTGATCGCTTGCGCGATCGGGATTCGCGGCCACGGGGCTGAGAAATCGATCGGGCCGTCGTAAGCGATCGCGGAAGCGATCCCAATCACGAGCTGCTCGACGCGATCCATTGCGTCGTGATAGTCGGCGAAAGCCTCGTACCACTCGACCATCGTGAACTCAGGGTTGTGCTTCGTCGAGAGCCCCTCGTTGCGGAAGTCCTTGCCGAGCTCATAGACGCGCTCAAGGCCGCCGACGATGCAGCGCTTGAGATAGAGCTCGGTTGCGATCCGCAGATACAGGTCGCGGTCAAGCGTGTTGTGGTGGGTCACGAACGGCCGTGCGAGCGCCCCTCCGTAAAGCGGCTGGAGCACCGGCGTCTCAACCTCGATGAAGCCGTCGTCATCGAGCAAGCGGCGCAGCTCGGAGACGATCTTGGCGCGCGTCACAAAAAGCTCGCGCGCCTCCTCGTTGGCGATCAGGTCGAGCTCGCGGCGACGGTAGCGCGTTTCGACGTCCTGCAGGCCGTGGTGCTTGTCGGGCGGCGGGCGCAAGCTCTTTGCCAGCAGCGTGAAGCTGGTCACTCGTAGCGTCAGCTCGCCGCTGCGACTGGAGAAGATCGTGCCGTCGATTCCGATCAGGTCACCGAGGTCAAACTCGACCAGCTGCGCCATCGCCTCCTCGCCGAGCAGGTCGGCGCGCGCCTGCACCTGCATCCGGCCGCTGCGATCGACGATGTCGAGGAAGGCCATCTTTCCCTGACCGCGGCGAGCGGCGAGACGGCCGGCGATGCGATAGGCGTCGCCGCGCTCCTCGCCGGCCTCAAGCTGCTGCCAGGGGGCTTGGGCCTTTGCGATCGCGATCACGCCGGGGAATTCGTGCGGGAACGGCTCGACACCCTGGGCGCGGATCCGTTCCAGCTTCGCTCGCCGGGCAGCGAGCAGCTCGCTCGGCTGATCTGTCGGTTGGTCGCTCATTAGAGCGCCATCATGACGGTTTAGAGACCGACGTCGATCTTCGTGATCTTCAGCTTGCGCGCAGCGCCCTTTGGAACCGGCACTGAAACGATCGCGTTGCGCTTCTGCCCAATCAGCGCGCGCCCTACCGGCGACTCGTTCGAAAGCATCATTTCGGCCGGGTTTGCCTCGGCTGAACCGACGATCGTGAACTTCTGCGTCTTGCCTGTCTTCTCGTCCTTGAGGTGAACCGCGCTACCGACCTGAACGACGTCCTTGGAGATCTTCTTCTTGTCGATCACCTGCGCGTCACGGAGCCGCTCTTCGAGCTGCGCGATCCGCGCTTCGAGCATCGACTGCTCGTTCTTGGCGTCGTCATATTCTGAGTTCTCGGCGATCTCACCAAATTCGCGAGCGTCGCGGATCCGCTCGGCCACCTCGCGGCGACGATCGGTCTGCAGGGTTTCAAGTTCCTTCCGGAGGCGTTTTAGGCCTGCTGGAGTTAGAATTACTTCTTTAGTCATCAGAATTCACTTTTCGAGTTGTTACCGGCGCCGTTGGCGCGATCGGGACGCCTTAGGCGCAAGCGAAGCGGGCAGTATAGCGAGCGATCAAGCAGCCCGATTACGGACGCTGTCGTCAATTACGCAGCGTTGGTCAGCGGTTCGAGTTCGGCCAACATTGCGCGGACCTGATCGATTGAACCACTCTGCTGGAAGGCGATCAGCGCTGCCTTGTCGAGCTCAAGCTGATCGAGGTACCAGGGATAGAAGGTCCTCAAGTAGCGGGCGGCTCGCTCTTGGCCGAGGTGTTCGCTGGCGCGGTCGATGATCCACCTAAGCTCAGCGATGACCTCTTCGCGCGTCGGAGGCTCGGCGCGCAGGCCGAGCACGTTCTCGAATAGCCACGGGTTACCGAGCGCGCCGCGAGCCAGCATTACCGCGGCCGCGCCGGTCTGCTCGCGTGCCGCAAGAGTGGCCTCGGTGTTGCTCATTCCGCCGGAGAGAATAACCGGCACCGGCAGCTCCTCTACGAGCTTGGCAGCGAGCTCGTAATCTGGCGAGCCTTTGTGCTTCACCTGCGCCGAGCGAGGATGGAATGCGATTGCCGCGACGCCCGCCTCATCGACCAGCCGCAATGCCAATTGGTAGCCGTCGGCTTCGCCGTTCTTTTGGCCTGAGCGAAGTTTCACAGTCACTGGCAGCCCGCTCCCCTCGCCGGCTGCACGTGCGATCTCGACAGCTACGGCAGGGTCTGAGATCAATGCCGCTCCGGCGCCGTTCTTCATCACCTTCGGCACCGGGCAGCCCATATTTAGGTCGATGATGTCGGCGCCGTGCTCGGCTGCGGTCGCGGCTGCCGAGCGCATTACCTCGGGGTCTTGGCCGAAAAGCTGGAAGGCAATCGGGCCGGGATAGTCGCGTTCGTCGGGGTGAATCACGAGCAGGTCGCGCATCGTCTTCTCGTTGCGATGGTGGATCGCGAAGCTGGAGATCATCTCGCTGACGGTCAGGCCGGCCCCGAAGCGTTTGGCCTGGAGGCGGACAAACCAGTTGCCGATCCCAGCCAGGGGCGCAAGCACGACGCGGTTGGGGGCTTCAACGCCGCCAATTGAAAACGGCTCTGTTAGCGGTGGCGCGGTCATCGGCGCAAGCGTAGCTTCCGCAGCCAATCAGTTGGTGCGCTCGAACAGGATTCGCAGCCCCTCGAGCGTCAGTAGATCGTCGATCTCATCGATCCGCTCCGTGAATGGCACGATGTGATGGGCTAGGCCGCCGGTGGCAATCGTCGCCGTCTCTTCGCCCATCTCTTCGAGCAGACGAGCGACGATCCCATCGACCATTGCGGCAAAGCCGTAGATCACGCCGGAGCGGATCGCCTCGATCGTCGATTTTCCAATCAGCGCGCGCGGCGGCTCAAGATCGACCTTCGGCAGCTTCGCGGCACGGCTGGCGAGCGCTTCGACGGAGATTTCAACTCCCGGGCTGATTATTCCGCCGAGATATTCTCCTTCGACCGAAACCGGGTCATAAGTGATCGCGGTGCCGAAGTCGACGACGATGCAGGCGCCTCGTGTGCGCTCGTATGCGGCGACGGCGTTGACGAGGCGGTCGGCGCCGATCTCGCGCGGGTTGTCGTAGCGAAGCGGCATTCCGGTCTTGAAGCCGGGGCCGACGACGAGCATCTCGTGGTCGAGGTAGCGATCGGCCATCTCAAGCCACTGCGGCCCGAGCTGAGGAACGGTCGAGGAGACGATTGAGCAATCGATCTGCTCCAGCTCGACGCCGCGCAGCTCGACGAGGTTTCGCAGCGCAGCGCCGATCTCATCGGCAGTTGAGTCGCGGACCGTGGCAAAGCGCCAGTGCTCTACCAGCTCGCCACCCTCGTAGGTGCCGAAGTGGGTCTGCGTGTTTCCAACGTCAACTACGAGCAGCATCGTGCCAGCTTATGGCGCTGGCGGGAACTGCTGTGAAGCGTCGCCTGCAGCGGCCTCCGGCCTGACCGCCAGCAGCTGCTGGCGCTGGAGGTAGGCGATCTCACGGTTGGTCTCAAGAATGCGGAAGATCGCGAGCAGAACCTCGAGCACGATGCGCCCGTAAATGATCGTCAGCAGCGCGGCGAGCGTGCCGCCGATAACGGAGATCAGCACCCCGGTGATCGAACCAGCAATGATCGAAGAGACGATCGTTATTGCCAGCCCAATGCCGACAACGACGATCAAGAGGATGTAAAGGCCTTTGATTACACGGGTCGTAAGCAGGCGCGTGAAGCTGAGATCGAAGAGCGCCGAAAAGAAGCCATTGCGGGAGATTGGGATTACGGGCGGGACACTCATAGCCGCAACGGTAGCGGGCTGGGCGGATTTGCGACGCACGAACGGGTACTCTCCAGCCTCATGAAGATCAGACTATTTGTTGTTGGCGGCTCCAACCCTTGCGCAACGGTTGAGAAAGCGCTCGAGATCAAAGGCCTTCCCTACTCGGTAGTTGAGTTCCCGCCGCCGATACACATGGGCGCGATGAAGCTGCTCTTCGGCAAACGAACGGTGCCGGGGATCCAGATTGACGGCGAGAAGATCAGCGGCTCACGCGAAATTCTCGTCAAGCTCGATGAGCTCGTTCCCAGCCCTCCCCTCTTCCCTTCTGACGCCGCCCAGCGCGCCTCAGTAATTGAAGCTGAGGCGTGGGGCGACGAGGTGCTCCAGCCGCTCGTTCGACGCGTTCTGTGGCCAAGCTTCAAAGCCCACCCCGAAGTGATGGCCAACTACTCGGCCGGTTCGAAGCTGCCGCCCGTTCCGGTGCCGGTGCTGAAGTTGATCGCCCCTGGCGTGACAACGCTCGAGATGCGCGCCAACCGCGCTAGCGACGCCACCTACGCCGACGATATTCGCACGCTGCCGATTCTGCTTGACAAGATCGACGGTTGGATCGCCGACGGAGTGATCGGAGGAGAGCAGTTCAACGTCGCCGATCTGCAGATCGCTGCCAGCCTGCGGCTGCTGATGACCTTCGCCGACTTCAGTGAGATCTTTGCCGGCCGCCCCTGCGCCGAGCTGGCGCTGCGCTGCTTCCCCAAAGCTCCTGGGCACGCGCCGGTCGGCACGATCCCTGCTGCGCTGCTGGCGAACCCTGCTTAGCTCGGCTGCGGACCGGCCGCGTCGCGGCGATCGGCAAGAACTGAGAGCGTGATGCCGGCTGCAAAGAGGCCGATCACGATTGCCAAGCTGACTGGTGCTGAGGCCTTGTAGACGTCTTGGATCAGCAGCTTGACGGCGACGACACCGAGCACGATTGCGACCGTCTGGTTGAGATAACGGAAGCGCTTGATCAGATCTTCGACCAGCGAGAAGAGCGCTCGCAGCCCGAGCAGAGCAAAGCCGTTGGCGGCCCAGATCACGAGTGGATCCTCGGTGATCGCGAAGGCGGCGGGAATCGAATCGAGCGCAAAAGCGATGTCGGCGGCGACGACGCTGACCAGCGCCAGCGCCAGCGGCGTCAAGACGCGGCGTTTCTCGACGATCGTTGAAAACCGCGAGCCGTGGTAGTCGCCGATCGGGTAGAAGCGCCGGATCAATCGCACCAGCGGCGAATGGTCTGGGTCGACGTGGTCGGCCGCTCCTTTGAACATCCGCCAAGCGAGCACCAGCAGCAGCGCGCCGAGGATGTAGGTGACGATGTGGAAGCGCTCGATCAGCTCGACACCTACGACGATCGCCGCACCACGCATCGCCAGCGCCAGAATGATGCCCCAGAAGAGCAGAATCCCGCGCTGGGCGGCGGGGACGGCGAAGTAACCGAAGATCAGCAGGAAGACGACGAGGTTGTCGAGCGAGAGTGTGCGCTCAATCAGATAAACGGTGACGTAGTTGACGCCGTCGGCGGGGCTCGAGATCAGGATCACGGGGATCGTCGCCAGCAGCCCGACGACCAGCCAGCCGATGCTCCAGATTATCGCCTCTTTGCGCGTAGGCTGACGGCCGCGCGCAAAGATCAGCAGATCGACTAACAGCAATGCGCCGACGATCAAGACGATGGCGCCGATCGCTATTGGGTTGGCGCCAAGGGCCGCGAGCGGAGTGGGGATCAACATCGGTAAAGCGCAGTCTGACAGCCTGAAAAAAGTTACTGCGGCGGCATCGCCAAGGCTGCCCCTTCGCGTGTCACAGCTTCGTCAAAACCGAGTGCGACGAGTGCCTCTGAGAGCGGTGAGCCGTCGGGGGCTCGTAGATCAAAGTCGAGCTCCAGCAGCGGGATCAAGACAAAGCGTCGCGAAGTAGTTTCGACGTGCGGCAGAGTGAGCCGCTCGCTCTCGTAGACGAGATCTCCGAGCAGCAGCAGATCAAGATCGATCGGGCGCGGCCCGTGGCGGACGCCACCATCAAGGTCGCGGCCGAGCGAGGCCTCAATCGCTTTACAGGCGTCGAGCAGCTCTTCGGGGCCAAGCTCGGTATTGACCTTCACGCAGGCGTTGAGGAACGAGGGCTGATCGAGCACGAGGCCAACCGGCTCGGTGTCATAGGTCGATGAGGAGGCCAGCACGGAGATACCTTGGGCAGGCATTGCGTCGACGGCGGCCTGCAGATTCTCGCGGCGACCGCCGACGTTGGAACCGAGGCCGAGATAGCCGATCTGCGCCGCCGCCATCGCTACTTCGGCTCTACCAGCAAAGCCAACTGACGGCTATGGGCAAGCAGCCTGCCGTCGGCCGACCAGATCTCGCCGTCCTCTTCGACGAAGCCCTCGATCGCCGTGCTGCAGCGAAACATCCCGAGAACCGACTCTGAGGGGTCGATCTCGAGCGCGGCGTGCGGGTCACGGAAGTGGATTGTCAGGTCAACGGTCGGCGCCCCGACCGGCTCGGTCAGGCGCGTGAAAACGGCCGGCAGCCATGCATCACAGTAGAGAGCGAGCGCAGCCGCATCGAGCCGCTGGGGTTCGTTGAGCCTCATCCAGCCGCCGCTGATCGCCTCGTCGGAGCCGCTGAACGGCAGCGCGCCAAGCGCCGGCCGCATCACAACCTGGTGCGCGATAGGTGGCATCTGCTCAACAACCGGGATCGGCTCAATTTGATCGGCGGCGCCGACCTTCGGCATCTGCGCGACGAACGGCCGCTTGTCGGAGAATTGGCCAGCGAAGGCGCCGAGCGCCAGCAGACAGCACTTGCCGTCCTGCTCGAGCCGCGCGCTGAGCGTCGTGAGCGTCCGCCCCGAGCGCTCAACCTTAACCTCAATCTGCATTGGGCCGGCAACCGGCGGGCTGAGGTAGTGAAGCGTGATCGAGCGCGCTTCACGCTCAGCGTCGCCAAGCTCGGCGGTCATCACACGAATCATGATCGCAGCCAGATATCCACCGTTGGGGCCGCGCGGCGCCGACCAATCTACGTCGCAGAGCGCGCTGAAGCGGCCGTCACCAAGCGGCTCGACCGCGGTTGCCAGCTCAAACGGAGTGCTCATCGGCCGGCCGCGCTGTGCCAAACCTCAACTGAGACCGATTCAACCGCGAGCGCGATCGGCGGCTCCGGCTTTGTTGCCTTGACCCATACTTCTCGCGCGTCGAACTCATCGAGCAGCTGGTTGGCGACCTCGGTGCAGAGCGCCTCAAGCGTGCGATATGAGCGGCGCTGAGCGACGAGCGCGATGAACTCGCAGACGCGGCCGTAATCAACAGTGTCCTCAACGCGGTCGGTCACCGTTGCGTCGCAGGCGCCGAGGTCGAAGCGAATGTCGAAGACGAGCCGCTGGCCGATCTCCTGCTCGGCATCGCTGACGCCGTGGTGAGTGTAAAGCGAGAGGCCGGTGATCTCGATGCTGGTAGCGGCCATCTCGCTACTGTGCTCGCCGAATTCCTCGTCGAACTCCTCACTTTCCTCGTGCTCTTCGTCGGCGGCCATCGCGCGTCAACGTAGCACTAGCGAGCTTCAAGCCGTCGACGGTGGCTCGCACATCGTGGACACGAAATACGCTGGCGCCGCGCTCAAAGGCCAGCACGTTGGCGGCAACGGTCGCTGCAACGCGTTGCTGCGGGCGCTCGGTGCCGGTCAGCTCGCCGAGGAAACGCTTGCGCGAAAGCCCAATCACAACCCGGTAGCCGAGCCCGGCGACGGTCTCGAGCCCCGCCAGCAGCTCAAGGTTGTGCTCAAGCGTCTTGCCAAACCCGATCCCCGGATCGACGGCGATCCGTTCGCGCTTGATCCCGGCGGCGAGCGCCAGCTCGGCGCGCTCGCTCAAAAAAGCACAGACCTCAGCGACAACGTCGTCGTAGTGCGGGTTCTGCTGCATTGTTTGCGGCGAGCCGGGCATGTGCATCAGGCAGCAGTCGCAGCCCGCCTCGGCGACGAGCTGCGCCATCTGTGGATCGCGCGTAAAGGCGCTGACGTCGTTGATGTAACTGGCGCCGGCCTCTAGCGCGGCCTGCGCCACGCCAAGCTTCATCGTGTCGATACTGATCTGAAGCTGCGGCGCAGCGGCAGCGATTCCTTCAATTACGGGGATCACGCGGCGCAGCTCCTCGGCCTGATCGACCGGATCGGCGCCAGGGCGCGTTGACTCTCCACCGACGTCGACGATCGCCGCGCCCTGCTCAACCAGCTCCAGGCTGTGCGCGATCGCCGCCTCGGCGGTTGGAAGCAGACCCCCATCGGAGAACGAATCGGGCGTCGCGTTACAGACCCCCATCACCTTCCAAGCGGCGCTCATCGGACTAGCCGCGCGCGCCGCGAATCAGGCCGGTTCAGGCTTCTCAGGCAGATCAAGGCCGCGCGCCTCGAGCGCGCCGCCAGCGAGGCCGGGCCGCGCCGTTGGCCGCGGAGCGTCGCGCTCAGCCTCGGTTGCGCCCTCGAGCGTTCCGTCGGTCGGCTCCGTCGGAGCGTCATCAGGGCCGAAGACCTCTTCTTCGCTCTTGCCATCCAGCAGCGCAAGGAATTCACTCTTCTCGATCGTCTCACGCTTGAGCAGAATCCGTGAGGTTGTTTCGAGCACCTCGAGGTGCTCGGTCAGCATATCCTTGGCACGCTGGTGCGACGATTCGATAATGCGCCGGATCTCATCGTCGATCTCGCGCGCGATCTCATCGGAGTAATCGGGCTCTGAAGAGAACTCACGGCCGAGGAATGGCTGCCCTTGGTCGCGGCCGAAGACGCGCGGGCCGAGCCGTTCGCTCATTCCAAAGCGCATCACCATCTGCTTGGCGGTCGCGGTGACCTTCTCGATGTCGTTGGAGGCGCCGGTAGTGATCTCGCTGAAGACGATCTCCTCGGCGGCACGGCCACCAAGCGTCATCGCCATCGAATCGAGCAGCTCGGCTCGCGTCGTGAGGAAGCGATCCTCCTGCGGCATCGAAATTGTGTAGCCGAGTGCTTGGCCGCGGCTGACGATTGAGATCTTGTGGACCGGATCGGAAAACTCAAGGTAGTGGCCGACGATTGCGTGGCCCATCTCATGAAATGCAGTGACGAGCCTTTCCTTGTCGCTCATCACGCGCGTCTTTTTCTCGGGGCCCGCGATCACGCGCATGATCCCCTCTTCAAGCTCAACCTG
>SYIT01000056.1 GCA_005798685.1 Actinomycetota bacterium | reverse complement strand
TCATAATCCGCGTGTCGGGGGTTCGAGTCCCTCCTCCGGCATACCTCAGCGGTCCTCTCCAGCGGCCGCCGCTAACGGACGCAGGCCTTGCCCTTGCAACTCTTCAGCTGCAAGGCGAGCTTTGCCATCGCGGCAAGCTGCTTGGCGTAGCCGGGCGTTTTGGCGAGGTTGTTCATCTGCGCGGGGTCGCGGACCATGTCGTAAAGCTCCTCGTCGCCGGTCTCGAGGTACTTGGCGTAGATCCAATCCTTAGTGCGGACGCCGTAGTAGGGCGTGTCCTCAGGGTTGGGAAAATTGCCCGGCTTGACGAAAAGCTTGCGCGTTGCCTCGAGTGGAACGGCCGTGCGGCCCTTCGACGGATCCTTCATCACTTTGAAAAGCGACATTCCGTCGGTGGTGCGCCGCGCCTTGGCGCCGGTTGCGGCCACGATCGTTGGTGAGAGGTCGACGTTGGCGACGAGCGCGCCATTGGTCTTCCCCTTCGGAACGCCCGGCCCGGCGATCATCAGCGGCACGTGAATCGACTCCTCATAAGGCAGGTACTTGTTGCCGTTGATGTTGTGCTGACCCATCAGCCAACCGTTGTCCGAAGTGAAGATGATCAGCGTCTTACTGAGCTGGCCGCTGGCCTTCAGCTCGTCGATCATCTCGCCGATCTCATCGTCAAGCGCCATCGAAGCGCCGGCGCGACCTTGGTAGTAGTGCGTCAGCTTCTCGATGCACTGCGTGACGACGCAGGCAGGCCCGTCGGTGTTCGGTGTCGTTGGCTCCTGAAGAACCTTGCGCTTGTCGCTCATGTCCTTTTCGGCGAAGGCTTTTGGCCGCGGCAGCTTGAGCTTCTCGACCCTCGGCACGTACTTCGACGGCACGCGCGGGTTGATGCCGATGTCCTGGCCTGCGTTGGCCTGCTCAGCGATGTCTTCGCGGTGCTGGCCCGGCGGCGTGTAGTACTGAAACCACGGCTTCTTTGACTTCGCGCCGGCGGCCATGAACCGGCGCGCTGTTTCCGCTTCAACGGAGGTCGTGTAGTTCGCATCAACGGTCGTCCCGAAGGTCCACGGCTTTGGCCGCGACATGAAGAAGCCGAACAGGTTGCTGACGAGCCCGGGGTAATCAAGAATCAGCTGCTGGCCGACGACCTCGGAGAAAGCATGCGTGCGGGCAACCCAGTCCGGGTCGCCGTACTCGACGATCTTGCCATTGCGGTTGTAGCGAACGTTGAAGGCGTCGATCGTCGTCTCGTCGATCGAGGCCTGCCAATCGTCCCATCCTTTAGGCACCTCGAGCTGATCGAGCTCGCCGTAGCCGTTGAGGTATTTACCGCTAACGCCGGTGCGATAACCGCCGCTCTGGAGCCACGATGCGAGCTGGTTGTCTTTCGCCTTCCAGCCGATGAAGTTGTCGGGCGAGAAGACGCTGTTGACGCCGTGGTTGTGCGTGAGCTGGCCGGTTAGGAAGGTAGTTCGTGCCGGGCAGCAGAGCGGATAGGTGACGTAGTTCTTTGTGAACGAAGTGCCGTTCTTCTTGAAGAACGAAGCGGTCTTCGGCATGAACTGAAGGTTGTCGTAGCTCATGTCGTCAGTCATTACGACGAGAACGTTCGGCTTTGTCGCTTGAGCCGGCGCCTGCGGGCAGCATCACCGCCGCCACGAGCCCAGCGAGCGAAACGAGTAGTGCGGGGCGACGAAACATTCAAACTCCCTCTCCCCACGTATCTCAGATTGCCTGCCAGCAGGCGCCGTTTGAATCTGCAGGGAGCTCGCTAAGCGGCTGAATTTGCCTCGTCCATCTGGTAGCGTGCGCTCAAACTAACGGCAAGGACGGTGTAGAGAGATGAGTTTTGACCCGCTAATTCAGGCGCTGCAGGACAACCCGGAGCTCGCAGCGGAGCTAAACGCAGCGAAGACGCCACGCGAGCGTGACGTAATACTCGACGCCCACGGCATCGAAAAGCCAACGATGGACTCAGAATTCCCCGACCCGGCTGCCGGTAACCTCGACCCCTTGAACTTTTCTCTGGAGCTCCCGTCTAAGCAGAGTCACCGGGTTCGAACCCAGCCGTTCATCAAGAGACCCAGTTAGAGCCAAACAGATTCCTGCATGCAGCAGGGATCGCCGATCAAGTAAGCAGCCTGCCCCAATTGAAGTGGCGAGCGCCACTGACTGCGCAACAAAGGGCTGCTCTCTGGGTTGGTGAAGGTAGTGCAGATGATCATCTCTTTAGAGAAGGCCTCTACTTTGCGGGCCGTGACGAAAATGGTCGATAAGTTCTCGCGCCGCGGCCGCATCGCGGTGCTTGCGGCTCTCTGCGTGGCTATCGGCGTGGCGATCGGCCCCGACCGCGCCGATGCTGCCGGCATCAACGCTGCCTTCAAGGGTCAGTCGATGTGGGTCTGGAACATGCCTCAAACGGAGGGCGGGAACGTCGCAAAGATCGTCGCTCGCGCGAAGGCGGCCGGCGTGTCGGCGGTTTACATCAAGTCGGCCGACGGCAGCGGTGCCTGGAAGCAGTTCAACCGAACGCTCGTCAACTCGCTCCGCGCAGCCGGGCTGCGCGTCTGTGGCTGGCAGTTCGTTTATGGCGCGAAGCCGACCGGCGAGGCCCGCGCCGCCGCCGCCACGAAAGCCGCGGGAGCCGACTGCCTGATAATCGACGCCGAAACGAGCTACGAAGGCCGCTACAGCTCAGCGCGCACCTACATGAAGGAGCTGCGCCGTCTGGTCGGCGCCAAGTACCCGCTCGGGTTCACCAGCTTTCCTTACGTCGACTACCACCCATCCCTGCCCTACTCGGTCTTCCTTGGCCCCGGCGGCGCTGAGGTAAACATGCCACAGGTCTACTGGCGCGACATTGGCGACTCAGTAACGGCTTCGATCAAGCACACTTGGCGCGAAAACCGCATTTACGGCCGTCCTATTCACCCGATCGGCCAGACCTACCAGTCACCACCAACCAGCGAGATCCTCAGCTTCAGGCGCCTGGCCGGGGCCTACAAGGCGCCCGGTTACAGCTGGTGGGAATGGTCGACTACCTCGGCGAAGCTTTGGAAAGCGCTGGGCCAGACGCTTCCCGCGGCAACCACCCCGGCCGATCCAGGTTGGCCGCTGCTGCGAAAAGGCTCCAAGGGCGATCCGGTCGTCCGGGCGCAGCAGTTGTTGGCATCGGCCGGCGCGGCGAAGCTGAAGGCGACCGGCGTCTTCGACAGCGCCACTGTCGCAGCTGTGAAAGCGTTCCAAGCAAAGAACCAACTAGCGAGTGATGGTCAGCTTGGAGCCTCCACATGGAAGCTGCTGGGCAAGGTGACGGTTGCACTGGCACGCAGCCGCGATGCTGCGCGCGCCTCGACCGCGCGGCAGGCCGCGGCCTCGGCCGGCGTTCCTCAATCTGCCAGCTTGCCAGCACTAAGGAACGAACTTCGTGGCGCCCGCTAACGAGAGCGTCGCCAGGCGTCCGCACCTCTAGATAGGTTCTGTCAGTAGGTTACTTCGACGGAAGGCGACACATTGGAAGCCGGCGGCCCCGCAGTACCTCCTCAGACCCCGCCCTCGTACGTCGCGCCGGGCGCCAGCGGTGGCGGCCCAGCGAAACCCTCCGGCCTCTGGTGGGCCGGCGCCATCGTGATTGCGATCGTGCTGGCTGTCGGCGGCTACTTCTTTGGCAGTAACCACGAGGCTGACAAATACAAGCCGGGCGCCTCCGGCTACCAGGAGATCTACACCGCCGGCGCTCAAGCTGGGACGGCGGTCGGTGACGAGGCCGGGAAGAAGAGCGGTGCTCGCTACGGCAAGAAGGTTGGCTACAAGAGCGGCAATGCCGACGGGATCAAAGAGGGAACAGCGAACGGCACGGCTGCCGGCGCCAAGGCTGCGCTCGGAGGCTTCAGCTGGACAAACGGCACCCACTACATCGTTACGACCACCGACCCCACACTCAGTGGCGTTCCGACCGCGATCGCAACCCAGTCGCCGATGCAGCCGAATACCGAATATGCCCTCTGCCAAGCAAACTCTGCTGAGGTCTGCAGCAAACCTGAGAAGAAATAAGAGCCGTTAGCGCAGTTTCGCTTTTGTGCTGCGTGCGGCCGGACGGCGCGACGATACCCCTTCGGCCCACTTCGATCTAATTGCGCGGCCGTCAATTGTTGCGCTGGCCGAATTCCACGAGTCGATCGTCACTCTTCCACTCGCTGCGCCGCTTAGCGTGATTGTCCCGCGCGGCCCGGAAGAGAAGAGCCTTAGCCTGCCGCTGACTGCCAGATCCCCGACGTAGCGATAGCTGGCCAAGACCAGCTGACCCATCGGACCGCTGCGTGCGTCGAAGCTGCCGCCGCGCAGGCCGCCCCCACGCGCCTCGCCGCCCGCGGCCAACTCCATGTAACCGATCGACATTGCGTCGCTGACAGTGTCCAGCGCGACCGCGAGCGCGCGGCCACGGGTGCCGCTCGTCCCACGCGCTGCCGCCGCGTCGGCGAGCCGAAGCGGCGCGAGCGGAACGGGCCGCACGGCGTTGTCGCGGTTGGCGCAGGGAGCCCCAACCTTCACGTTGGCCGCGAAGCGGCGCAGCGCAGTCGCGGCGCAGCCGGTCGTATCGCTTCCAAGCAGGTCGTGGCCGGCGCCGCGGAGTTCAACCAAACTCGCTTTCGGTAGCAACGCCGCGACTGCTGCCGCATTCTCGGCCGGGGTGCGCAGGTCAAGCTGCCCGGCCAAAACCAGCGCCGGGACGTCCGGCAGCCCGCCGCTGGCCGGCGCTGTGTCGAACTGGGGAGGAAACTGCAGGCAGTCGCTCACGCCGCTCTGCTCAGCTACGGTGGCCGAGTCAAATGGGGCGTAGCTATTGGCCGCAACCGCGGCGAGCGCGCCCTTCATCAGCGCGGGGCGCTGCGAAATCGGCGTCGAAAGCGAGTAGGGAAGCGCTAAGTCAAGGCAGCTTGTCACGACGTTGAGCCCGACGCTGAGTTCCCGCGTCGCTTCGGGCGCGCCGCTGAGCATCGGCAGCAGCCGCAGCAGCTGAGCGTAATCGTCACCGCGCGCCGCAGCGATCGCGGCGGGCAGCTGAGCCTGAAGCTCGGCGTTGATGTCACCGCTAGAGATGAGCGCCACTATCTGATCCTGGCTGGTGTACTCGGCGGTCGAAGAGCGACCAGCGGCGTTGTAGACCTTACCCCGTAGCGGCGCGCTTGCGACGCGCCGAACTACCGCCGACAGATCTCCGACAGGGTCTTTTGTTATTCGGGCGCACCGCTTGCCGGCGCACTGCTGCGCCGTGACGCGCGCTATCGCGGCATACGAGTCGAGGTAGAAGCCACTCGGTTGGCTTGGCCCTACGACCGAGTCGAGGATCAGCGATTCGGTCTGCTTGGGATATTGGCGCGCGTATTGCTGCGCGACCCAGGTTCCGTAGCTGGCGCCCATCAGCGCGACCTTGCGTGCGCCGAAGGCGCGCCGAATTGCTTCAATGTCGGCGGTGCTGTCGAGCGTCGAGTAGAAACGGCGGCGCGGCCCGATCCGCTGAGCGCAGTCGGCAACCAAGTCGGGGGACCAGAGCGCGTCATGCGCGATCTTCTGAAGCGCCGGGCACGACAGCGCGCCGGACTCCCCTGTGCCGCGCTGATCGAGCACAACGAGTCGATGGTTGCGCAGCATTGGCGAAAGCTCAGCCTCAAAACCATCTGCGAACGGCAGCCCAGCCTGACCGGGTCCGCCAGCAAGAGCAATCAGCAGGCCCGCGCCGCGCCGGTAACGGCGCTGAGCTGCAAGGTGGATCTTGAGCGTTCCCTTCGTCTTAGCGGTGTGGTCGAGCGGAACGGTGAGCGCCGCACAACGAAACTGGCTGCTCTGCGGGCAGGATCTGAACTGCAAGGCCGCGGCGCTGGAGGCGCTGTAACCGAACGCAGCGAGACTGAGGGTTACTGCGAGCAGGCGGCACCTGAGAACCATCGCTAGAAGCTACTGCTCAAACTGCGCGACTGCGCCACCCGGTCGCTGCTCAGCTCGGTGGCGTGCCGTTGGTGCCGGCGCCGTCTGGGCGCGCAGCGAAGCCGCTGCAGCTAGCCACCGGCACCCTTGGATAGCGCGGAAATCGTGGATCTTCGCGAGATCGCTCGCAGAGTGAGAAGGCTGAACCGCGCGTGGTTCGCACGACACGCTGGAAGACGCAATCGCCGCAGAGGCCAAAATCAGGTCGGTTCATCGGCTCCCCATTATTACGGCCGTACCCTTAACGGAGTCGCCGATCGGCGTCGCCCACGCTCTATGACCACTCAGAACTCAGAAAAGCTCGCTTCCCCCGACTCCGGGATGACGACCTTCTTGCGTCTCTTGGGCTTCCTGCGCCCATACCGGCGCAGCGTCTTCGCGTCGCTGAGCTTTGCGCTGCTGGCAATGGTGATGACGGTTTCGATCCCCTGGCTCACAGGCCAGGCGATCAATCAAATTTATGAGGGCGACAAAGCTGATTTGAAGCTGCTCGGCGGTGCGGTCCTGCTCGCCGGCATCTTGCGCGCGATCCTCACCGTCATCCGCCGCCTCGTCGCTGGGCGAGTCTCGCTCGGGGTTGAGTTCGATCTGCGCGCAAAGATCTACAGTCACCTGCAGTCGCTGGAGCTCGCCTTCTTCGACCAGCAGCAGACAGGGCAGCTGATGTCACGCGCAACAGTTGACCTGCAGGCCGTTCGCTTCTTCCTCGGCTACGGCCTCGTTTTCCTGATTCAGGCGCTGCTGACAATTGGTCTCGCGGCGATCGCAATGTTCCTGACCGACCCTTCGCTCGCGGCGCTGTCGCTGGCGCCGGTTCCATTCGTGATCGTGATCGCCTTTCGCTACGGCCGTCGCTCGCGCCCAGCGCTACAGGAGGTCCAGCAGCGGGTGGCGGAGCTAACCGCGGAGGTTGAAGAAAACATCGCCGGCGTCCGCGTGGTTAAAGCGTTCGCTGCTGAAAAACGTCAGAAACTGAGCTTCGATTACCGCGTTGGCCGCGTCTTTGATCAGTCGATGGTTTCAACGCGGTTGACTGCGTTCTACGGTCCGTTTATCGGCTTCCTGCCTCAACTTGGCCTGGCAGCGGTGCTCTTCTTTGGCGGCCGCCAAGTGATCAACGGCGAACTCTCGATCGGCGCCTTTTCGGCCTTCTACACCTACCTACTGATGCTGATCGCGCCAATGCGCACCTTCGGCATGATGCTCGGCCTCTCGCAGCGGGCGACAGCTTCCGGGGGGCGCATCTTTCAGATCCTCGACCGCCAGCCCGAAGTAACGGCGGAGCCCGGAGCTGGGCCGCTGCCAGCAGGCGGTGGCCGCGTTCAGTTCGAAAACGTGACCCTCCGGTACCCGGGCGCCTCAACAGACGCGCTCGAAGGCATTGATCTCGATGTCCGAGCCGGGCTGACGGTCGCGCTCGTTGGCGGCACAGGCTCCGGCAAGAGCTCGCTGGTGCAGCTAATCCCGCGCCTTTACGACACCACCGGCGGCCGCGTGCTCGTCGACGGCGTCGACGTTCGTGACGTGGATCCGGCAGCGCTGCGTACCCAGATCGCGGTAGTTAACGACGACCCCTTCCTCTTCTCGGCGAGCGTTCGAGACAACATCGCCTACGCTCGCCCCGACGCCAGCGACGACGAGGTGCTCGCCGCGGCCGAGCGCGCGCAGGCCTCCGGCTTCATCGAACGGCTCCCGGACGGCTTCAGCACAATGGTTGGTGAGCGCGGGCTGACGCTCTCCGGCGGCCAACGGCAGCGGCTGGCGATCGCCAGGGCGCTGCTCGCCGATCCGCGGATCCTGATCCTCGACGACGCAACCTCGAGCGTCGACGCGTCTACCGAGCAGCAGATCAAAGCTGCGCTGCGCGAAGTGATGGCCGGACGGACAACCTTCGTGATCGCGCACCGGCTCTCGACGATCGCGCTGGCTGAAGAGATCGTGCTGCTTGAGAAGGGGCGGCTCGTAGCTCACGGCGACCACGAACACCTGCTAGCCGAAAGCGACCTTTACCGGCAGATAGTCGAGAAGGGTCTGCCCGACCAAGTCTTCCTGACGCGCAAGCCGACCGAGAGCGAGGTCGCGGGGCTATGAGCAAGAGTCAGCGTCAAGAGATGGGCTTGACGCGCCGCGAGGACGTTCGCCGCCGCCTTGAAGGCACGAGCGGACGCGGCCGCAAGCTGCGCGGTCTTGCCGGCCTGATGCGCCCCTACCGCGGGCGCGTGATTCTGATGTCTATCGCTCTCGTTGTTGGCGTTGCCGCCTCTTTGGCGCCGGCACCGCTGGCTGCCAAGGCGATCGACGACGGCATCATCCCCGGCGACCTGACGGTGCTCAACCTTGTTGTCGCCGCCTACATCGTCAGCGTGCTGCTCGTGTGGGGCTGCTCCTATGCGCAGAGCTTCCTCGTCGGCTGGGTTGGGCAACGCGCGCTGGCCGACCTGCGCCGCCGCATCTTTGAGCACCTCCAGCAGATGCCGGTCGGTTTTTACGAGCGGCGCTCGGCCGGGGTACTGATCAGCCGCATGACCAACGACGTGGACGCGCTCAACTCACTCGTCACCGACACGATCGTGACGCTCTTCCAAGCCACGCTGACGCTGCTCGGTTCAATCGTGATTCTGTTGCTGCTCGACTGGCAGCTTGCGCTGCTCGTCTTCCTGATCTTCCCGGTGATGGCCGTCGCCTCGTTGCTCTTCCGAATCGCCAGCGCCGACGCCTACAAACGCACGCGTGAGACGATCGGCTCACTGACCGGTTACCTGCAGGAGACGCTCTCCGGGGTTCGCGTCGTGCGCGCCTTCGCGCAGGAACCGGTTCACCGCGCGCGCTTCCGCGACCTCAATCAGAGCAACCGCTCAGCCAACATGACGACCGTCAACCTCAACGCCGTCTACTTCCCTTCCGTTGAACTGATCGCCGCCTTGGCGGTGGTGCTGGTGATTGCCTTCGGTGGCCTGCAGGCGATCGATGGTGCGGTTGAGATTGGCGTGCTGGTCGGCTTCATCGCCGCGCTCAACGGCTTCTTCGACCCGATCACTCAGCTCTCTCAGGTTTACACGACCTATCAGTCAGGAATGGCGGCGCTCGACAAGATCTTTGAGCTGCTTGACACGCCTTCCGATCTCGTTGACGCGCCAGGCGCGATCACGCTGCCCGCGATTAAGGGAGCGGTTGAGTTCAGCTCGGTTTCGTTCGCGTACCAGCCTCGCGTTGGCAGCGGCGAGGAGACCGGCGAGACGAAGCTCGCGCTTGCCGACGTCAGCGTTTCGATCGCACCTGGTGAAACTGTCGCGCTGGTCGGCTCAACCGGCGCCGGAAAGTCGACCTTCGCGAAGCTGATCGCCCGCTTCTACGACCCGACCGGCGGTTCGGTCAGCGTCGATGGCCACGACCTGCGATCAGTGACGATGAACTCGCTCCGCAGCCAGATGGGAATAGTTCCCCAGGAGGGCTACCTCTTCAGCGGCACGATTGCCGAGAACCTTGCCTTCGCTCGCCCGGGCGCGCCTCGCGAAGAGCTTGAGGACGCGGCCAAGGCGGTCGGCGCATGGCCGTTCATCGAATCACTCGAAGACGGGCTCGACACCCAGATCGGCGAGCGCGGCGGAATGCTCTCGGCCGGCCAACGCCAACTGATTGCCTTTGCGCGCGCACTCGTGGCAGACCCTAGAATCCTGATTCTTGATGAAGCGACCTCAAACGTCGACATCCACTCCGAGCTCGCGATTGAACAGGCGTTGCGCCGGCTGCTGGCTGGTAGGACCTCGATCGTGATCGCGCACCGCCTCTCGACGATCCGCCAGGCCAGCCGAATTCTCGTGCTCGATGCTGGCCGCATCGCCGAGCAAGGAACGCACGACGAGCTGCTGGCGCTCGCAGGCGTCTACTCCGACCTCTACTCCGACTGGGCAGAGCAGGCGGGAGCGGCGTGAGCAACGCCGCAATCGAATGGGTTGAGCTGAGCGGGGGCAGCTTCCAGATGGGCAATCCGCGCGGCGACGGATACCCGCAGGATGGCGAGTTGCCCGTCCACGAGGTTTCTCTGACGCCGTTCGCGATTGCCGCCACCACCGTCACCAATCGTCAGTTCGCGCGCTTCGTCGAAGAAACCGACTACACAACCGAAGCGGAGGAGTTCGGTTGGTCGTTCGTCTTTGCGATGTTCCTGCCCGAGGATTTCGAACCGACTCGCGCAGTACAGAGCGCCGAATGGTGGCGCCAGGTAAACGGCGCCGACTGGCGCCACCCCGAGGGCCCGCAAAGCAACATTGACGCGCGCAGCGACCACCCGGTCGTTCAGGTCAGCTGGAATGACGCTGCAGCCTTCTGCGGCTGGGCCCAAGCGCGGCTCCCGACGGAAGCCGAGTGGGAGTACGCAGCGCGCGGCGGCCGTGAAGGAAAGGCATTCCCCAGGGGCAATGATCTAGAACCAGGCGGCGAACACCTGATGAACGTTTTCCAAGGCGATTTTCCCGCCGGCAACAGCTGCGCCGACGGTTTCGCTGGGACGGCCCCGGTGAAGTCGTTTCCGCCCAACGGATTTGGCCTCTACGAGATGACCGGCAACGTTTGGGAGATGTGCTCTGACTGCTACAGCGCGAGCACTTATGAGCTCGGCGACGAAGAAGACCCGCGCGGTCCGGATCTACCCGATGACGCTCCGCGCGTGCAACGCGGCGGCTCGTACCTCTGCCACGCCTCGTACTGCAAGCGCTACCGCGTTGACGCGCGCAGCCACAACACGCCCGAGAGTTGCGCCGGCAACCTTGGCTTTCGTGTTGTAAGAAACGACTAGCGCCAGCTAATCTGCAGCGATGCCAGCGCAGCCCGCCGGTCGCGTCGAAGCGATCTACATCACAGCCGAATCCGAGGCTCCGATGGTTTCGCTTGACGAGGTCAGCGCGATTGCCGGCTGCGGCCTTGAGGGTGATCGCTATTGCATCGACGAGCCGGGCGAGAAGAGCTTCGAGAACCTCACGCTAATCGAACAAGAGGCTTACGACTTCCTTGCGACGATCGACCTTGAGCTGCCGACTAACGCGCTGCGGCGCAACCTGCTCACCAGCGGCATAGAGCTAAACCGCTTGGTCGGCGAGGAGTTCATGGTCGGCGAGGTGCGCTGCCTGGGGACTGAGCTGGCGGAGCCGTGCAACTACATCCAAGGGCGCACGCTGCCCGGCGTCCTGAAGGCGATGGTCGGCCGCGGCGGCCTGCGCTGCCAGATTCTCGAAGGCGGAGTTATCGCTGTAGGCGACCGCGTGACGTGATTGCGTAGGATCGCCGCATGTCAGAGAACGCTCCAATCGCCGCCAGTCCCGACCTCCCTTGGACTGAGGGACTCACCTACAACCAAGCGGTCAAGGCAGGCGATCTAGTCTTCACTGCCGGTCAAGGCGGTTTCAAGGCCGACGGCTCACTCGACGCCGATTTTGAATCGCAGGCGCGGCAAGCGCTCGCCAACGTTGAAGCGGCGCTCGCGGTCTTTGGAGCCGACCTGCAGAGCGCAGTCAAGCTGACCGTCTTTCTCGTCAGCGCCGACGATTACGGCAAGTTCAAGGAGCTGCGCGAAGAACTCTTTGACGAGCCGTACCCGGCTTCGACGTTGCTGCTTGGCACTCCCGTCTTCGATGAGATGCTGATTGAAGTTGAGGCCGTGGCATCTCTTAGCGGCCCGCGCGAACCGCTGAACTAGCCGCTGATGTCAGATTCCCGTCGCCGGGCACGACCGATGGCTCTAGCGATGCGAATTCCCGTTCAGACAGCTTGTCCCAGTTGCGGCTCACGACAGTCGCGGCGGATCGTCTACGGCATGCCGACTGAGAAGACCTTCGAAGCCGCGCAGCGCGGCGAGGTGGCGCTTGGTGGTTGCGTGATCTATCCGGGCAAGCCGTCGCGCGAATGCTGCCAATGCGGCCACCACTTCAGTCGCCTTCGACCGCCTCGCCATTTCGCCAGAAGTGACTAACGGCGATCGCCGTGGTGCAGGCGATGACTCCGACTGTATTGGCAACGATCATCGCGATGTTGCCGAGCGCAATCCCGTAGGCAAGCCAGGCTGAGCCGCCGATCCAAAGCAGGCCGAGGAACGGCATGCTGACGTCAGCCGAGCTGCGTCGCTGATGCGCGCGCCACGCCTGAAGCAGCGGGCTTGCGCCCATAAAGATGCCGAGCGAACCGGCGATGACGGAGAGCGTTGCGGTGATGTTCATAGAGCGCAGGCTACTGCGCGCTGGGGGCTTCAATCAGGTCGAGCCACGCGCCGATCAAGCGCCGCGCCTGGCCGCTGAGCTCTTCGTGCCGTTCAACGGCGTCGGCGAGGAAGGCCTCGCCACCAGCCTCGCCGAGCGTCGCAGTTAGCGCAGCGCTGTACTCGGGAACGGCGGCCCACTGCTCCGCCATCTCAGGCGTCACCTCAAGGTGAAACTGGATCCCGTAGGCGGCGTCGCCGAAGCGGAAAGCCTGGTTGGGCACCGCCGGCGAACTGGCGAGCAGCACGCCGCCTGCGGGAATGTCAAATGTGTCACCGTGCCACTGCAGCGTGACGAGCGGCGCGCTCAGCGCCCCGATCACCGGATCGGCTAACCCTTCGGCCGTCCGTTCGACCTCCAGCAGCCCAACTTCAGACTCTGCGAGCGGGTAGACGCGCGCGCCTAGCGCGCTGGCGAGCAGCTGAACTCCAAGGCAGGCGCCGAAGAACGGTTTGCCTGCGCGCACGGCCTCAGCTAGCCATCGCTTTTCCTCGACGAGCCACGGATGCTCGGCCTCGTCGTTGACGCTCATCGGGCCCCCCATCGCGATGACGCCATCGAAATCACGCCAGTCGGGAAGCGCATCGCCGGCGTCCATCTCAATAACCACGCGCTCTACGCCGCGGTCGTCCAGAACTGCGTTGAACGCCCCCGGCCCCTCACAGAAGAGATGCTGGATGACTAACAGCCGCATGAAGCCTTTATTCAGTCCTACCGTCGAGCCCGGGAATCCACTTTGTCCCAGCAAGCGGTACGCGCGCCATTGCGGCGGCCTCAATCGTCAGCGCGACTAGATCCTCGGGCTCAAGGTTGCGAACATCCGACTTGCCGCAGGCCCTCGCCAGCGTTTGAGTCTCAAGAACCATCGCGCGCAGGTAGTTGGCGAGCCGACGCCCACCGAGCTCTGCGTTGAAACGCTTCCCAAGCTCCTCGTCCTGCGTTGAGATGCCGGCCGGATCGCGACCTTCGTGCCAGTCGTCGTAGTAGCCGGCGCTGCTGCCGAGCTTCTCGTACTCCCCTTGATATTCGGGGGCGTTGTCACCGAGCGCGATCATCGCCGCGACGCCGATCGAAACGGCGTCCGCGCCGAGCGCCAGTGCCTTGGCAACATCGGCGCCGCTGCGAATGCCACCAGAGACGACGAGCTGCACCTTGCGATGCATCCCGAGTTCCTTGAGCGAATCAACGGCCTCAGGGATTGCTGACAGAATTGGAATTCCAACGTGCTCAATGAATACATCCTGCGTGGCCGCGGTGCCGCCTTCCATTCCGTCGAGAACAACAACGTCAGCGCCGGACTTCACCGCCAACGCTACGTCGAAGTAGGGCCGTGAGGCGGCGATCTTGACGTAGATTGGAATCCGCCAGTCGGTGATTTCGCGCAGCTCGCCGATCTTGATCTCAAGGTCATCGGGGCCTGTCCAGTCAGGGTGTCGGCAGGAGCTTCGTTGATCAATTCCCTTCGGCAGGTCGCGCATCGCGGCAACGCGGTCGGAGATCTTCTGCCCCAGCAGCATTCCGCCCCCGCCTGGCTTAGCCCCCTGACCGATTACAACTTCAATCGCATCTGCGCGGCGGAGGTCGTCGGGATTCTTGCCGTAACGCGACGGCAGCAGCTGATAGACGAGCTTCTCGGAGTGGCCGCGTTCCTCTTCGGTCATGCCTCCGTCACCGGTCGTCGTGCTGGTCCCAACAATGGTTGCTCCTCGGCCGAGCGCCTCTTTTGCCTGCGCCGAGAGAGCCCCGAAGCTCATTCCGGCAATTGTGATCGGAATCTCCAGCTCAATCGGGCTCTTCGCAAAGCGCGTTCCCAGCGTCACGGCCGTGTTGCAGCTCTCACGGTATCCCTCGAGCGGGTAGCGCGAAACGCTGGCGCCGAGCAGCAGCAGGTCATCGAAGTGCGGCACCTTGCGCTTGGCGCCGAAGCC
>SYIT01000055.1 GCA_005798685.1 Actinomycetota bacterium | reverse complement strand
TCGGCCGCTGAACCGTCGCGCGCCGCAATGAGCGCGCGTAGGATTAAGTTGATGAGCAATTCGACCCGCAGAGGCTTCATTCAGTCGGCGCTAGGCGCGGGGGCTGCGGTTGGCGCCGGCTCGCTGGTAAGCGCGGCAGCGAGCAGCGCCGGGGCAGCGGGCATCACGGCGCCCGATGGGGAGCTCCTCAACACGAAGGGAATGCCTTACCGCCAGGACGATCCACGTTGGGGCAAGAAGCTGATGTGGGATCGCAAAGAGGTGATCAAGGTTGCGCGCGAGTTCAACGACGAGACGCGCGCCGAGGCAGAATCGTTGCTCTATCCCTACCGCGACGGCAACAACATTGCCAATGAAGGCTGCATGCTCAGCTGCCTGGCAATGGTGCTGAAGCTGCTGGCCCCGGCCGCGAAGCCCTCGTGGACGCCAGCAACGCTAAACCGCGCCGCGCAAGACGCCTACTACTACTCGCGCTCGGGGCTTTCGATGGTGACGCTCTACCCCGACCTCGTCTCCGAAATGTCAGAAGGCCACGTTGGTCTAGCGATGGCGCAGGATTACCTCCCCGGCGTCAAAGGCTGGCGGCGCGTCTACGCCAATACCTCGCCGCTGCTGCGCGCATACCGCTCGCTCACCCCCGCCCAGCGCAGCAACTACCTCGTGATGATCAAGACCGGCACCTACGACGACACCGCCTCCAGCCACTACGCGCTGCTGCATCCAAACTCCGAGCAGTCGCCCGATGAGGCAGACGCGCTGCTGCTGGACCCGGCCGAGCCGCGCAGCCACAAGGGCGACTGGACGATGACCGACTCAGCGAAGTGGATCGGGCAGGAACCGCAGATAAAGCGCGACTGGCGCAATGCTGGAATTCAGCCAACGCAGATCGGCGGCGCTTGGGTCTTCTCGCGCTGGGATCCGGCGACCGGCGCGCCGCTGATCGGGCCGCTCGTGCAGTCCTGGTCGCAGCAGCTGGCCGCCGGCTGAGGGCGCGGTGCCCGGCGCGGCAGTCTTCTGCTCGCCGTACAATCGCTCAATGATCAAACTCGTCAGCCGCCGCCCATCCGCCGAGAAGACCGTCTTGGCCGCTGCGGCTGCCTCACTGCTCTGTCTCTCGCTAGCTTCGGCCGCCAGCGCCGACACGCTGACCGGCTCGGTCAAAGCAAACAGCGTTGGCGTTCAAGGCCTCACGGTTACGGTCTACGGCGCCGGCGCTAGCAGCGCCACTGCACTTGGTTCTGCCGTCACAGGCTCGAAGGGTGCTTTCACCGTTACCTACACGCCGCCAGCTTCAGGACTCGTCTACGCGATGACCCAAGACGCCAGCGGTCGCCGCCGCGAGATGGCAGTCGTCGGGCCGCCATCTGCGCTACAAGCTTCGGTTGTAATAAATGAGCGCACGACCGTTGCTGCGGCCTTTGCGCTTGCGCAGTTCTTCCATGGCAGCGCAATCTACGGCGCCCAGCCTGGGCTCGGCAACGCTGGCGCGACAGCCTCGAACCTCGCCGACCCGCGAACCGGCAAGCTCAGCTCAGTTCTTGCCAACAGCCCGAACGGCAACGCCTCAGCTACGTTGCCGACCTTCAACACGCTGGCCAACGTCGTCCTCTCCTGTACGCGCGGCACCTCGGCAGACTGCGCCCGGCTGCTGAAAGCAGCGAAGGTGCCCGGCCAACCTGCGCCGACGAACACGGTCACAGCGATCGCAGGGATTGCGCGCAATCCAACGACCAACCCGAAGGGCCTCTTCCGCCTGGCAGCGACGAAGAAGAACTACACCGTCGCGCTCTCTAAAGCCCCCGTCAGCTGGCTGATCGGGCTGGTCTACACGGCCGGCGGCTTCAACGCGCCCGGCTACATCGCCTTCGACGCGGCAGGCAACTCATGGACCGGCAACAACTTCGCACCCGGCGGAACGAGCGGCGTTGGCGCCGGCGTGACGGCGCTGAGCCCGACCGGAACGCCGCTCTTTGGCGGCCTGATCCTTGGCGGCGGACTCCAAGGCGTTGGCTGGGGCGGAGCGGTGGCGCCGGGCGGCAACATTTGGATCGCCAACTACGGCGGTAACTCAATGTCACTGCTCGGGCCTGGCGGGCAAATCCTCTCGCCTGCTGGTGGGTTCACGAACGGAGGAGCTTCCGGCTTTTCGAAGCCACAGGGCGTTGCAGTCGGAGCCGACGGCACAGTTTGGATCGCCAACTTCGGCAACAGCTCGGTAACGACCTTTCCGCAAGGCAATCCAGCGCTCGCCACGTCAATCACCGCTGGTGGAATCAGCAAGCCATTCTCGATCGCAATTGACGACGCCGGTTATATCTGGGTCAGCAACGGCGCCGAGAGTCCTAACGCAGGCTCGATCACGAAGCTAAACCCTGATGGCACGGCGGTTGCGGGATCACCGTTCAAGGCTTCAGGGCTGCGCTCACCCCAAGGAATGGCGATCGACTCGGGCGGCAACGTCTGGGCCGCAAACCAGTTCTCCAACGGAGTTGTTCAACTAAGGCCCAACGGCCAGCCGGCGGCCGGCTCGCCGTACCGCGCCGAGAGCCTGGCTGGCGCTTGGGGCTTGGCGGTCGATGGCAAGGATCGGATCTGGGTTGGCGGCTTCGAGCGGCCGAGCATCATTCAACTCTGCGGCCGCCAAGTATCCGCCTGCCCTCCGGGATCGAAGACCGGCTCCGTGCTGAGCCCAGCCAAGGGATACGTAAATGCTGCGATGCAGCGCCTCACTTCGGTTGCAATCGACAGCTCAGGCAACGTCTGGGGTGCGCACAACTACAGCACCTCGGCTCCTGTCGGCGGTTTCGTTGGCGGCAACGGCTTGTTCGAAATTATCGGCGCAGCGGCGCCGGTCAAGACGCCGATCAATGGCGCCGTCAAACAGCCTTAGGCGAGCAGACCTTCGGGCCGGGAAACAGCGCTTGAGGTAACCGATGCGGGCTTCGTGAGGCACTGATACCGTTTTTCTGTGCCTATCGATAAGAACATCACCCGCGGTCAACTCCTAAAGGGCGCCGCAGCCTCGGTTCCGGCCGTAATGCTCGGCGGTAACGCTGCCAAAGCGCTCGCAGCAGGAGGAGCTGAAGCGGCCGCTGCGGCAGCCGGCTTCGGCGGTAAAAACGTGGTCCTCTTCATGACCGACCAGGAGCGTGCGATCCAGCACTTCCCGAAGGGCTGGGCCGAGAAGAACCTCCCCGGTCAAATGCGTCTTGCCAAGACTGGGATGACGTTCAGGAACAACTTCACCAACGCCTGCATGTGCTCCCCGGCCCGCACAACAATGATGACCGGCTTCATGCCGGCCCAGCATCAGGTTCGCCACACGCTCGAGAGCGACATGAACAACACCTTCGACAGCGAAGGCAACCAGATCTACGAATACCCCAACGTTCCACTCTCAACCGAGATGAAGAACATGTGCACGGTGATGGCCGCCTCCGGCTACAACGTCGTTTGGAAGGGCAAGTTCCACATGACCAAGCAGGCCGTAACGCCGCCAAGCCCGCTCCCTGCAGCCGGCACCACAGCGGCCGGCACGGTTCAGGATTGGACTCCACAAGACGTTGGCCAGTACGGCGGCCAGCGCTGAAATCCGAAGGACGCCGGCGCCAACCAGTCGCTGCCTGAGGGTGGCGGCAACGCTGCCTCGAACCCGGACGCGGACCCGCCATACAGCGGCGGCGACAACGACAGCCGCTTCATGAACGACAACGGCAGCGTCAGCGACGGCGACGAAGGCGTGCTCGCCTACATCAACTCGGTCGCCGCGACGCAAGCGCCGTTCTTCCTCGTGATCTCGCTGGTTAACCCACACGACGTGCTCTTCTACCCGAAGTCATTCACCGACAGTGAATACCCAAGCGACGACCTCGACGGCGACATTCAGCTGCCGAGCACAGTTGATGAGAACCTGAAGACGAAGCCGAAGGTTCAGGCGGCCTTCCGCAAGATCTTCCTGATCGGCAACCCGATCCTCACGCGCTACCAGCAGCGCAGGTACATCAACTTCTACGGCAACCTGATGAAGGAAGCCGACGCCTACCTCGTGCAGACGCTTGACGCTCTGGAAGCCCAGAACCTGCTCGACGACACGGTCATCATCCGCACCGCCGACCACGGCGAGGAGGGAATGGCTCACGGCGGCGTTGGCGAGAAGAACTTCAACTTCTATGAAGAGTCGATGAAGGTGCCGCTGATCTGGTCCAACCCGCAGATCTTCCCGAAGCCACGCACCAGCGACGCGCTCGTCTCGCACGTTGACCTCGTGCCAACGCTGGCGTCGCTCTTCGGCGCCCCCTCTTCGGCGCGAGCGAAGTGGAACGGCGTTGACTACTCGAAGCTGCTCGTAAACCCGAAGGCCAAAGCGGTTCAGGACTACGTGATGTTCACCTACGACGACTACCAGTCGGGGCAGGCGAGTAAGTTTCACCCGTACGGCGCCAACCACATCTCAAGCATCCGCGAGGCACGCTGGAAGCTCGCCCGCTACTACGACCCGCTGGGAGTCGCGCCGACCGAATACGAGATGTACGACCTGCAGCGCGACCCAAGCGAGAAGAAGAACCTCGCCGCGCCGGGCTTGCGCCGCACTACAAGGCAGCAGCGTGAATACAAGCGCCTGAAGGCAAAGCTCGCGCGCGTTGAAGCGACGCGGCTCGGGCCGCTCTCAGGAACCGCCCAGCCGATCAGCATGACGGCCTCAACGTCGCAAACGAAGAACAGCAAGACGTTTAAGTTCACCGACAAGGGAACCTGCATCGGCATGCCAACCGGCAGCGGCAACACTCTGATCGACTGGGTCCTTGACCCGGCCAAGGGAACCGGTGCCGGCAAGGTGACGCTGAGCTGCGGCGCGGGGCTGATCAAGGGCGTAGCGAAGGTCACCTTCGTTGCCGACACTGCCGCTGACAAGATCACGCTGACCGGCACAATGAGCATCACCAGCGGAACCGGCGACTTCCGTGGCATCAAGGCAACCGGGCTGGCCTTCGTCGAAACCGACAACCTGCAGGGCACCGACGGTCAGATCACAATCACCGGCAACGCCAGCTACCAGTAGCGACGACGCGCTCAGACGGCGGCGCGCCAGAGCGCGTCGTCGCCGAGCGGCTCGCGGACGAGCTTGCCTTCGGCGGTTAGCTCCTGCAGCTTGGCCAGCACGGCGCCGGTGTTGGGCTCCATCATCGGCTCGGCCATCACGGCGGCTATTTCGGCCGTTGTGAGTGGCTGGCTGAAGAACTCGAAAACTGCGGCCGCGCTCTCGGGCCGCGCGCGGCGCCTCAGCGTTGGATCTAGGTTGGCAAGAATGACGTCGTACGCTTCGATCGGCTGAAAGCCGCCGGCCTCAAGTGAGCTGCCATCCGGCGCAGTGAAGATGAGCGAGGGTGCCGTGTAGCGAACGGGCCCGTCGCTGCTGGCGCTCTTGCCTTGCGCCTCCGTGGGGCCGCCGGCGGCTTGGCGGGCCCGGGAGCGCTGCAGCTCGTAGCGCTCCAGCACGTCGGCGTCGTCGAGGCGCGCCACAATCGCCTGGCCATCTAGCCCGTCTACCTGATCCAGCGCAGCGGCGATCGCGGCAGCGTCCTGCAGCATCTCGATCGTCGTGAAGTGCATCAGCTGCAGCGCGCTCAGCGCCGCCTCCCCCAGCTCGTGGCTCTGCTCGTTGGCGAGCATCACGGCGCGGCAGGCGCGGCTGGTTGCGGAGACGCCGGCTTTCACCTGGTAGCCGAACGGCATGCCAAAGCGCTCGTGATAGACCGGCCAGCTTGAAACCATGCGCTCCGGCGTGTAGCCGCGATCCTCGTACTGCTTTGCGTCCTCGGTAAGCCCGATAACGACGATCTCCCACTCGAGCTGGTCGCCGAAGCGCCACTCGAGTGTGCGCAGCGCCGGGCGCGCCGAGTATGCCCACGGGCAGCCGGGGTCGGTGAAGTGGGTTACGGCGATCGCCATCAGCGCTAGTGGCGCGCGCGCCTAAGCTGCGCGCGGCTCTGCTGCTTGTCAACGACCTGCGTGATCAGCTTCATGTACTGTTCAACACCGCTGGCCTTGACGCTCCCCGTCTCAAACGCTTTGCGCCAGGCCGCAATGCTCGCCTCCTCGACGAGGCGGTTGAACTCCTCGCGGCGCATCGCCAAGTGAATCTTGGCGTCGGCGGCTACGTCCTTCGTCACCTCAGCCTGCGGCATCTCGAGCCGGAACACCTGCAGGTCGCCGCGGCCCTGGAGCTGCACGTCAATCACAATCTTCAGCGGCGCCAGCGCCGGAACCTGCGCAACAACGTCGTTGGCAGCTTTGGCGATCAATGTGCGAGCGTCACCGGACATCGGTTCAGCCTACCTAATGCAGCGCAGCCTTCATGATGACTACGCCGGCGCCGATCAGAACCGCGGCCGCGACCGCAATCAGGCTCTGTGGCCTTGACGCACCGGCCCCGCGTGATGCGTACCAAGCGATCGCGACGAGCTCGCCGACGCAGGCGTAGAGCGCGAGGTTGATCGCGTTCGTGTCGTCAACGGCCTCAAAAACGCCGAGCAGCAGGATCGCGACCGGAGCCGTGATGACTGTCAGCATCGGCAATTTCGCAAGCACCGTTTGCCTTACTTGCTGCCAGCTTGGGGCGCGCCTCTCTTTGCTCCAGCTACCAAGCACTTCTGCATAAACGCGGGCGACAAGCAGAACCAGCACGGTGAAGGCGACAAGCTCGGCGACCGCTGCCGCCCTTTCGCCCGCCGCAGGGTCGGAGGCAGCGATCACCGCAGCAGCGATAATCAAGCCGTAGGTGGCGCCCGCAACATCGCGCGGGTGCAGTCTTGCAAGAGGCTTGTGCCAACGAGCCTTTTGGGGGCCTTGATGGCTCAGATCTTGTGGCGCGCCAGTAGCGTCTTACCGATCACCATCCGCTGGATCTCGGAGGTGCCTTCGCCGATCAGCAGCAGCGGCGCGTCGCGATAGAGCCGCTCAATCTCGTACTCCTTCGAGTAGCCGTAGCCGCCGTGAATGCGAAATGATTCCTCAACGCAGAAGCGACCGGCCTCGGAAGCGAAGAGCTTCGCCATTCCGGCCTCCATTTCGGAGCGCTCTCCGGCATCCTTGAGGCGAGCGGCGCGGAGCGTCAGCAGCCTCGCCGCCTCAACCTGCGTTGCCATGTCGGCGAGCTTGAATTGAATTGCTTGGTGCTCGCAGATCGGCTTGCCGAAGG
>SYIT01000054.1 GCA_005798685.1 Actinomycetota bacterium | reverse complement strand
CTTGGAGCGGATCATCGCGGCGCCCTCGCCGATCCGGCGCAGCGCCTCACCGAGATTGGTCGCGCCACAGACGAACGGCGCTTTAAATGGCCATTTGTCGATGTGATTGGCCTCGTCGGCAGGAGTGAGAACTTCCGACTCGTCGATGTAGTCGACCTCTAGGGCTTCAAGAACCTGAGCTTCGGCGAAGTGCCCGATGCGGGCCTTCGCCATCACTGGGATCGTCACCGCCTCTTGAATCGACTGAATCATCTCTGGGTCGGACATCCGCGCGACTCCGCCATCGCGGCGAATGTCGGAGGGAACGCGCTCGAGTGCCATTACGGCACAGGCGCCTGCGGCTTCCGCGATCCGCGCCTGCTCTTGATCAATCACGTCCATGATCACGCCGCCCTTGAGCATCTCTGCTAGGCCGGCTTTTACTTTGAAGGTTGCTTCATCGCGCATCGTAAACAGTGTACGGCGCAACGCGATCTAAAGACCGCGCGCCAGAGATGTTTCGCGCGCCTACTTCAAGCGGAAGGCTTTTATGCGATCGGCGTAGCGCTCGGTGTCGCGGCTGTAAACGCCATAAGCGAGCGCTTGAATCACGCTCAGCAAGGCAACGTGTGAGCGTACATAGGCCGGTGAGTTCGACGAGTAGTAGAGCTGAACCTGAGCCAGCTTCGCCACCTCAGAGAGAGTGGCATCGGTAATCGCCAGTGTGGTGCCACCGCGATGACGGGCCAGCTTCATTCCGCGCAGCACTAGCGGGTGGGGTCGCCCTGCGGCGAGGCCTACGACCAGCGACCCTTCGTCAATGCGCGAGAGCCGGCCGAGCGCCTCCTGCGATGGACTCGCGACCGTTTCAGCCTCAATGTCGAGCAGCATCAGTAGGTGGCGCAGGTATGAAGCGAAGAAGGCCATCTGATCGGTGCCGACGACTAGCACGCGCGAAGAGCTGGCGATCGACTCGATTGCCGCCTCGACATCGCGGCGAGAGACCTTCCGCGCTGTCTCCTCAACGTTCAGGTGATCGGCAACGAGAGCCGTCTCAAACTCGTTCTGGTCGAGCGCGAAGAGCGGCTCCGAGCCTGCGCCGCCGCCCTCCTGGCCACTGGCGACGCTGCGACGATATTCTTCACGCGCAGCTACCTGAAGCTCGGGAAAGCCCTCGAAGCCAAGTGCCTGCGAGAAGCGCACGACCGTCGAGCTTGAGGTGTTCGCCCGTCGAGCCAGCTCCTCTGCGGTCTGGAACGCGACTTCGTCGAGATGATCGACGATGTACTGGGCAACGTCCTTTTGAGAGCGCGAGAACTCATCGAAGCGTGCCTCGATGTAGGTGGAAAGGGCCTGATGGCCGCTACCCTCGCGCCGCGTGGTCGTGGAAGTACTACCGGTTGTCTTCATGGGCCTGCTCTTTTTCGACGCCGCACCCCCGTCCTCCTTCCCAATTCGACCAAGAGCTAGGATCGAATCGTGAGCGAAAAGGCTGAAAATGGGCAGATGAAGCGGATTGAGATGGACGGCGCGTCGATTGAGGCGATGATTCGCAGCGCTGCGATCGACGAACTGCGCAGCGACAGCACGGAACTTGAGCGCCGCCAGTCGCTGACGCGCGGAGCCACCGCGCTGGACGCCATCTGCGGCCTTAGCGACCGTCAGGGAACGGGCGCTGTATGGGACGTTCTTTGCGAGCTGAACCGTGCGCAGCTGCTCAGCTTCGCAACCTTCGCGATCAGCGAGATGGCTGAGCACACCGAGTACCACTGGGCCGACCGGCCCGATGACTAGCAGCTTTACGCCGCCTCAACGCTTACTGACCAACCGGTCAGTTATAATGCAATGATGACAACTACTGAGCAGATCCCCGATGCAGAAGTAACTCCGGACGCCACCGTTCCATTCAACCTCGCTCTCTCTGAAGAGCAGAAGGAGATTCGCGACTGGGCTCACGGCTTTGCCGCCGACGTAATTCGCCCCGCCGGTGAGGAATGGGACGAGCGCGAAGAGACGCCATGGCCGGTAATTCAGGAGGCAGCAAAGATCGGCCTCTACGGCTTTGAGGGCACGGCCCAGTTTTTCGCCGACCCGACCGGCCTGCTGCTGCCGATTGTCAACGAGGAACTCTTCTGGGGTGACGCCGGCATCGGCATGGCGATCTTCGGCACGACGCTCGCGGTCGCATCAATCTTCGGCCAGGGGACGAACGAACAGATCGGCGAATGGATTCCGCGCTGCTTTGGCAGTGTCGATGATCCAAAGGTCGCTTCGTTTTGCGTCTCCGAGCCAGACGCTGGCTCAGACGTGTCAGCGCTGCGCACGCGGGCCAAGTTCGACGAGAAAACCAACGAGTGGGTACTCAACGGCCAGAAGGCCTGGGCAACCAACGGCGGCATCGCAGATGTCCACGTGATCGTCGCCTCGGTCGACACTGAGCTGCGCTCGCGCGGACAGGCCGCCTTCTTGGTGCCATTCGAGACGAAGGGCATCAGCCAAGGCGTGAAGGTCAAGAAGCACGGCATCCGCGCCTCCCACACGGCCGAAGTTCTGCTCGATGACGTTCGCATCCCAGCCGAGAACGTGCTCGGCGGCAAAGAGAAGCTCGACGAGCGCCTTGCCCGCGCCCGTGAGGGAACCAAGAACAAGTCGCAGGCCGCGATGGCGACCTTTGAGGCCAGCCGCCCAACCGTTGGCGCCCAAGCTGTAGGGATCGCGCGCGCCGCCTACGAGTATGCGCTGGAGTACTCGAAGGAGCGCGAGCAGTTTGGTCGCAAGATCATCGAGAACCAGTCGATCGCCTTCATGCTCGCCGATATGAAGATGGAGATTGACTGCGCCCGGCTGCTCGTATGGCGCGCCTCGTGGATGGGTCGCACCGGCCAAGACTTTAATAATGCCGAGGGCTCAATGAGCAAGCTCAAGGCGGGCGAAGTCGCCGTCTGGACGACGGAGCGGGCAATTCAGATCCTCGGTGGCAACGGCTACGCGCGCGAGTACCCGGTCGAGCGCTGGCACCGCGACGCCAAGATCTACACGATCTTTGAGGGCACCTCAGAGATTCAGCGGCTCGTAATCAGCCGCGCGATCTCAGGCATGCACCTGAGCTAAGCGGCAGCTACTACCCGCCAGCTTTAGCGATCGCCCGGCGCAGCTCCGCGAGCGAGAACGCTCCTTCGATTCGCTCAGCAACCTTCCCTTGGCCGTTGAGCACGAAGAGCCATGGCTCGGTCGGCAGACCGAACGCCGCGGGCTGCGTGCGCAGTCCGCGGTCAACGCGGTTCTCTTTATAAATCTCATTCGTGATGTAGGCGGTTTTGCCACTCGTGTCGGTCGCGCGCGCCTGCTCAAGAATGTCGACGACCGGAGCGCAGACACGGCTCTGACAGAGCGCCGGGGTGGCGAACAGCAGCGCGACCGGCTTCTTGCCGTGAACATCAAAGAGGTCTGTCGTCAAGAGCCCCGTTGCGGCTGGCGAGCGGGTTGAAATCCGCGCGACATCGCCGGCGACCGAATCGATCGTCGGCGTGTGCACCTTCGGCGCCGTCTGGCCGACAGCTGCCAGCCCGTTCGGTTCCCCGACCTGCGCATCGAACGCGGAGCTGAGCACAACGCGGCCGTCGAGCTTGGCGAGCGCCACAACCTGATATTTGCCCCGCTCAGGGAAATCTACGTCGGCCACGTAGACGCTCTTTGCCGAGCCCTGGTCGTGCGAGCTTGTCTTGCTTTCGTACTGCGGCGAAACTGCGAGCGATTCGCTGCGAGCGATAAATGGGCCGCGCAAGTTGGTGCCGTTGCGGCTGGCCGTATAGAGAGCAACTCGAGCGCCCGCTATCTGCTTCTGCGCTGGATCAAAGAGGGCAAAGCCGTAGCGGTTACTGCCCGGCTCAAAGACCGAGACGCTGGGGGCCAAGATCAGCGACTCTTGGTTGCGCTGCCCGAGTTCGCCGAGTGAGGTTGACGAGGCTTTCGGAAAGCCCTCACCGGCTTGCTCGGATGGGGCAATTCCTTGAACCGTCCCCCCTTGGCCCGGCGGCGCCGAGCTTTCGCCGCAGGATGCGAGCGAGAGAGTCGCGAGCAGCGGGGCGATTATTTGTGCTAAGCGGATCATTGGCGACATTCTAGGGCCACAGCTAACGCCACGAGCCAGCTGCCTACCGCAGCGGCCGATGTGATCGAATAGCAGTTACGGTATCGACTGAGGAGCATGAAATGGCAGAGCGGGCGGCAATCGTTACGGGAGCATCGAGCGGGATCGGGCTTGCGATCGCGCAGATGCTCGGCGAGCGCGGCTACGGCCTGACCGTCGCCGCGCGCAGACCGGAGAAGCAGGAGGCAGCGGCTAAGACGCTCACCGACCAGGGCTTCGACGTTCTATCGATCGCCGCCGACCTCGGCGAGGAAGAGGCGATTGCCGGCGTCGTGAAAAGTCACGAGGAACGCTTCGGCCGCCTTGACGTGCTGGTTAATAACGCCGGCGTTGGCTTCGGTGAACTGGCCGACAACTTCACGACGAAGAATGTCGACCTGCAACTGAACCTCAACTTGCGCGCGATCTTCCTCTTCTATCGCGAGTCGATGCCATTGCTTCGCAAGTCGGCCGAAGAGCACAAGGGCACGCTGGTGGTCAACACAGCTTCGATCTCAGGCATTCGTGGCGAAGGGTTACTCGGGATCTACTCGGCGACCAAGGCCGGGGTCGTCGGCTTCACGCAGGCGATGAACAAGGAGCTCGGGCCGGCAGGGATTCGCAACACCGCCCTCTGCCCGGGCTTCGTTGATACACCGATGACCGATCCGTTCGCCGAGTACGTCCCAAAGGAGACGATGATGCGGCCTGAGGACATTGCTGCTGCCGTCGCCTTCCTGCTCGAGGTGAGCCCGGCCTGCATGGTCCCTGAAATTCGCTTCGAACAACCCGGGGGAATCTCAATTCCCGGTTTCAACTAGGAGGAAAAATGAAGCTCGGCGTACACATTGGCTATTGGGGCCTCGGACTGACCAGCGAAGATCAGCTCGAAATTGTTCAAGAGGCCGAGCGACTTGGCTACGACTCTGTCTGGGCTGCCGAGGCTTACGGCTCCGACACGGCGACCGTGCTCGGTTGGCTCGCTGGGCAAACCTCGACGATTCGCCTTGGCTCTGGCATCTTCCAAATGCCGGGCCGCTCAGCGGCGATGACGGCAATGACGGCTGCCACGATCGACCAGATCTCAAACGGCCGCATGATCCTCGGCATCGGCTCCTCTGGGCCGCAGGTCAGCGAAGGCTGGCACGGCATCCGTTTCGGCAAGCAGCTAGCTCGAACCCGTGACTACGTTGCCGTGCTGCGTATGACTTTGGCGAGAGAGCGGCTCGAGTACAGCGGCGAGACGTTGGAACTGCCGTTGCCCGATGGCCCGGGCAAGGCGCTGAAGCTGACGATTGGAACCGTTCAAGACCAAGTTCCGATCTACATCGCCGCGATTGGGCCCAAGAACACACAGCTCACAGGTGAGATCGCCGACGGCGTGATCCCAACGCTGTTCTCGCCGGAGCACGTTGCAGTGATGCGCGACGAACTTCAGATTGGCGTCGACCGGGCCGGCAACGGTAAGACGCTCGCCGACATCGACATCGCACCGACGGTGCAGGTCTACATCAGCGACAACCTCGAAGACGCGCGCAACCTGATGCGTCCGTTCATTGGCCTCTACGTCGGTGGGATGGGTTCACGCGAACAGAACTTCTACAACCAGCTGGTCCGACGTTACGGCTTCGACGACGCCGCCCAGGAGGTTCAGGATCTCTACCTCGACGGCAAGAAGGATGAAGCGATGGCTGCGCTGCCCGATGAACTGATCGACATGGTTGCGATCTGCGGCCCGGCCGACCACGTTCGTGAACGGATCGCCGCCTACCGCGACGCAGGTGTCGGCACACTTGGCGTCAGTCCGGTCGCCTTCACGCGCGAAGAGCGGATCACGCAGCTGCGGCTAATCGCCGAGCTGGCGGCAGACTGAGGCTCCGTGCGACTGCTGCTCGGCGCCTTCGGCGATCCGGGCCATGCCTTTCCGATGATCGCGCTTGGCCGTGCGCTACGCGCCGCTGGCCACGAGGTGACGCTTCAAACGGGGCGCCAGTGGGAGGAGGTCGTGCTCGGTGAAGGACTGGCCTTCGCGCCCGCGCCTGAGTATCCGGTCTTCCCTACCCGTGAGGCACCACTGAAGCCCTACCAAGCGGTGCTGAGGGCCACGGAGGAGACGCAGCCGCTCGTGACCGAATGTGACCCGGAGATCGTCGTCCACGACGTCTTGACGCTGGCGCCCGCGTTGGCCGCTGAGCGGGCCGGCGTGAAGGTCGCAACGCTCGTCCCCCACGTTGATCCGCGCACGGCGCCCGGTGCACCGCCCTACTCGGTTGGCGCACTGCCGCCGCGGACGGCGCTCGGGCGCAAACTTTGGCGAACCCTTCGTCCGGCGACCAATCGGGGGCTCGAGAGCGGGCGCGCGGAGCTGAACGAAACCCGCCGACGCCTTGGCCTGCCGCCGCGCGAACATCTTCACAGCGGGCTCTCGCGCCAGCTGACGATGGTCGCCAGCTTCCCGGGGCTCGAATACCCGCGCCCGGCTGAACCGGCGACTGAGATCATCGGTCCTCTGATCTGGGAACCGCCCACGGAGCCGGTCGCGCTGCCGTCGGGCGACGGCCCGCTAGTACTCGTCGCCCCATCAACCGCACAGGACCCGCAGCACAAGTTGCTGCGGGCGAGTGTCCGCGGGTTGGGGCAGCTCGACGGGGTCCGCGTGCTGGCGACTTGGAACCGTCGCCAGCTGGCCGAGCCGATTGAACTCCCGGCCAACGTCACGCTCGTCGAGTGGATCAGCTACGCCCAAACGATGCGCCACTGCGACGTCGTGATCAACCACGGCGGCCACGGAACGCTGGCGCGCGTGCTGGCTAGCGGCGCGGTGCCCGTAGTTGTGCCAGCCGGAGGCGATCAGGCCGAGAACGCTGCGCGCGCCGCCTGGGCAGGTGCAGGCGTTCGCGTCGCGCCGCGCCTTGCATCGCCCCGCACAATTCGCGCGGCGACCGAACGCGCGCTGCTCGAGCCGTCGCTGAGAGCGAAGGCGCGCCAGTTTGAAGCTTGGTTCGAGCAACACGACCCGGCGTCGAGGGCGACCGAGCTGCTCGAGCAGCTCGCCGCTAGCTGAAGTGAATCCGCGCCACTCTGCGGCGGTGTCGTACCATGCAGCTCGCTGCGTCGCCAAGCGGCGCTGAGCGATCCGGGGTAGCTCAATGGCAGAGCGAACGACTGTTAATCGTTAGGTTGTGGGTTCGAGTCCCACCCCCGGAGCTGCTTCCGAGCCCTTACCCTGCGGACAGATGACCAGCGCCCGGCCTCGAACCGACGACCGCACTCGCAGCAAGGCGGCTGCCGCGCTGAGCTTGTTGGCGCTCGGTTCGGTTACGGCGATCGTTGCGACGCTCGAGAGCTTCCCGAACCACCTGATTGCCGCCGCCTTGCTGCTGGGCTCGGCCCTATTTGCCCTCGACTGCGTGATCCACCGCGGGGCAAGGCGGGTGATTGAACTGACTGCAGCGGCGCTGGCCGCGGCGGCGAGCGTGATTGTGCTCCTCGGCAGCATTCACCTAGTCGCCGACGTCGCAACAATCGTGCTCTGGGGTTGCGCCATCTGGCTCGCACGTGGAGCCTTCTCTGTTCGATCCAAGCTCGCACCTGCGCTGCCGCCGAGCGCAGCCGTGATGTTCTGGAATCCAAAATCGGGCGACGGCAAGGCGCTGGCGGTAGGGCTCGCTGATGAGGCACGGGCGCGCGGGATCAAGCCGATCGAGCTTCGCCGCGACGATGACCTGCGCGAGCTGGTTCTCGCCGAAATCGCTCTCGGCGCCGACGCGCTGGCAGCCGCGGGGGGCGACGGGACGCAGGCGATCGTGGCCGCGATAGCAGCTGAGAATGACCTCCCCTTCGCCTGCATCCCGGCCGGCACCCGCAACCATTTTGCGCTCGACCTTGGCGTTGATCGCGACGACCTCATCGGCTCTCTCGACGCCTTCGTCAAAGGCGCCGAAAAGCGGATAGACCTTGGCGAGGTCAATAATCGCGTCTTCGTCAACAATGTTTCGCTCGGGCTCTACGCGGAGGCCGTGCAGCGCGAGGATTATCGCGGTGCGAAGCTGCGCACTCTGCTGGATCTGGCCCCTGAGGTAGCGGGCCCCGACGGCAGCGGCTTCCAGCTCGAGTGGGTTGGCGGCGATCAAAGCGGCGAGGCCGAGGACGCGGTCGCGATCCTGATTTCCAACAACCGCTACCGCGTCGGCCGCATGCTCTCGTCCGGAACGCGACCTTCGATCGATGACGGCCTGCTCGGCGTGACCGTCTTTGAAACCGCGACACCGCGCTCAGGGGATGGAGTGCTTCGGCGACCCTGGCGTGAGTGGACGACGCCGGAAATCGAGCTGGCGGCGAGCGGGCCGGTAGCAGCGGGAATCGACGGCGAGGCAACGACGCTCAGTCCGCCGCTGCGCTTTCGCATCCGCCACCGGGCGCTTCGCGTACGGATTGCCGGCCATCACCCTGGCGTCTCCCCGTCGGCGGCACTGCCAGACAAACTCGTCGACCTGCCCGCCGCGCTGTGGCGAACCGCGCGCACGCCACGCTGAGTGCCGAGGTTGGAGAACCGGCGCTCGGGGATGCGCAATTAGCTAGGCTCCGGGAGTGAAACGTTTCTTGATCGCGCTGATTGCCGCTGGCCTTCTCGCTGTTCCTGCCGCCGCATCGGCCTCGCCTACCGCGGCCACAGCCGCTGCACCTGTACTCTGGAGCGGATTTGGCGGCACCTCGACTATTTTCATCAGAGAGACTCTGGTGCTGAAGACAAGCTCAGGCAAGGTTTCAATCAAGACACTCCAGTCCGTGATGGATTGCACCGACAGATCTGACGGCCGCGTCAACAAGGTCGCCTTCAGCATTTACAACAACGGTGTCCGCGCCACGATGGCCCGCAACCGGTTTGTGATCAACACAAGAGCGGTCAGTACCGGCCGCCGTGCTGCAGTTCGAATCAGCGGAGTGCTTGGCTCCAACGGTCGCGGCACTGCTCGTCTTAGGCTGCTGGGCAACAGCACCGATTCCCAGACCGGTGAGCTGCTGGAAGAGTGCGAGCGCGAAGTGACTATTCAGATGCGCCGCGGCCCGCGCTAGCTCTGAGCCTCGCGCGTCTGTTCAAGACTCTCTTCAACCTCGCGCTCAATTTGGTCGCGCAAGCTTTCACGCTGCTCGACGAGCGCCACGAGCAGGTTCGGGTCGCTCTGCTGGGCAACGCGAATCTCACGCTCGGTGCGAGCCGCCTTTAGGCGCAGGCCTTCGGCCTTGAGCGCAGCGTTCGAGCTCGCGTTCTGGACTGCCCTGACTTGCAGCTCCGCGAGCGTGCGGCTGAGCTCCTCGTCTTCGGGCGGAGCGTGAATCTCGCCGCCGGCAGGGGTGGCGAGGATTAGCTGAGCCGCGCGGAGGAAGAGAGGGCTGACGAACTCGGCTTCAAGATCCATCGCCGCCAGCGCCTCCCTGCCGACAGCCGGCTCGGCAAGGCACTGCACGAGGAATGCCCGCTCAACCCGCGCGCCGGGGTCGATCACGGTCGGCGCTGGCTGCGGCGACGGGGCGTCGGCTTGAGCGGCGGCGGGAGCAGATGCCGCGCGCTCTGGCGCTGGAAGCGGGCGCGCGCGGCCTAGCCATTCGGTCAGCTTTGCGCCGCTTACGCCGAGCGCGGCGGCCGCGAGCTCTGTCAGCTCGTCGCGCATCGCGCTGGCCGGCAGCGGCGTGATGATCGGCGCCAGCTCACTGACGGCGCGATCCTTCCCTTCCGCTGTCGCGAGGTCTGCGAGCAGCAGTGCTCGGTCTGCGCGGAAGCGGACGAAAGGCACAGAGCCGGCGACCAGCTTCGTGATCACCTCAGGCTCCTCTTGCTGAACGATGTCTGCCGGATCGTTCCCTGCCGGAAGCGGCACGACGCGCAGCTCAAGCTTCCGCCCTTCGGCAACTTTCGCGGCGCGGATCATCGCCTCCTGACCTGCACTGTCGGCGTCGAGCGCGAGCGCGACGACCGGGGCCATCCGCGCCAGCTCAGAGACCTGATCCTCGGTCAGCGCGGTGCCCATCAGCCCAACCGTGTTGCGCAGTCCGGCCTGATGCATCGCGATCACGTCGGTGTAACCCTCGCAGAGAATTACTTCGCCGTTCTTTGCAGCGGCGGCGCGGGCGAGATCAGCGGCATAGACCTGGCGGCCTTTGTGGAAGACAGCGTTCTCCGAGCTGTTGAGGTACTTCGGCTGCTGGTCGGCGCCAACAGCGCGGGCGCCGAAACCGAGCACGCGCCCGCGGCTGTCGCAGAGTGGGAAGGTGATCCGGCGACGGAAACGATCGTAAACGTTGCCCTTCTGGTTCTTCGCCGTCAGCCCAGCGTCCCAAAGCTCCTCTTCGCTGTAACCCTTTTGGCGCGAAGCGACCAAGACCTTGTCCCAGGCGCTTGGCGCGTAGCCGACGCGAAACTCGCGCAGCAGCGCCTCTTCGAGCCCGCGCGCCTTCAGGTACTCACGCGAATCCTCTGCCTCCGGCGACTCCCAAAGGTTGCGCACGTAGAACGCAGCTGTGCGCTCCAGCAGTTCGAGCAGGCGGTCACGCTTCTCACGGCGCTGCGCGGCCTGAGGGTCTTCTTCGGTTAGTTCCATAGGCACGCCGTAGCGATCGGAGAGCGACTCGACGGCCTCGCGGAAGTTGAGCCCTTCGGTTAGCTGAACAAACTTGAAGAGGTCGCCCCCTTCGCCGCAGCCAAAACAGTGGAAGACCTTCTGGACGGGATCGACGCTGAACGACGGGCTGCGCTCATCGTGGAACGGGCAGATCCCCATCAGCTGCTGGCCGGAACGCTTCAGCTCTGTCTTCGCGCCAACGAGCTCTGCCATGTCAACCGTCTGGCGCAGGCGCTCAATTGAGTCGTCGGTGTAGAGCGGCATTGATTGCAGCCTACGCGGCGAACGACTCCGGCACGGTCAGCTGCTCGAAGACGCGGATGCAGTAGCGGTCGGTCATCCCTGCGAGATAGTCGGTGACGCGGCGATCAAGGCCAGCGCCGGGGGCGCCGCCGGCGTCGGGAATCCGATCGGGATCGCTTGCGTAATGGTTAAACAGCGTTGCGATCACCCGCTCAATTCGACCGTGCTCGGCGCGGGCACTTGGCCCGAGGTAAACGTTGTCGAACATCCAAGTGCGCAGCTCATCCATCGTCGCGCCGGCCTCCGCTCCTTGGACAATCGCTCCAGCGGCCTGCGAGTGCTCGACGAGATCGTGGACGAGATAGTCGATCCGGGCTGAGCCGGTTTGGCCGAGCGTGGCGATTGGGTCGGTCGGGAGATCGGCCTCGGCGACGACGCCAGCCCGCGTTGCGTCGTCAATGTCGTGGTTGATGTAGGCGATCCTGTCAACGAGGCGGACGATTGCGCCTTCGAGCGTCCGCGGCGCCGGCGCACGCCCCGAATGGCAGGCGATACCGTCCCGCACGTCTGCCGTCAGGTTGAGCCCCACCCCATCACGCTCAAGCACGTCGACGACTCTCAGCGACTGCTCGTAGTGGCGAAAGCCGCCGTCGAAGCGCTCCTTCAAGCACTTGTCGAGCACCGCTTCGCCGATGTGGCCAAACGGTGGGTGGCCGAGGTCGTGGCCAAGCCCAATCGCCTCGGTTAGATCTTCGTTGAGACGCAGCGCACGAGCGACGGTCCGCGCGATCTGCGTCACTTCGATTGTGTGTGTTAGCCGAGTGCGATAGTGATCACCTTCAGGCGAGACAAAAACCTGCGTCTTGTGCTTGAGGCGGCGGAACGCTTTGCAGTGGACAATGCGGTCGCGGTCGCGCTGGAGCGGCGAGCGAAGGCCGCAGTCGGCTTCGTCAACGAGTCGGTGCGCTGGCCATGAGCGGGCAGCCAGCGGCGAGAGTAGCTCCGCTTCGAGCGCCTGCTGGCGCTCTGCGAACTCGGCGGCAACGAGGCCCGGATTGGCGTGTGGATCCATCGCCTTCATTCTCGCAGCCCAACGCAACCAGCCGTCAAAGTTTTCAAGCGATCGCCTTCAAGCGCACCTGACCGTGGTGGGCAGCGGTTTCGCTAATCGCACGGTCGGCAAGCGAGATCACGCGCCGGTCGGCGGTCGGTGTCTGCGCCAAGGAGCTGCCGAGGGCCTCCGTCAGGAAGCGATGAGTATCGCCGTCAAGCTCGAACGAACCGGCTTCACAGGAAGCACAGATCACGCCGCCTGCGGCCGGCGAGAAGCCAACCAGCTCGTCTGCCTCGCCGCAGCTAGCGCAGGCCGCTAGCTGCGGCGCAAAGCCCGCCGCCAGCAGCAGCTTCAGGCGGAAGGCGACTTGAAATGCATCGGTCGCCTTCTCAGGGCTCTGATCGAGCAATGTGAGCGCGCTGCAAAGCAGGTTGAAAACCTCCGGGTGAGGCTCGCCGGAGTCGAAGACGCGCCCGAGCGAATCGCAGGCGCGCGCGGCGCCGTCGAGCGCTTGCTCATCGGCGCGTAACGTTGTGTAAGCGCTGATCGTTTCTGCGCCGGTCACGTTCATCAGATCGCTGCGGCCTTCGTGGAGCTCAAGGTTGAGCCTGAAGAAAGGCTCAAGGCGGCCGCCAAACCTGCTCTTCGAGCGCCTCACGCCCTTTGCGATCGCGCTGAGCTTGCCGCGCATCGGCGTGTAAACGTGAAGAATGCGGTCGGCATCGCCATAACGAATTGAACGGAGCACGACCGCCTCCGTTTTCACTGGCCCAGCGATCAGGCCGCGCCCCTCGGCATCGCTACATTTACTCCTATGCGAAACGTTGTCTTGTACTCATCAACTTCCTGCCCGCTGTGCGCGCAAGCCAAGGCGCTGCTGAGCGCGCGTGAGATTCCGTTCGAGGAGATCAACCTCAGCATGGACGCCGAAGGCCGCGACGCACTGAACGAGAGGACGGGGATGATGACGTTCCCGCAGATTCTCGTCGGCGACGAGCTGGTCGGCGGCTTCCAAGAACTCATTGCTGCCGACCAGAGTGGGAAGCTCGATCAGCTGCTCGGCGTTTGAGCGCTCCGCGCGGGCGCGGCTGGCAGCGCGCGCAGAGGTATGTCCCTCTGCCCGCGACAACGATCTTCTCGACCTCATTACCGCAACGCGGGCACGGCTCGCCTGCGCGCCGGTGAACGAGAAACTCGTCTTGGAAGCTCCCGTAGAGGCCATCGGCGTGGCGGAAATCGTCAATTGTGGCGCCGCCGGCGTCAAGCCCCGCTTGGAGAGCCTGCTGGATCGTCGCTGCAAGAAGTTCGTACTGCGCCGGCCTTAGGCGCCCGGCTTGGCGCATTGGGTGGACCTCGGCGCGGAAGAGCGCTTCGTCGGCGTAGATGTTGCCGATCCCGGCGACCGCCCGTTGGTCGAGCAGGAAAGCTTTGATCGAAGTCTTCTTGTCAGCGGCCAGTGACCGCAGCGTGGCTCCATCCAGCTCTCCCGAGAAGGGTTCGATCCCGAGCCTGCCAGCGAAGTACTCGTCAAGCGCCTCCCCCCCGGCCACCACTTCGGCCGTTCCGAACCGGCGCGGATCGGTGAATCGCAGCGCGTGCCCGCCCTCAAGCTCGAAGACCGCGCGCTGATAGGCGACGTCCCCAGCTGCGTCGTAGAGGAAATTACCGGTCATCCTTAGGTGGCAGACGAGGAAAACTTCGTTGCCGAGATCGAAGATCAGATACTTGCCTCGGCGCCCCAGCTGCTCAATCGTCCGCCCTTCGATCAGCAAGGCCAGCTCGGCGGCGGCGATCGGACTGCCCCACTTGGGATCGAGCACCTCAAGCCGCTCGATCCGCTTGCCGGCCAGCGCAGGCGAGAGCTGACGGCGGATCGTTTCGACTTCAGGCAACTCTGGCATCACCGCCGAGGATAGGCGCGTCGGCCGTCGGCTGCGCTGAATTCAACCAGCCTGACCGATCGTCGCCCGCGGGTGGGCTCCGAAGTACTGGTCCTTCAGTCGCTCGGCTGAAAGGTGCGTGTAGATCTGGGTCGTCGCGATGTCGGCGTGGCCGAGCATCTCTTGGAGCGCTCGCAGGTCGCAGCCGCCGGCGAGTAGATGGGTCGCGAAGCTGTGCCGGAGCGTGTGCGGGCTCATCAGGCCTGCGAGCCCGGCTGCGCGGGCGTGGCCTTGGACGATCTTGTAGAGCCCTTGACGGGTTAGCGCGCCGCCGCGCTGATTGACGAAGAGGTGTTCCTCATCGCCGATCCCGACGAGCTTTGGCCGTGCCACTTCGAGGTAAACGCTCAGCGCGCCTACCGCGGCGCTGCCAACCGGAATTAGTCGCTCTTTCGAGCCCTTTCCGCGCGCACGCATCACACCTTCGTCAAGATCGATCTCGCCAACCAGTAGCCCGGTCGCCTCAGATGCGCGCAAGCCGCAGGCATACATCAGCTCCAGTAGCGCGCGGTCGCGCTGCGCGGCTGGCGTATTGCCCTGCGGCGCGGCCAACAGCGCGTTCACCTGATCGCGGCTAAGAACCTTCGGAAGGCGACGCGTCTTACGCGGCGCGCGCAGGTCGGCGGTCGGATCGTGCATGATCAGCTGCTCGCGGCGCAGATGGCGATAGAACGAGCGCAGGCAGGCCGTCTTGCGCTGCAGCGTTGCCGCCGCTACCGGGGCTCGGTCGGAACCGCCGCTGGTGAGCTGGTCGAGGAAGCTGGCAAGTTCGCCGTGACCTGCCGTGAGAGCGCTCACGCCGCTCTCTTCGAGATAGAGGCCAAACTGCATCAGATCGGTTCGATACGCGCCGAGCGTATTGCGGGAGAGCCCCCGTTCCAACTCGAGGTAGGCGAGAAAATCAAGCACGTGGTGCTGGAAGGTTCGCTGCGAGGCTGTCGTCGTGATCGCCATTGGCGTGGGGTTCGCCGTCGGAGCTGTGCTTCCTTACCGCTGCAACAGTCGCTGCGCGAACACAGCGCAGCTAAGGTGCGGCGTCGATCGCTACCGCAAGCAGCGCGCCACCGGCGAGCGCAGCGCCGAAGAAGAGTGGGTCATCTTCGATTGAGCGGCCCATCGTGGTTCCAGGCAGGCCACTGGCGCCGTACGAAGCGAGCCCAACATCGACTTCGATGATCTCGTGGCCGCAGCCGCGCGTGATCTCCGCGCCCCCGCCCCGCGGTGCTGCGACGGTGACTGGAGCGAGCAGCAGGTCGAGCACGGTCTGCGTGTGGTGTGAGGCGCCATTGTGGCGATCACGCGCATCGCCGTTCGACATCCGTGGCGTGACGACCACCGGGCAGCCGAGCGCGAGCGCAGTATGAGCGGCATCGAGCGCCGCCATCCCACCATGACCCAGACGCGAGCCGGATCCAATGATCCCGGGCCCCGGCGCGACTACCGCTGCCTCCCAGCCGAGCTCGCCGATGCCGTGGGCGATTGCGCCGGCCAACGTGATCGCCTCATACTCTCCCCCGTAGCAGGCCCCGGCCGTAATCGTGCCGGCCAGCAAGCCACTGTCGCGCAGCTCAATCACGGTCCGCGAATGGCCTCCTGGCAGCGCACCTCCACCGCCCTGAACGTAACCGAGCTGCGTTCCTTGCCGCGCCTCGTTGACAGCCCACGCGAATGGAGCGAGCTGACCGTGGAGGAGACAGACGCCAACCGGCCTTGGATCGGGCAACTCGCCGTTGCCATCCTCGACCGGCAGAACGGCGTGCTGAAGTGAGCTGTAGTTGAGCTTCATCACGTGAGCGCCCTCAACCCCCTCCCCGCCAAGGCCGCGCGTGAGGTTGACGTGGACGACGTCAAACCCGCCGGAACCGAGCGCAAGATCCGCGGCCTGCGTGTTAACGATCACGCTGTCACCAACCTCACAGCGGCCTAGCAGAGCCGTGTCGGCGGTTGCCGGCCGCACGCCGCGGCCGGGGACGTCGACGAGCAGCTGTTGCTCGGCTGCGAGCGGCCCGGTATCGGTCACCGTTCCCTCTTGAAGGACGAGCATCGACTAATCCTCCCCTAAGACGTCGATCAGCGCGAATGTCACGTTGAGCATTCCCTCCAGCTCGGCGAGCTCGACGCGCTCACTCGACTGGTGCGGATTCTGCGTGCCGTTTGCAAGGTTGGTGCAATCGAAGCCCTTGGCGCGGAGGGCATTGGCGTCGGATCCACCGCCGCTAACGACCATCTTCGCTTGATAACCGCAGCGCTCAAGCGCTGCCCGTGCCGCAACCACGCCAGCCTCATCATCGGCGAGTTTGTAACCGGTGAAGGAGCGCTCGATCGTCAGGTCAAGGTCGCACTGGCAGCTCGGCTCGTTGGCTGCGTCCTGAAAGCGTTCAGCGACCTCTTCGGCGAGCAGCTCGGCGCGCCCCTCCTCCAGCGAGCGCACCTCGCCGTCAACTTGGCAGTGCTCCGGGACGACGTTCGTGCCGGCGCCGCCGCCTCGTATCCGTGCGACGTTGGCGGTGCTTTCGGCGTTGAGCCTCCCGTCGGGGAGCAGCGCGATTGCGCGTGCTGCGGTCGTGATCGCGCTGCGGCCATCCTCCGGAGAGATTCCTGCGTGAGCCGCTTGGCCGCGGATATCAGCGCGCCAGCGAATGTGCGTTGGTGACGCCGCGATGATCTCCCCGATCGGCGTAGCGTGGTCGTAGACATAGCCGAGCTGCGAGCGCAGCTGCGTAACGTCGAGCGCGTTGGCGCCGAGCAATCCAGGCTCCTCGGCGACGGTAAAGCAGAGCTCCAGATCAACCGGAGCTCCCTCGAGCTTTGCCCGCCGCGCCAGCTCCAACAGCACAGCAACCGCTGCCTTGTTATCAGCGCCGAGAATCGTGTCGCCTTCGCTCTCCCACGCACGATTGACGATCACCGGGACGACTGGGCCTTCGTGGGGCACGGTGTCAAGGTGGGCGCAGAACAGCACCGAACGACCGCCTCGCTGACCGATCCGCGCCAGCAGGTTTCCGCTCTGTCCGCCGATCAGACCGCCGGCATCGTCCTCGGTGACCTCGACGCCGATCTGTTCGAGCTGGGCGCGGACGTAGGCCGCGACAGCGCCCTCGCATCGCGAAGGGCTGGGGATCGCACAGAGCGAGCCGAAGCTTTCGCTGAGGCGACGGGACTCGAGCTCCGAGGCGGGCCGCATCTCAGCTTCGATCAGGAAATACGGCCAGTTGCTTGCGCATCGCCCTCGACGTCGGCTTGCGCGAGGCCACCGTGAGCCGCGAAGGCTGCCGCGACGAACTCACGGAAGAGCGGAGCTGGGCGCTCCGGCCGCGACTTGAACTCCGGGTGATACTGAGCGGCGACGAAGAATGGATGGATGTCGGCAGGCAACTCAACGGCCTCAACGAGCCGCTCATCCGGCGACGTTCCGCTAACAACCAACCCTGCTTGCTCAAGCTTCTTGCGCAGCGCGATTGAAACCTCGTAGCGATGGCGGTGGCGCTCGTAGACGACCGACTCGCCATAGCACTCACGAACGATTGTGCCGCTGTGCAGCTTAATCGGGTCGGCGCCCAGCCGCATCGTCCCGCCCAGATCGGAAACCTCTTTCTGCTCCGGCAGCAGGTCGATCACCGGCCACTCTGTTTCAAGGTCGAACTCGGTCGAATTGGCGCCGTCCATCCCAGCCACGGAGCGAGCAAACTCGCATACCGCCATCTGCATCCCGAGACAGATGCCCAGGTACGGGATCTTCTGCTCGCGCGCCACGCGCACGGCGCGAAGCTTGCCTTCGATGCCGCGACCGCCGAAGCCGCCGGGAACGAGGATTCCGTCGGCGCCGCCGAGCCGCTCGAGCGCAACTGCGTCATCGATCAAATCTTCCGAATCAACCCAATCAATTTCAACGTTGGCGCCGGCGAGATTGCCGCTGTGCATCAAAGCCTCGCTGACCGACTTGTAGGCATCGGCAAGCGCAATGTACTTGCCGACCAGTGAGATTTTCACCGGCGACGTTGCCTCGGCGGCGCGCGTGACGATCGCGCCCCATTCGCTCAGGTCTGCAGCAGCGGCGTCGAGCCCAAGCTCGCTACAGATAAAATCATCAACCTTCTGCTCGCAGTACCAAAGCGGCACTTCGTAAATATCGCCGACGTCCTTGGCTGAGATCACTGCCTCAACCGGCAGCGACGCGAAGAGAGCGATCTTCTTGCGGATGTCAACCGACAGCTCCCCCTCGCTGCGGCAGAGCAGCATGTCGGGCTGAATACCGATCCGCCGCAGCTCATTGACCGAGTGCTGCG
>SYIT01000053.1 GCA_005798685.1 Actinomycetota bacterium | reverse complement strand
GGCTGCGACACGATCGCCCACGGTTGCACCGGCAAAGGCAACGACCAGGTCCGAATCGACGGAACCGTAGCCACGCTCGCGCCCGAACTGAAGATTATTGCGCCGGTGCGTCAGTGGCAGATGGGGCGCGATGAAGAGATCGCTTATGCCCGCGAGCACGGCATTCCAGTCAAGGGCGGCGCCGAGCAGACGCCGTACTCGATCGACGACAACCTTTGGGGCCGCTCATCGGAGGGCCGTTGGATTGAAGACCTCGATCACGCACCCGACGACGACGTCTTCCAACTTGTAACGCCGCCGGAGCGAGCACCTGACGAAGCGCAGACCGTTCAGATCGCTTTTGAGAGCGGCGTTCCGGTTTCACTCGATGGCGATCGAATGCCACTCGTAGAGTTGCTCGATCGCGTCACCGAGATCGGATGCCGCCACGGGATTGGGATCGTTGACCATATTGAAGATCGGATTGTCGGCCTTAAGGTGCGCGACATCTACGAGGTCCCGGCGGCGACAATCATTCTTAACGCCCACGCCGAGCTAGAGCGGCTCGTTTCGACAATTCATCAGAACCAGTTCAAGACTAATCTTGACCGCCAGTGGGCCTACCTCGTCTATGCCGGCCTTTGGTGGGAGCCGCTGCGCGAGAACATCGACGCGTACATGCTGAGCGCCAACGAACGCGTCACTGGAACGATCGGGATCAAGTGCTTCAAAGGCACGGCGCGTGTTGTTACGCGTTCGTCGCCGAACGCGGTCTACGACGCCGCACTCGCCACCTTCGATACCTCCGGCGGACTCTTCAGCCAGAACGCATCACCAGGCTTCATTGAGCTTTGGACACTGCAGTCGCGGATGGCCCATCGCTTGCGTCAGTCGCAGGATGACGATCGCGGTTAGTCTGGATTAATGAGTAAACGGCGCGCCTATCGAACGGTCGGATTCCTCGTCCTTCGCGGCGGCCGCTTCTACATTCGCCTGCGCTACCCAAATCTGCTGCGTCAACTGATCGCCGTGCTCGCTTCAATCGTCGCTGTCGGACTTCTCGTCAGTTTGATTGCGGCGCTTACCGGCCGCAGCAACGTCAATTCGATGACTCCCTAGCCTCCGCGCTGGGTAGGACCACGTTGATCGCGCAGGGCTGTGCGTCCGTTTGGTCGGAATCGGTGACTGGCGCGCCGTGGTGTTGTCTACATCAGGCCTGAAACGCCTCGACGGGCAGATCGCGCTCTCCATCAACGATCCCAGCGATGAGCCTGGCTGCGACTACGTTGGGGTCAAGTCCGACGGGTAGTTTCGGTGCGGTGCCACTGAGGGGACGTGTTGCCAGGCCCGTTTCGGTATGTGGGGGACGCGCGTCAATCACGTCGATCTGTTGGCGTCGGAGTTCTCTTGCGACGCTGGTCATTGCGCTCCAGGCGGCTGCTTTGGATGCACTGTAGGCGGCTAGGCCAGCTATTGGTTGGAGGGCGACCACTCCAGAGATGTTGACGAAGAATCCGCCTTCTCTAATGTAAGGTGCGCTCTCGCGGAGCGCTGCCATCAAACCAATCGCATTGATCGCAAAGAGCTCTGTCAGGGTCTTGTCGTCTAGCTCGGCGAGGGTGCCAAAGGCCACCGCTCCTGCGGCGTTGATGACTCCGTCGATCGGTCCAAGGTCGGCAAAGGCGCTGCGCAGCGCAGCGTGGTCGGTGATGTCGGCGACTGCGTGCGCGGAGACTACCGCTGGATCGAGCGAGGCACTGTCTCGCACCACCGCCGCCACGTGAGCGCCGGCATCTGCGAGCTGCTGAGCAAGGCAGGAGCCCAATACTCCGGTTGCCCCGATGATCACGATCGTGGTACCGGTCAGGTTACGCGTCATCAGAATACCGACTCTCTTTGCGGATTGCTTGGCATGGTCCATGCCGTCTGTGTGGGAAAAAATCTACCGCACTGTTCAAGCATTGCTTGATCGGGCGCCTCGACGATCGCGGTGCCCTCAGCCTGAACCCACGCGTGGTGTGGGCACGACGTTCGTCCCGTTTTGGTTCTTCGTACGGCCCGAGCTGATGCTGGCGCGGGTGGTGGGGTAGAGCCAGATGTCCGACACTCCGCCCAATAAGGCTGATTTGTCTGCGCCGTCACAGGCTTTATTGATGCGCCGCAAGTTCACGCCGACCGGCGGCACGCTGGCCACGAAAATGCAGACAGTGAAGCTCGCGTGCAAGCGCTCGGTGCGCGAGTTGCTTACCGAGCGACGCTCCTAGCCTGCGCGCCCGGTACGGTTCGAGCCATGGAGCAGGTCAATCGATCGCAGAACGATCCCGAACGCTTCGTCGACGAAGGAGTGCTCGCTGATCGCCGCGCCCGCCGCGCTGAGTTGGCCGAGGCTGAGCTGCGCGAACGGCTCGCGGACGCTGAGCAGCGCGTTGCTGAGCTAGAGCAGATCGCGGATGAGTCTTCACGTGCGCGCGCGGAGCTCGAACAGCGGACCAAGCGCGATCTCGAGATCGCCGCCGTGCTCGGCGAGGCCGCCGACGCGATGCGCGCTGCGCGCGAAGCGGTCGACCATGAGATCCACGCTCGCGAGGCGGCGGAAGCCGCGCTGCGGGCCGAGCGGATCGCTCGTGAGGCCGCAGAGCAGTCGGTCGTCGCTGAGCGCGCCGCGCGTGACGCTGCGACGGCAGCAATCGTCTCGGCGCGCGTGAGGAGCATTGAGGGGACTCCACCAGCGCCGAGATTCCAAAGCCCCGGGCCGCTGGCACAGCCACCGTCGGCCCCAACGCCTGAGACCGAAGAGCTGCTCGCAGGGCTTGCGAAAGCTGCTGAGCGCCTTAGGGCACAGACGCCTGTCCCCGACGACGGCGTGGCCCCGAGCGATGAGCGGGTGGGCGCGCAGGGCGCTCCGCCAGCCGACGCAGGAGCGACCGCGCAGCGCGGCGGCGGCGGGCTGGTCGGTCGCGCAGCCCGGGCGCTACACAAGCTTCGCTCAGAGCGGCCTTAACGCCATTCGAAGGCTCGCCCGCGTCCGGTCTGGCGCCTATTCTCCATGCTCCGTGTCTGCACCTCAGTCAGTCCATCTTCACGTTCACTCGGAGTACTCGCTGCTCGATGGTGCCTGCAAGATCGACGCGCTCGCCGAGCAGGCCGCGAGCTTCGGTCAGCCGGCGCTCGCGCTTACCGATCACGGCGTTATGAATGGTGCCGTAGAGCACCATCAGGCATGCAATCGGCACGGAATAAAACCGATTCTCGGCTGCGAGATCTATTACGCAGAGAAGCCAAGAGCCGGCGCAAGCGGCAAGAACGAGCACAACCACCTGACGCTGCTCGCCTCCAGCAACACCGGCTACCGCAACCTCGTCAAGCTCTGCTCTGAGGGTTTCCTTGAAGGGCTCGAGCGCGGTAAACCGACCGTTGACATGGCTCGGATTGACAGCCACAGCGAAGGGCTGATCGCCTTGACCGGCTGCCTCGCATCACGCTTCGCTGGGCGGCTTGCTGACGGCCGCGAGGATGAGGCGCGCGCCCACGTCGACCAGCTGATCGGCGCGCTCGGCGCCGAGAATGTTTACTTCGAAATTCAGAACAACGGCATTGCCGCCCAGGACCGCGCCAACGAAGGGATCGTCCGGATCGCGCGCGAGATCGGCGGCTCGCTCGTCGGAACCGGCGACGTTCACTATCTGCGCCACGAAGACCATCGCCACCACACCGCGCTGCTCTGCGTGCAGACGAAGTCGACGCTCGCCGATCCGAGGATGATTTTCGAAACGAACGAGTTCTATCTGCGCAACAACGAGCAGATGGCCGAAGCCTTCAAAGAGTGGCCAGAGGCGATCGCATCAACCCTCGAAATCGCTGAACGCTGCAAGGTCGAACTGGAGCTTGGCCGTCAGCTGATTCCGCGCTTCCTGCCTGAAGGCGAAGACGAGAAGGCATACCTCGCCCAGCTCGTTGCCGAAGGGCTAGCCGAGCGTTATGGCTCGCCGCCGCCGGCAGAGGCGATCGAGCGGATCGAGATGGAGCTCTCCGTGATCGACCGGATGGGCTTCAACGCCTACTTCTTGATCGTCTGGGATTTCGTCCGCTGGGCGCGCGAGAACGGCATCGTCGTAGGGCCTGGTCGCGGCTCCGCGGCCGGCTCGATCGTCGCTTACACGCTCGCGATCACCGACGTTGATCCGCTCCGCTACGACCTTCTGTTTGAGCGCTTCCTCAACCCCGGTCGCAAGTCGATGCCGGACATCGACACCGACTT
>SYIT01000052.1 GCA_005798685.1 Actinomycetota bacterium | reverse complement strand
GCGCGACGGCGCGCATCGGCGCCCCTGCGGACGGCGCGCCGTGAGCGCGGCGGAGTTGGTTGTGCTTGGTGAGCGCAGCGAGCTTGAGCTGCTGGCCCCGGCGTTGGCGCTGGCGCTGGCAGCCGAGTGCAGCGAACGGGCGGCGCTAGTGATCACGCTGCTCGGCGAGTGCGCGCCGCGGCGGCGCTGGGCTGCGCCGGCCTCGGCCGCGGCGGCGCGTCACCGCGATCGGCTCGCCGATCGGGGGGTTGCCGTCAGCGCTCGAGGGCGGCTGGTCACGACCGAGTGCGGCGGCGAAGCTGCGGTCGCCAGCGCCGAGTGGCTGATCGGTAGGTCGCAGCTTCCGGTTGTAGTCGTCGCGCTGCGCCCGCGCGATCAGCAGCTTGACGCGCTGATCGCCGCCGCGCGGCGGGGTGCCGTCGCGCGCTGCGGTGACGACGAGCTCGAGCGCCTAGCGATCGAACAGATCGCGGCGCTTGGCGTGCACGCTGAGCTTGCTCATCCGCCGCCTCCATTGGCGGCGCGCTGTGCTGCATCAGGCTTCAGCTGGGGACGGCTCGCGCGCAGCGATGGGCAGGCGTCGGTTGAGCTGATCGCCGCGATTCCGATCTTGCTGGCGGTGACGCTGGCCGCCGCGCAGCTGCTTGCGGCGGGGCTTTGCCGCGAGCTGGCTGGTGACGCGGCCGGCGCCGGTGCGGCAGCGCTGCTTCAGAGCCGCGACCCGCAGGCCGCCGCGCGGCGCGCTCTGCCGGGTTGGTCACGCGGGGAGCTGCGCGTTACGCGCCGTGGCCGTGAGCTGCGAGTGAGGATCAGCCCGCCAAGCTTCGTTCCCGGGTTGGCGCGACTGCTTAGCGTTGAGGCCCGCGCCAACGCTGGGCCGCCGGCGTGAGGGCCGGCGAGGACAATGGCCAGGCGTTGGTTCTCGTCGTCGGCGCGATCGCGGCGCTGCTCGTGGGAGCAAGCGGGTTGGGGATGCTGGCACGCGGGCTGGGCGCCCATGCCGACCATCAGCGCGCCGCCGACCTGGCCGCGCTGGCCGGCGCGCGGGCGCTCGTTGACGCCTTCCCGCGGGCACTTGAGCCGCACTCTTCAAGTCGCCATCTTGGCGCCAGCGCCTATCTCGAGCTCGCCCGATCGGTCGCGAAGCGGACGGCGATGCGTAACGGAGCGCGCCGCGTAGAGGTCCGTTTTGCCTCCGCGCCACTGCCCGATCGCGTGACGGTGACGGTCAGCGACGCGATCCGCATTCCCGGCGGCGGCCTCGTCGCCGGCCCGGTCACGGCCGAGGCGCAACTGGCGGCTTTCGCCGTCCCAATCGGCGACGGCGAATACCCAGGCCCGTTCGCATATCGGCAAGGCAAGCCGATGCGCCCCGACACGGCGCTGGCCTTCGACCGGATGGCGGCGGCGGCACGCCGCGCCGGCCATTCGTTGATTGTTACCAGCGGCTACCGCTCCAACGCCGAACAGGCGCGGCTCTTCGCCGCTCACCCCGACCCAAAGTGGGTCGCTCCGCCGGGCCGGTCGCTGCATCGGCTCGGCACCGAGCTAGACCTCGGGCCGCCCGCCGCCTACGGCTGGTTGGCGGCAAACTCGAAGCGCTTTGGCTTCCTCAAGCGGTATTCCTGGGAGCCGTGGCATTTCGGACTTGTCGCCAATCCCGGCAGCGCGTCGGTTGGCTTCGCCCCGCCGGGCGGTGGAGCTGCGAGCGCAGTTCCAAGCTTCGTTCCCGCTGCCTATCGCGAGCCGCTGCGGCGCGCCGCAGCACGCTGGTCGGTCGGCTCGGCGCTGCTGGCCGCGCAGCTTCAGCAGGAGTCGGGATTCAACCCGCGCTCGGTCTCCAGCGCTGGTGCTCAAGGGATAGCGCAGTTCATGCCGGCAACGGCTCGCAGCTACGGCCTTAGCGACCCATTTGACGCACCGGCCGCGATCAACGCTCAGGCCCACATGATGCACGACCTGCTGCGCCGCTTCGCCTCAGTGCCGCTAGCGCTCGCCGCCTATAACGCCGGTCCAGGCCGCGTCGCCTCGTGCTGGTGTGTACCGCCGATCGCCGAGACGCAGGCCTATGTCGCTCGAATCGTCGCGATCACGCGCGGCGCCGGCGTGACGGCCGGCGCCGGCGAGCCGCCGGTGAGGCTGATCCGCTGAGCTTTGCGGCAGACTAAGGGCACAATGGCTCCTTTCCGTTACACGCTGCGCGTGCGCTTCAACGAATGCGATCCGCAGCGCGTCGCCTTCAACGCCAACTATCTGACTTACATCGACATCGCGATCACCGACCTCTACCGCCAGCACTTCGACGGCTCCTACGCCGAAGTGATGGAGAGCAGTGGCGTTGACGTTGTCGTTGCCGAAGCGAAGCTGAAGTTCCTTGCGCCGGCCCGCTTCGATGATCAGATCGAGGTCGCGCTCACGGTTGAGCGGCTCGGTAACACGGGGATGGAGATCTCAGCGCTGATCTGCCGCGACGGAGATGTGCTCGTAACCGGCGAGCTTCGTTACGTCTTTGTTGAGATTGGGAGCTGGGAGAAGACGCCGATCCCCGATCAGATTCGCGCGACGATGGCCCAGTTTGGCTCGACTTAGCGGCCCTGAACGCGCTTCGGCGACTTGCGTCAGCTGGCGCGAAGATGCGCCGACGCGTGATAGCTTGGCGCTTGATGAATCAATCGTCGCCTGCGGTGCCGGCAGGGAGGAGGAGTTTTGAAGAAACTAGTCGCAACGTTCGCGCTTGCCGCCGGCGGCGTCATCGCGCTTAGCGGCGTCGCCAGCGCAAAGGCCGGCTGCGAACCGTTCGACACGCGCGACTGCCTGCTGCCATTCCCCAGCAACCACTTCACGACCCCTCAGCGCGGTTCGCAGACCGGCTTGCGGCTCAACTTCAACGCCGCCGTCTTCCCGAAAAACATCGGCGGAGTTTCGTCGTTCACGCCCGACCTAAACAACAACGACGGCTTCAGCCCGGGCGCGGCGATCATGACCTACGTCGATGGAATCAGCCTCCAGCGCAGCGGAGCGGCCCCGATCACCGACATCGGCCGCTACAGCGCCGCCAATGCGCCGATCGTTCTCGTTGACGCGAAGACCGGCAAGCGTCAACCAATCTGGGTTGAGCTCGACGCAAATCCAGATAACGAAGCCGACGGGAGCTACCTCGTGATGATTCGGCCGGCACGCAACCTGCCGGAAGGGCGTCGCTACATCGTCGCGCTACGCAACTTGAAGAACGGATCGGGCGCGACAATCCCGGCCGGCGCGGCATTCGCCTCGGTGCGAGACGGCAAAGCAAGCGGAGCATTGGCGGTCCGTGCGCGCCGAATGAAGCCCGATTTTGACCTCCTTGGACGGATCGGCATCAAGCGTTCAACGCTCTATCTAGCTTGGGACTTCACGGTTGTCAGCGAGATAAACCTGACCGAGCGAGCGCTCGCGATGCGCAATGCCAGCTTCGCTGCTCTGGGTGACAAGAACCTCGCCGATCAGAAGGTCGCCGGCCGCTCGCCCAAGTTCCAGATCGATAAGACGATCAATTTCACCGAGCAGCAAAACGCTCTGCAGCTGCGCCAAATAGAAGGAACGATGACCGTTCCCTGCTACCTAAGCACGCCAGACTGCGCGCCAGGAGGAACCTTTCGCTTCCAGCCGCGCAAGGCGGGCAGGTTCAACTGGATCCCGAAACAGCAAGGGACGATGGAAGCGAAGTTCGTCTGTGGGATCCCTCGCTCGGCGCTAGAAAAGCCCGCTCGACCGGTGATCTACGGCCATGGTTTGCTCGGATCAGCAAGGGAAGCTTTGGGCGAGAATAATCAGTTCTTCGGCAATAAGCACGGGATTCTTTTCTGCGCCACCGATGAGATCGGAATGGCTGGCGGTGACGCCCTCAACGCGATCAGGCTGCTCGGCGACTTGTCGCTGTTCGCCTCCTTCCCCGACCGCCTTCAGCAAGGGCTTCTAAATGGGCTGCTGCTCGGGCGCTTGATGATTCACGCTGAAGGGCTTGCATCGCACCCGTCGCTGCGTTCGATCCCGGGAGCCTCCGGCCGGACTTTGATTGACCGCACCAAGCTGGCCTTCAACGGCAACAGCCAAGGAGGCATTCTCGGGCCTGCGATCACTGCCCTCGCTCCCGACTTCACGCGCGCAGTCCTTGGCGTGCCCGGTATCAACTATTCGCTGCTGCTAACGCGCAGCATCGACTTCGACGAGTACTCCGACGGCTTCTTCAAACCGTCCTACCCAAATCGTCTAAAGAGATCGATCATCCTCGCCGCGATTCAGAACCTCTGGGACCGAGGCGAAGGCAACGGTTACGCGCTGCACGCAACCGATGATCCTCTTCCGGGAACTCCAAAGCACCAAGTGCTCCTCGAGGCCGTTGTTGGGGATCACCAAGTGCCTCAGGTGGCAGCAGAGAACCTTGCGCGGACGGTTGGCGCCGTAGGCCGCAGGCCTGTCTACAGCAGCGGCCGCAGCTTCGACAAGGTGCCGTTCTGGGGGATTCGCAGCAAAGGCAAGAGCAGCGATTCGCGGCTCGTGATTTTTGACAGCGGCCCGATTCGCCAGTTTGAAGGCGCAACGATTGGCACAAATGTGCCACCACTAACAAATACGCCGCCCCGCGCGGGCCAAGACCCGCACGGCCTTTTTGACATCTCGCGCGGCCAGCAGGCAGCGGACTTCTTCGATGGTCGCTTCACCGACGTCTGCCCGCTCCAGCAGGCATGCCGTCTTTCGATCTGGCCTTACTGACCGCAGCTCGCTGGCGATCCGTTGCTAGCCGGCGGCGGCGAGCTCGACGGGGATTCCGTTGAGCACCGCTGTGCCGGAGATCTCATCGACACGCTCGCTGTCGCCGAGCAGGTTCACGTTGGCGCCGGCGTGGGCGCTGGCGACGTTGATCTCGGTTCCTTCGCCGTCGTGACCCCAGCCGTGCGGCACCGAAACGACTCCGAGCATCATCGCCTCGCTGTGAACGGCGGTTAGTTCGATCGAGCCGCGCTTTGAGCTGAGCACGGCGCGCTGCCCGTCGGCAACGCCGCAGCGCGCGGCGTCGTCAGGGTTAACGAGCACGGTGCAGCCTTCGGGGCCTGAGACGAGCTTGGGGACGTTGTGCATCCAAGAGTTGTTTGAGCGCAGCTGGCGGCGGCCGATCAGCAACAGACCGTTGCCATTTGCTGGCGCGCCTTCGAGCTCGGCGCGAAGGCGTGGAACGTCGGCGATGATCTCCGGCGGCGCAAGTTCGACGAGGCCGCTCGCCGTGCGCAGCGATTCAGGGATCCGCGGTTGGAGTGGGCCAAGATCGACCCCGTGCGGGCTGGCCTCAAGCTTTGCGAGCGTGAGGCCGTCAGGGTTGGCGCCGAAGCCGTCGCCGTAAGGGCCGCAGCGGAGCATGATGTCGAGCAGCCGTTCGGGGCCGACGCGATCCCCGGCCGCGGCGACCAATTCGGCTGGTTCGCGGCCGAATACCGGCGAAGTTTCGCTGCGCGATTCGCGGCCGGCCAGCTCAAGCGCAAAGAAATCGTCGATTGGGCCGATCTCGGCCGCCGCGCCGGCGCCGCTGGCGATCGCCGTCAGCCGCAGCAGAATCTCCCACTCGTCGAGCATCCCTGCCGGTGGGTCGAAGACCGGCGGCGAGTAGTTGGCGAAGTTGCGCACTGCGAAAACGGTGAAGACGAGGTCGAAGTGCGAATGCTCGAGCGCTGAGAGCGCGGGCAGGATCACGTGCGCGTGGCGCGATGTTTCGTTGCGGTAGATGTCGATGCTGATCATCAGGTCGAGCGTGTCGAGCGCGTCGGCCAAGCGGTCGCCGTTGGGCGTTGAGAGCACCGGGTTGCCGCCGATCGTTATCAGCGAGCGGATCTGCCCTTCGCCGGGCGTTTCGATCTCCTCGGCAAGGCAGTTGACGGGCAGCTCGCCGAGCACTTCGCCGCGGCCTTTGGCGCGCGTCGCCCAGCGGTGGATCTTCATTCCGCGCCCGCTTCCCGCCGCGCCCTGCGTGTTCGGCGAGCCGGCTGGGGGCTTTGTGAACATTACGCCGCCGGGGCGGTCGAGGTTGCCGGTGAGCGTGTTGATCACGTCAATCAGCCAGCTTGTGACGGTGCCGAAAGGCTGCGTTGTAGTGCCGATCCGCCCGTAGACTGCGGCGCTCGGCGCGGCTGCCAGCTCACGCGCGATCCGGCGGATCGTTTCGGCCTCGATGCCGCAGCCGGCCGCGACGGCTTCGGGCGTAAACGGCTGTGCTGCCTGCTCAACCTCCTCAACGCCGCTGAGCAGCCCGTCGAGGTGATCGCCCGGAGTGACCAGCCCTTCGTCGAAGAGCGCATTGACGATTGCGAAGCAGAGCAGCGCGTCGCCGCCAGGCCGGATGAAGTGGTGTTCGTCGGCGGCCTCGGCCGTCCGTGAGCGACGAGGGTCGATCACAACGACCTTGCCGCCGCGCTCACCGATCGTCTTCATCCGGCCGCGGAAATCCGGCGCCGTCATCAGCGAGCCGTTTGAAATGAGTGGGTCGGCGCCAAGAATCAGCAGGTAGTCGGTGCGGTCGATGTCAGGGATCGAGATGCTCAGGGAAGTGCCGAACATCAGCCCGCAGGCAACCTGCTTTGGGGCTTGGTCGACGCTGCTGGCGGAGAAGATGTTGCGCGTGCCGATCGCTTTTAGCATCGGCCGGCCGTAGATCAGTCCGCTGAGCGAATGGGCGACCGGATTGCCAAGGTAGGCGGCGAAGGCCTGGCGGCCGTGTTCGGCGTCGATCGCCTTGAAGCGCTCGTCGATAAAGGCGAATGCTTGATCCCAGCTGCAGGGCGCAAGCTCGCCATCGGCGCCGCGCATCATCGGCGTGCGCAGGCGGTCCGGGTCGTCGTGGAGGGCGCCGATGTTAGCGCCCTTCGGGCAGATGAAACCGTGGCTTAAGACGTCGTCCTTGTCGCCACGAACCTTCGTTACTTCGCCGTCCTCGATCGTTAGTTCGAGGCCGCAGGTTGCTTCGCAGAGTGGGCAGGTTCGCAGTGCTGTTGTCGCCATCTGCTCACCCTATAGGCGCCGGCGCTCTTATCCTCACCTAAGTGGCTGAGAAGAAGCAGATCAGCGAACGTGAAGAGCGCCTGCGCGAGCAGCGCCTTGCGCTGCCGGACGGCCCCGGCGTCTATCTGTTCAAGAACGCAGACGACGAGGTGATCTACGTTGGAAAATCACTATCGCTGCGAAAGCGCGTCAGTAGTCACTTCAGCTCACCTGTAACGCGCGGCGGCGTACGGATGGTTGATTCGATTGAGGCGATCGACTTCATCCTGCTCAGTTCCGATGCCGAAGCGCTGCTGACCGAACAGACGTTGATCACGCGCCACGAGCCGCGTTTCAATATTCAGCTGCGCGATGACAAGAGCTACCCGTTCATCGCCGTCTCAACCGACGAGCAGTTCCCGCGGATCTATTTGACGCGCGAACGGCGCCGCAGTGGCCGCGTCTACTTCGGCCCCTACTCCAATCCACGCCGTGCGCGCAGCACCGTTGAGGTGCTGCAGAAGGTCTTCCAGATTCGTTCCTGCCGCGACGCCGAGCCAGGTAGGCGGACCGGCTCCCCATGCCTCGATTACCACATCGAACGTTGCGAGGCACCATGCGTTGACTACGTAACTGAGCAGCATTACGGCAAGAACGTTGATGGTGTGATCGCCTTTCTTTCGGGGAACTACCGCGAAATTGAAGATCAGCTTGAAGCACGGATGAAAGCCGCCGCAGCGGCTCACGAATATGAGCGCGCGGCCGCTGAGCGCAACCGGCTCAACGCGATCCGCTCGTTGCTCGAAAGCCAAGGCGTTGTAAACGAGGCCGCCGGCTCATTCGACGCGATCGCCGTCGCCGCCGACGGAACCGAAGCGAACGCGCAGGTATTTCAAGTTCGCGACGGCGTGCTTGCCGATCGTCAATCCTTCTATCTCGACAACCCTGGCGAGCTCCAAGGAGGCGAGGTCGCGGCCGAGTTCATCGCCCAGTACTACTCCGGCCGCCCCGGCGTGCCTGCGCAGATAATCGTCCAGCAGCAGTTTGCGCCGGCCGAACGCGGCGCGCTCGCCGAGATGCTCGCCGAGCGGCGTGGGGCGGGGGTTGAGATCCGCGCCGCCGAACGCGGCGCCAAACGCCGCATCCTTGAGCTGGCCGAGCGCAACGCGGCCCTGGCGCTTGACCATGAGCGGCTGCGCAATGAGCAGACGCGCCGCCGCCGCATCGAAGCGCTCGACGAGCTTCAGCGCGAACTGAAGCTCGAATCGCTGCCGATGCGGATCGAGTGTTTCGACATCTCAAACCTGATGGGAACGCACACTGTTGCCTCGATGGTCGTCTTTGAATCGGCGGCGCCGAAGAAGGCCGATTACCGCCGCTTCACGATCCGCTCACTCGAGGACGGGCAACCCGACGACTTCGCGGCGATGCGCGAGGTGCTGGAGCGTCGCATCAATGCGTGGGAGAGCCAAGCCGATCTAGTTGCGCACGACCCCGCCTATAACCAGTCGTTCGCAACGCTGCCGAACTTGATCGTGATCGATGGCGGCAAAGGCCAGCTCTCGGCCGGACTCGAGGTGCTCGATCGCTTCCGCGAGCGCGGCGTCGCCGTGATCTCGCTGGCGAAGCGAATAGAGGAGGTTTTCGAACCCGAACAGAGCGCGCCGCTGGTGCTTGAGCACGGCAGCGCCAGCCTGCAACTGCTGCAGCGCGTTCGCGATGAGGCCCACCGCTTTGCAATCGCTCACCACCGCGCCCGCCGTGACGGCGCGATGACGGCCTCGGCGCTCGACAGCGTTCCTGGCGTCGGCCCGAAGCGCAAGAAGGCGCTGATCAAGCAGTTTGGCTCGCCTGAGGCAGTGATGGCGGCCAGTCGCGAGGAGCTCGAGCAGGTTCCCGGGCTGCCAACCAAGGTGGCCAATGACCTGCTCCACCACATGCGCCGCACCGGTAGTTGAGCGCGCAGTTGCGGACTGCTGAGGCTGCGGCGCAATACTGGTTGAACGATGAACGCTCAAACGCCAGAGGGCTCCGGAGCATCGCTGGAGCCAGTGCCGCTAGAGGACGTCGTGATCATCACCGGCGTCTCCGGGGCCGGTCGTTCGACCGCGATGGAAGCCTTTGAGGACGCCGGCTACTTCTGCGTTGACAACCTGCCTCCGGAGATGATCGCGAGTCTGGTTGATGTATTCCTTCACGAAGGTTCAAAAGTGCGCCGCGCTGCCGTCGTCTCCGACGCCCGCGGTGGCGAGTACTTCGCCCAAATGTCGCGCGTGCTCGACGAGCTGGCGCAGGCCAACATCAACTTCCGCGTTCTCTTTCTCGACGCCTCCGATCAAGAGCTGCTGACGCGCTATCAGGAGACGCGCCGGCGCCACCCGCTCAGCCCCGCCGGCAGCGTGCCGCAGGGCGTTGCCGTCGAGCGCGAGCTGGTTAACCCGATCAAGGTCCGCGCTGATCTAGTGGTCGATTCGACCGGACTGACCGCCGCCGAGCTGCGCGCCAAACTGATCGAAGACCTTCTACCTCGCAGCAGTGCCACAAAACTCGCCGTGACGTTCGAAAGTTTCGGCTTCAAGCACGGTCCCGCGCGCGACGCCGACCTGCTCGTCGACGTTCGCTTCCTGCCCAACCCGCATTACGTCGATGAGCTGAGGCCACTTACCGGTTGCGATCAGGCAATCGTCGAATACGTCGGCCGCGACGGCCGCCTTGAGCAGCTCTATGGGCACCTGCTGGCGCTGCTCGATTTCCTTCTGCCGCAGTACGTCGACGAAGGTAAGTCCCACCTGACGATCGCGATCGGCTGCACCGGTGGCCACCACCGATCGGTCGCCGTTGCCGAGGGGCTCAGTCGCCGCTACGCCGATGCCGAAGACCTCACTGTCGACGTCGTTCACCGCGACATCGATCTCTGACCTACGCTGATCGCAACGCGGAAAGCGGCGCCGCTCAGATAGCCTTGGGCGCGTAACCGACCCGAAGGATTGACTGAGATGTCCGTACGTGTTGCCATCAATGGCTTCGGCCGCATCGGTCGCAACGTTGTTCGCGCCGCTAAGGCCAGCGGGGCCGACGTTGAGTTCGTCGCCGTCAACGACCTCACCGACCCAGCCACGCTCGCGCACCTCTTTAAGTACGACTCAATCCTCGGACCCTACGACGGGACCGTTGAGTACTCCGACAACTCGATCACGATCGACGGCGATGAGATTCGTGTCTGCGCCGAGCGCGACCCTGCCGACCTTCCTTGGGAGGAGATCGGCGTTGGTGTAGTGATCGAGTCGACGGGCTTCTTCACCAAGCGCGATGATGCAGCTAAGCACCTCACGGCAGGAGCGAAGAAGGTCGTCATCTCAGCTCCAGCCAGCGGCGAAGATCAGACGATCGTGCTCGGCGTCAACTTTGATCAGTACGACGCCGCCACGCAGGACGTGATTTCGAACGCTTCCTGCACGACCAACTG
>SYIT01000051.1 GCA_005798685.1 Actinomycetota bacterium | reverse complement strand
TTCAAGGTCAGCTACCTCGGCGGCGAGATGCCAACTCTGGCGATCAACTTCTCGCGCCCCGGCGCGCAGGTACTGCTGCAGTACTACGCCTTCATGCGGCTCGGCTTCGGCGGCTACCGCGACGTTCAAGCGCGCTGCCGCGACGTGGCCAAGTACCTGGCCAAAGAGATTGGCAAGATGGGCCCGTTCAAGCTCTGGAACGACGGCTCCGACATCCCTGTCTTCGCTTGGTACCTGAAGAAGAGCGCCATCCCTAACTGGGATCTCCACGATCTCTCAAACCTGCTGCGCCAGAAAGGCTGGCAGGTTCCCTCCTACCCAATGCCGGATGATATGCCCGAGCTAACCGTTCAGCGGATCGTCGTTCGCTCCGGGCTCTCGTTCGATCTTGCCGACAGCCTGCTGGGCGACATGCGCGTTGCCGTTGACTACCTCGAGGCGCTCGACGGGCCGCTGCCACGCAAAGGCCGCGAGATGCGCAGCTTCGCTCACTAACGCTGCGGTTAGAGACTGAGGCCGGTCAGGTCGCAAAGGAGACGCGCTGCCACGCTGCTGGTGCGCGCAGTAGCTGGCGGCGGGCCGCCACCCGGAGGGCCGCCACCCGGAGGGCCGCCACCCGGAGGGCCGCCCATGTTCGGCATCTGCGTAATCAGCGAGGAGTCAACCTTGCCGTGAAAGCAGCGGATCGACGAGGTCGCGTTGCTCGTTCCCGGAAGTACGTAGTGGTAGATCCCGTTCGGGAACTCCGGCGTGGCGCTCGTGATGCCGTTGCACTTGTCCAGCTTTGAAGCCGGAATGACCTTGCCCTTGATGTCGCGCTTGCCGTAGATCGGGAAGCCGTCGAAGGCGACCCCGATGATGTGTGAGGGGCCGGTTGAGGCGTCAACTTTCTTCGAAACGCAAATCGGAAGTGCGTGGTAGTGATACTGACCGCCGCCGTTGCCCATCGCGGGGGTTGAGTGGCCGTTACAGGTGTCAATGAACGACGCGACCGAGCCGTCTGGCGCTGGCAGCGAGAAGTTGCTTGCCTGCGCGACCGTCGTGCTGTCGGCCTCATACGGATTGAACAGCACTGCCCCCGAGATCATCATTCCGATCGAACCGAGAGGAGCAGCAGTTGTCTTCGAGATTTTCTTCGGGTTTGTCGTGATCTTGTAGTCGTAGCTCTGTGCACTTATTGGGTCTGCCGCAACTTCCGAATTGGCCGGAGTGATCGCTCCAAGTTCCGCACCCTGTTTGGGGACGGCGTAGTACTCCGGGCGCGAGTGGTTCGGAATGCCGTTCGAGCGCAGCCGGATCGTGCTCGTTCCGTAGCTCACGGCCATGTTTTTGCCCCACTTGGTCTTCTTGAGGCCAGCTTTTGTGCTGGAGCTGGTCGTCGATGCGGTCGTCGCGGAAGTCGTCGATGCGGTCGTCGCCGTCATGTCACTAGCGGCAACGCCGCCGCAGGCGGCCAGCGCCGCGGCGGCGGAGACGGCGCATAGAGCACCAACACGGACGGGCAGAGCGAGGAGAGATTTCATTGGACTTATTTTACTCGCGAAATTAGGAAACTCTGAAGAAACTCTCTTCGCCGCTAGGTAGCCCTTGCCCCAGCCTGTTTGTCATCGAAGGCCCTGAGGATGCCGGCTGCGATCCGCGTGCAGCTCTCGAGGCAATCCCAGTCAACGAATTCGGGAAGGTCACTTGGATGGTGGTAGTGCGGGTAGTAACCGGGGCCGATCGAGAGCAGCGAGATCGCCCGAATTCCTCGCGTCAGCGCCAAAAGCGGATCTGTCCAGCCGCCAATTCGCCAGCGCTGGGGGGGCGCCTGCCCAGCGAGCCGCGCACCTTCATCGGCAAGGGCAAGATCATCTTCGCCGTAGCGATGGGTCATCAGCGCGCCTTCGGCGGCGGCAACGATCGGCGTGCCGCTGCCGAGCGTGTCGAGCCCCAGCACCAGCGTGGTTTTTGGATCCAGATGCCCGGCGCGCTTCTCGAGGAAGGCGTGAAACCCGCCCATCCCTGACTCCTCGCTACCGACGAGCGCAAACTCAACCTGCGTGCTGCGTAGAGGACTAGCAGAAAGCGACGCGGCCAGAGCGAGCGCGGCGGCCACTCCGCTGGCGTTGTCGTTGGCCCCAGGAACGCTTGCCGAGCGAGCGATGTCGAGGTTCGCCAGCACCGCCAGCAGGTTCAAAAGAGCGGCTGGCACGCCGATCAAGCGGCGTAGAAATGTCCCCCGCTCCAGCAGCGCTGCGAGCGCTGAGGCAGCCAGCGCGACCCCTTGCAGCCCGATCACCGGCTCAACCTTCTGCGTCCTCATGTGACGCTTGGCACCACTCTGCGTGATCCGCGGGTTCCAAGCGAGGCCGGTCTTTGCCGCGTCGAGGTGAGCGACGATCACGACCGTCTGGAGCCGGTCGCCGGTCGCGGCAACGGTGGCGATGGCGTTTGCACCTTGCGCGCCGCCGGTAATCCGCCGCCGCCACGGCGAGCGGCCGCTGGCATCGCGCTCCAGCGAAACGAGCGCGCCGAGCGCCAAGAGCGCACCGCCAATTCCGCCGAGCATCTGAGCGAGCAGGCCGACAACGGAGTGCCCTGCAAAGCTCCAAGAGTTGGTCGTGCGCCCAAGGTAGTGCTCAATGCCAACCTCTGACGCGCCGCACTGGGTCAGCCTGCCCGCGGCCCAGCGGGCAGCGGTATGCTCGCCTTCGCTTGCGGAGCCGCGTTCGATTCCCGCGAGTGCTTCAAGGTCGTCCTTCAATCGCTCCACCGGCCGATCGTAACGTTCCGCGCCGCGCAGGTTTGGTGCTGCTAAACGAGCGCGGTGGCAAGCTGGGCGGCAACCGCATTGGCGGCGTCCTCGCCGGAGCTGACGGCGCCATCCATGTAACCAGTCCAGCGCGTCGCTGTCTCTGCGCCAGCCCAGTGAATCGGCCCGATCGGTGCGCGCAGAGCGGCGCCGTGTGCGGTCATCGCCCCCGGCGGCATGTAACAGACGGGGCAGCCCCTGGTCCAGCGTTCCCTTGCCCAATCCTGCTCGATGTAAGCCACCGGCTGCGCGGCCTGCGCGCCGAACATGCGAACGAACCCCTTCAACACAGCTGCCTGCCGCGCCTGCGGTTCAAGCTCAGCGAGCTCACGGGCGCGATTACCTACTACGAAGCCGAGCATCACGCCGCAACTGCCATCGGCCGGCGAGTTGTCGTAGATAACGCGGGCTGGGCCGGCTGGGTCGATCGCTTGACCACTGAGACCGTCGTCGCGCCAGAACGGGCGCGGGTAGACGGCTAGGCACTTGATCGCCGCCCCGTGAGGGATTCGTTGAACGAGCTGATCTCGGTTGACCGGCAGCAGCGGCTGCCAGTCAATGTGGCCGGTGAGCGGCGGCGGGATTGCGACGATCACGGCGCGAGCCGTCAGCTCGCGACCGCCCGCATAAACAGAGACGGCGCCTTCGTGATGATCGATCCGGCTGACCGGTGATTCCAGCAGCAGCGGCGAGCTGAGCTGCTCGGCGAGCCGCAACGGAACCGACTGTGAGCCCTCGACGAAGCGCTCCTGTTGAGCGCCGCCCTTGACGTCAATCAGGGCTGAGAAGGATCCCGCCGCCGAGGTGTAGGCAAGAGCGTGAAGCAGTGAAATGTCGGCCGGCTCAGCGCCCCAGATCACTTCGGCAGCGATCTCAAACATCAGCGGTGCGCCAGAAGTTGCGGTGTTGCGCGCAAACCAGGAACCGAGCGTCTGGCGGTCCCAGCGTTTGGCCGACTTCGCCGCCCACGGCTCGGCCGGATCAACCGAACGCGCCATCCGTTCAAAGCGCAGTTGGGCTTGGCCGACATCGGCGAGAACGGCCGGGTTGACTCGCGGAATAGCTCCCCCGTAGCGAACCGCCTTGCCGTTCCAGTCGATCACGTTGTCGCCCTCGTCGTAGGTGGCGTGGCGCTGAAGACCGAGCTCGTCGGCGAGCGCGTTGATCTTGTACTGCGTAGGCCCGAGCCATTCGCCACCGACCTCGGTCACCTGATCGCCGATCGGCAGCGGCTCGTTGAGGAGCCTGCCGCCAACGCGATCGCGCGCCTCGCAAACGATTACGGAGAGACCTTTCGCTTCAAGCTCGCGCGCCGCTACCAACCCAGCCAAGCCGGCGCCGACGACGATCACATCGGCATCGTTCTGAGGTGACTCAGCGCTCATCACTTGATTGAACCACTTGCCGCGACTTCAGAGCGGCGCGCCAGCCAGCGGCGTGAGAACGGGTCGGCAAAGCGCGTCGCAAGCGAGCCGATCAGTGCAAGGGCGAGCACGTAACCGGCGGTTACAGGCCCAACCCGCGCGTCAACGCCGGCGGCAACGGCCAGCGAGGCGATCACGATCGCAAACTCGCCGCGCGGGATCAGCACCGTCGCAGCGCGCAACTTGGCAGCAAATCGGCCACCTGCGCGGCCTGCGACATACCAGCCAGTCAGCATTTTGCTGGCAATTCCGGCGGCGCAGAGCAGCGCCACCCAGCCGGCTTCGGGAAGTAGGCCGCTGAGCTCGATCTGCAGGCCGAAGAAGACGAAGAAGGCGGCGGCAAAAAGGTCGCGCAGCGGTGCCAACGTGCTGCGCGTGCGGTCGGCAAGGCGGCCGGAGACGACGATTCCCACAAGGAAGGCGCCTACCGCTGCCGATAGCTGGACCAGCTCAGCCAGACCGGCTACGAGCAGCGTTACGCCGAGCATCATCAAGACCAGCGACTCCCCGGCCGCGGAGCCGAAGGCCCGTTCGGCGTGCGAGGCGCCGCGAACGGCGAAGAAAAGTACAAGCGCGACGACCGCTAGTGCGACGGCCATCGAACCGAGCGCCGCGGCCAGCGCGCCGCCCGCGAGCAGCACTGTCAGCAGCGGCAAGTAGGCGGCCATCGCCACGTCCTCAATCACCAGCACCGAAAGAACGCCCTGAGTTTCGCGGTTACCGATTCGCCCGAGATCTTCAATCGTGCGCGCCACGATCCCTGATGAGGAGGCCCAGGCAATGCCAACGAGGGCAAAGATGGCTACCGCTTCAAGCTCCATCAGCAGCCCGATCGCAATCGCCGGTATCACGTTGAGTGCGGCGTCAACGACGCCCGAGCCGGCCTGATGGCGCAGCGTTCCAAGCAGCTCCTTGCCGGTGTACTCAAGACCGATGAAGAAGAGCAGCAGCACGACGCCGACCGCTGCGCCTACGTCCACAACCTGCGGCTGAACATCGATCGGGCTGAGGCCGAGCAACACGCCAACCGCTAAATAGAAGGCGACCGGGCTGGTCCGAAGTCGCTTCGCGAGCTTTGAGAGCAGGCCAAGCAGCAGCAACAAGCCGCCGATCTCAAGCAGTACGACGGCAATGTTGGTGCCGGGCGCGGCGGCGGCCAGCGCCACCGCTCTAGCGGCCCTCGAAGAGCGCTTCTGCTGCGCGCACGCCTTCCAGCGTGCCGACAACGATCACCGTGTCACCAGCCTCAAACTGCTGATCGGCAGTCGGCGCCGGAATTGCTCCGCTGCTGCGGAGCAGCGCGATGATCGAGGCGCCGGTGCGCGTCCGCAGCTCCGTGTCGGCAATCGTTTGGCCAGCGATAGGCGTGCCAGCAGCAACGTCAACCCACTCGATCACGAGCCCACCGACGGCTTCGCGCGCAGCGCCAAGGCTCTGAGCGAGCTGCGAGATGCCGAGCAGTTCGGCGAGCGCCTCGGCGTCGGCTTCGTCGAGCCTCAGCGTCCGCTCGCAGCTATCAGGATCCTCGCGGCTGTAAACCAGCAGTTCGCGGTCGCCGGCCAGGTGCTTGAGCACGCCAACTCGCTCGCCGCGGTGCGTAGTGAACTCGTGTCTAACGCCGACTCCAGGAAGGCGCGTCTCATCGATCGTCGTCATCGAGCGATCGTAGCTCAGAGCTAGCAGGCGGTGTGACTATCCCGCAGCGACGGGAGCGACGGGACTCGAACCCGCGACCTCC
>SYIT01000050.1 GCA_005798685.1 Actinomycetota bacterium | reverse complement strand
GTTCCGTTTGTATGCGGTGCAACGAACCTCGGTGAGGCTCTACGCCGGATCGGCGAGGGCGCGGCAATGATTCGCTCCAAAGGCGAGGCCGGCACCGGCGACATCGTCGAAGCGGTTCGTCACCTGCGCACGATCAATGGTGAGATCAGGCGGCTTGGCGGCCTAAGCGACGCCGAGGTCGCGACCGCGGCGAAGGATCATGCTGCACCGCTTGAGCTCGTCCGCGCAGTCGCCGCCAGCGGGCGACTGCCGGTAGTGATCTTCTGCGCCGGTGGCATCGCCACTCCGGCCGACGCTTCGCTGGTGATGCAGCTCGGCGCCGAAGGGGTTTTCGTTGGCTCGGGAATTTTCAAGAGCGCCGACCCTGAGAGCCGCGCCGCAGCGATTGTAGAAGCGACCACGCACTACGAGGTTCCCGAGCGAGTGCTCCGCGCCTCGGAGGGGCTCGGAGCCGCGATGGATTCGATCGAGTCACGCAGGCTCGAAGAGTCCGCGCTTCTCAGCAACCGCGGCTGGTGAGCAGCGTGCCGTCGCGGCGTGCGAGCGGTGAAAAGATCACCGTTGGTGTGCTCGCCCTGCAAGGCGATTTCGAGGCGCACGGGGCGGTCCTGAAGCGGCTCGGAGCGCGCGTACACGAGGTTCGCATTCCTTCAGACCTAGATCGACTCGACGGACTCGTGCTGCCCGGTGGTGAGTCGACGACGATCACGCTTGGAATAGAGCGCGAGCAGCTCGTCGAGCCACTGCGAGCCTTTCATTCATCGGGCAAGCCGATCTTCGGAACCTGCGCTGGCCTGATCATGCTCGACCGCGAGCATCTCGGCATCATCGACATCCGCGCCGAGCGAAACGCCTTCGGCCGTCAGGTGCGAAGCTTTGAAGCGCCGCTCGAGATGGGGCTCAGCGGCGGGCCGATCGCAGCTGTCTTCATCCGCGCCCCTTGGATCGCCGAGCACGGCGCCGGTGTTGAGATTCTCGCTGAGGTTGGAGGCCACGGCGTCGCTGCGCGTGAAGGGACGGTGCTCGTTGTCGCTTTCCACCCAGAGCTCAGCAGCGATGACCGCGTTCACGAACTATTTCTCCAGAGCGTGCGTGAAGCACGCCTCGCGGCGGCATAAACTAGACTCATCGATCCGGTTCTGCTCAATTGCCGCGCTGCCTCGCGCCCAGAACTTGGCGGCGTTGAGCGCTTCGCGCGCGAGCTCGCAGCACGGCTACCGGCCCTCGGCACGCGGCAGTACCGCTTGGTCGCGCCGCCGGCCGCGATGACGCACCTTGCCGGACATCTCTGGGAGCAGGTCGCGCTGCCACTTGAAGCAAGGCGGGCCAACGCCCCGTTACTGATCAACCCTGCAAACCTCGCTCCGCTGGCCTTCTCGAGCAACCTTGTTGTGATCATGGACGCCGCCGCCCTGCGCGATCCATCCTGGTATTCAAACCTCTACGCCGGCTACCAGCGCCACCTTCTGCCACAAGTCGCCCGCCGCGCTGAAGCGATTGTCACCCCCAGCGAATTCTCGAAGGCTGAATTGATAGAGCTTCTTGGCGTCTCCAGTTCGAGAGTCCACGTCATCGCCGGCGGTGTCGACCAGCGTTTCTCGCCGGCTGCGGACGCAAGCGATGCCCGCGCAAGGCTGTCACTGGATTCGCCATACGTACTCTGCGTCGCAAGTCGGACCGCCCGCAAGAATCTCGGTTCGCTTGAGCCTGCCGCCCGGCTGCTGGCCGCCGACGGAATTGAACTCGTTGTCGCGGGCGGTGATCGCCCGCAGTTCAGGCAGCAAAGCTCAGGCGCCGCGGTTCGCTCGCTCGGCTATGTCGATGATCAGCTGCTCGCGGGCCTATACGCGGGCGCGAGCGCTTTTGTGCTGCCCTCGCTCCACGAAGGCTTCGGTCTGACGGCGCTTGAGGCGATGGCCAGCGGCGTACCGACTGTGCTCGCAGCGGCTGGCGCGCTGCCGGAGACCGCCGGCAACGGGGCGCTTTACGCTAATCCGCTCGATCCGCTTCAGATCGCCGCTCAGATAGACGCCGCGATCGGCAACGAGCGGTTGGCTGCGGCGGGCCGAGCGCGCGCCGCTCAGTTCAGTTGGGATCGAACCGCGCGCGAGCTCGATCAGCTCGTCGGCGAGCTTGTCGCCTCGAAGTAGGCGATTCCATCCTCGTCGAAGTGCTCGGCGACGCGACCTTCGCTGATCAGCACGTCAACGTGGCCGAGCGCCTCAGAGAGCGTCAGGTAGGCCTGAGTTACGGCGACGTTGCCCCACAGCGCCTGAGCCAGCTCGTAGCCGCTGCGCGGCTTTTCGGCGATTAAGTCGTAGAGCTTCTCCGCCCGCCGCTTGTGAAGCCGGAAGCGCTCGTCGATCAGTTCAACGTGATTTACGAATCCGGGGCCGTGGCCGGGAAGGATTAGATCGATTGGACCAATCTCGCGCGTTTTTGCAAGCGAATCGAGGTAGATCATCAGAGACTTTGGCCGCGCGCACTGGGCCGCGTCGTCCGCTTCGTCAAGCGGCGCGTCGAGTGGGCGGGCAATCAGCGGGTTGGATGAGACACTCGCGATCAGATGATCGGCGGCCAGCAGGGTGCGGTGCTCAGCGTCGAAAAAGATCGTGTCGGAAGGGGAATGGCCGGGGCGATGGTGAACCGTCAGCGTGCGGTCGCGGAAGCTCAACTCGTCACCTTCTGCCAGCAGCTGCGTGACCGTCGTTGGGGCGCCCCAGCCACGGAACGAACGCGAGACGCTGCGCAGAGCCAGGCAGGTTTCTTCAGGTATGCCGTGGCGGAGCATCACCGCCGCGGCAAAACGGTCGTCGGCCTCCATCCACTCGTCGTACTGCTGTAGGCACGGGGCCAGTGAGGCCAGCGCAGCGACCGGCGCATCGGAACGGCGGGCGATGATCTCCGTCAGGCCGAGGTGATCCATGTGTTGGTGGCTGATGATGATCAGCTCAAGCTCTTCGATCGTCTTGCAAAGCTTGCCCAGCTCCGATTCCAGCGCGTCGAGCGCAAGGCCCGAGTTGGGACCGGTGTCGATCAGCGTCAGCGGATCGTCGTCCAGCAGGTATGTGTTGATTGGCCCAATCGCAAAAGGCGTCGGTAACGGAATTGCATGAATCCCGCGCTCGCGCGCAGCGGCTGCTTCGGCCGAGTCGTGGTCCCAAAGCGCGCTCACGCGCGGATCAGCCCGAGAACCTCGTCGCGCCGCGCTTCCATGTCCTCGGTCGAGACCAGCGATTCAAGGCAGAGCCGAAGCAGCGGTTCGGTGTTAGAGGCGCGAACATTAAAGTGCCAGTCGTCAAAGTCGACGCTGACGCCGTCGAGCCTGCCGATTTTCGCTCCTTGCGCCTCATAACCGACGACAATCTCCTCAAGCTTGGCCTGCGCGTCTTCAACCTCCGAGTTGATCTCGCCGGAGATGAAGTACTTAGCCTTCAGTTCGGCCAGCATCTCGCTCAAAGGTCGCTCCGCCAAGGAGAGGATCTCGAGCATCAGCAGCGCCGGAATCGTGCCTGAGTCGGCGCAGTAGAAGTCGCGGAAGTAATAGTGGCCGGAAACTTCGCCGCCAAAGATCGCGTCTTCTTCGCGCATCCGCGTCTTGAAGAAGGCGTGGCCGACGCGGTTGACCAGAGCCCTCCCGCCGAGCCGTTCAACCGTGTCGGCGACTGCGCGCGAAGCACGGACGTCGTAGAGAATCGTTGAGTTCGGTTGCTTAGCGAGCAGGCTTTCGGCCAGCAGCGTCGTCAAGAAGTCGCCGGCCACGAACTCGCCCTTGTCGTCGATGAAGAAGCAGCGATCGGCGTCGCCGTCCCATGCGATCCCAATATCGGCTCCCGTTTCGACAACCCGTTCCATGATGAAGGCGCGGTTCTCCGGCAGCATTGGGTTCGGCTCGTGATCGGGGAAGTTGCCGTCGGGAACGAAGTAGTTTTTGTCGAGCTCAAGGCCTAGATACTCGAGCAGCGGACCAATCATCGGTCCAGCCATACCGTTGCCGCCGTCGACAACAACCCTCAGCGGCTTGATCGCGGCCGGATCAATGAACTCCAACGCTGCGGCACGGAACGGGTTGTAGATCTTGATCTCTTCGGATGTGCCGCCGCCCGCCGCCGGCCCAAGCCCGGCTTCAAGCATGTCGCGGATGTCGGTGATGCCGCTGTCGCCCGAAAGCGCGATCGCTCCACGCTTAACCAACTTGGCTCCGGTGTAGGCCTTTGGGTTATGCGAGGCGGTGCACATCAGCCCGCCGTCGAGCTCGCGGCTGCCGACGAGCCAGTAGAGCATCTCGCTGCCAACTTCTCCGATGTTGATTATGTGGGCTCCCTCGGAGAGCATGCCTTGGAGATAACGCTCGGCCAGCTCCGGCGCCTCTAGCCGCATATCGTGGCCGAGGCCAATTCCAAGGTCGGCGGTGTCGCGCCCGGTGATCTGGCTGAGCACGCGTACGAATGCTCGCCCGATCGCTTCGGCTAGATCGCCGTCGATCTGCTCGCCGTATAAACCCCGAATGTCGTAGGCCTTGAAGATCTCGTCTGGAACATCCACGATTCGAAAGATTAGCCGCGCAGGCAATCGCTCTGCCGACACGGCGCGCGCAGTCCTGCGAGCATCACGCGCCAATGGGGCCTGAAGCGGATCACTTTGGAACGACGTTGGCGGGCGCCCGCGTCCTCGTGACCGGCGCCGACGGACTGGTCGGTTCATGGCTGACGGCAAGGCTCGGTTTGCTTGGCGCTGAGGTGACGATCCTTCGCCGGGACCGTCAGAGGTCTAGCGCGCTCGACCTTTCAGCAGCGGGCTTCAGCGTCGTGAGCGGCGACCTTTCGGACGCCGGGCTGCTCGAAAGCGCGATTGGCGAGCGCGAGATTGACACTGTCATCCATCTAGCTGCTCAAGCAACCGTCGGCGCAGCAAACCTTTCGCCTCGGCCAACTTTCGAGGCAAACGTGCTCGGCGCGTGGAACGTTCTCGAAGCTGCGCGACGCAGCCAGGTTGCGCGTGTCGTGGTCGCCTCCTCCGACACCGCCTACGGGCCGAGCGCCGAGCTTCCGTATACCGAAGCGATGGCTCTGGAAGCCTCACACCCTTACGACGCATCGAAGGCCGCCGCCGACATCATTGCTCGCTCATATTGGTCCACATACGGGCTTCCGGTTGCAGTGACGCGGATGGCAAATCTTTACGGAGGCGGCGATCGCAACCGTTCGCGCCTGGTTCCTGAGACCGCCGCCGCGATCATCGCTGGCCGCTCTCCCGTGATCCGCTCCGACGGTTCGCCGGAGCGGGACTTCCTTTTCGTCAGTGATGCCGTAGAGGCTTACTTGGCGATCATCGACCTTCTTGGTAACGGGATCGGCGCGGGCGAGGCTTTCAACGTCGGCAGTGGCGTGCCGCTTAGGGCGCTCGACATAGTCGAGACGATGTGCCGGATTGCCGGAGTGGAGATCTCCGCCGATGTCCGTGGCACCGGGGTTCCCGCCGGAGAGATCAGCAGACACTGGATCGATTCATCGAAACTTCACGGACTCACCGGCTGGGAGCCGAAGGTTGGGCTTGAGCAAGGGCTTGCGTTGACGCTCGATTGGTACCGCGCGCACCCCGAAGTTCTTGCCGATTGATCTGGCCATTACCATTCCCTGAGCAATGGCAGGACATTCGAAATGGGCGGGGATCAAGCACAAGAAGGCGATCGTTGACGCCCGCCGCGGTAAGCTCTTCACGAAGCTCGGGCGCGCGATAACAGTTGCGGCGAAGGAGGGGGGAGGGGACGTTGACGGCAACCCGTCGCTAGCGCTCGCAGTTCAGAAAGCGAAAGACGCCTCGATGCCGAAGGACAACATCGAGCGCGCGATTGACAGGGGCACGGGCGCAGGTGCCGACGCCGAGGCATATGAGGCGGTCGCTTACGAGGGCTACGGGCCGGGCGGCGTCGCGCTGCTGATCGAGGCTCTGACTGAGAACCGCAACCGAACCGGCGCCGACGTGCGCCACACGCTTACGAAGTTCGGCGGCAGCCTTGGCGAGCCTGGCTCGGTTGCCTATCTCTTCACCCAATGCGGTTTGATCGTCATCGATGCCAGCGCGCACAGCGAAGAGGAGCTGATCGTCGCGATTGATGCCGGTGCGGAAGAGATCGAAATTGACGAGGACGTCTACGAAGTAATCACTCCCGCCACCCAGCTCTCGGCGGTGCGCGCGGCGCTCGATCAGGCGGGAATCGATTACCAGTCGGCCGAACTTGTTCAGCGGCCAGCGGCGCGGGTTGAGATCGACGAGAGTGACGCATCATCGCTACTCAAGCTGATTGATGCGCTCGAAGAGAACGATGACGTTGGCGACATCCATTCGAACTTCGAGATCGACGCTGAAGTGCTCGAACGGATTGCTGGCTAGGCGGCGCTGCAGGTATTTTTTTGGGTAGTCGACCAACTCTTGTCAGAATGGAGGCGATGAGCGCGAAGCCCCGCCGCCGAATGTCTGCACCGCAGCGCCGCGACGAGATTCTCGACGCCGCCGCAGCGGTGATCGCGCGCTCCGGTTACGACGGTTGTTCGCTCGAGCAGATCGCTGCCGAGGCGGGCGTCTCGAAGGCCCTGATCTACGAGCACTTCGATTCCAAGCGCGAGCTCCACGCCGAGCTGCTCGGTCGCCACGCAGCTGAGATCTTTGCCCGGCTCGAAATGTGCGCAGAGAGTGGGGCCACCGGCGAGGAGCGGCTCCGGCTTGGCGTTGATGCGTTCCTGGCCTTTGTAGAAGAAGACCGTGACGCTTGGCGCGTGCTCTTCCGCGATGCCGCCGACCCAGACATCGTTGAGGCGCTCGCGGCTGTTCAGTCGCAGGCTGTCGGGGTGATCGCTGCGCTGATGGCCTCCGACCCCGATCGCGCTGAGCACGACCGCACCGATCAGAGCGACGGCCTGCTCTACCTCGAACTCCATGCTCAGCTTCTGGCAGGTGCCACGCAAGCGGTGGCACACTGGTGGTATGACCACGACACCGTTCCGCGCGCAGCCGTCGTTGACCGCGTGATGGAGTTCTGCTGGCTTGGTCTTGAGCGCGTGGCTTCCGGCGAGTCACTTAGTAGCGCCCGCGCCGCTGCTGCCGCCAAGCGTTAGCGCCGACCCGCCGTAAGGGGAGGCATCCGGCCGAGGGCGCAGAATCACGAGGAATGATCGTCGTTGGAATCGACCCCGGCATCGCCAATACCGGCTTTGGAGTGGTGCGCAGGCGCAACGGGCGCCTCGTAGCGCTCGATGGTGGCGTACTGCGGACGCGCGCCGAGCGTCCGCCGGAGCAACGCTTGGCAGATCTCTTCAGCCAAGTTGAGGAGTTGCTCGACCGCCATAACCCGGACGCGCTCGCGCTCGAAGCACTCTATTTTGGCCAGAATGTGCGATCCGCGTTCGCAGTTGGGCAGGCGCGAGGCGTGGTGCTGATGGCGGCAGGCCGCCGTTCAATTCCCTGCGAGGACTACACGCCTCAGCAGGTCAAGGGCGCCGTCTGCGGCAGCGGTCGCGCGCCGAAGGAACAGGTAACGCGAATGGTGCAAAGCCTCTTGGTGCTGCCCGAGCCGCCTGCGCCTGACCACGCTGCCGACGCGCTGGCTGTCGCGATCTGCCACGCCAACCACGCTCCTTTTCGCAGCGCAACGCTCCGCGCGCAGGCTCCCGACGCGCGCGTCGCATGATCGCCTTCGTCAGCGGCGAGGTTGTGAGTCGCCGTGAGGATTACGTCGTGCTTCAGACCAGCGGTGGGGTCGGTTATCACCTAGCGGTATCGGCCGAGACTCTCTCGCACGTGCCAGCTGCCGGCGAGTCGGTTTCGCTGCACTGCCACCTCGTCGCGCGTGACGACTCAATGGCGCTCTACGGCTTCGCTAGCGAAGAGGAGCGCGATCTCTTCCTGATGCTGCTTGGCGTGCAGGGCGTTGGCCCGAAGGTCGCGCTTGCGCTCTTAAGCGGCGGTCCGCCGCGGGAGCTCGCCAGTGCGCTGGCGAGCGGCGACGTCGCTCGGCTTCAGGCGGTTCCAGGCATCGGCAAGCGAACCGCGGAGCGGATTCTCGTTGAGCTACGCGAGAAGGTTGCCGCGCTCGGCGGCGAACAGGGCGAGATCACGGTGACGCGCGGCGATGACCCACGCCGGATTGCTCGCGACGGGCTCGTTGAGCTCGGCTTCACGATGCAGGAAGCCGAAGGCTTTGTCGCCGCAGCGGAGGGCGAGAGCGCCGAGGATCTGCTCCAAAGCGCGCTGAAGGCGGCGCGGCAATGAGCGACGAACTCCCCGATGACGCACCGATCGTGACGCCTGGCGCGCTAGCGCAGGAGGACGAGCTTGATCGTTCGCTGCGGCCGCAAACGCTTGAGGATTTCATCGGCCAACAGGCCGTCTGTGACCAGCTATCCGTATCGCTTGAGGCGGCGGTGGGGCGCGACGAGCCACTCGATCACGTTTTGCTCGCAGGCCCGCCCGGCCTTGGTAAGACGTCGCTCGCTCAAATTATTGCGACCGAACTGGCCGTTCCGTTCGTCCAGACGGCTGGCCCGGCTTTGGAGCGTAAGGGAGACATTGCCGCGCTGCTGACAGCGCTCGAGCCGGGTTCGGTCTTTTTCGTCGACGAGATACACCGCCTCAGCCGCGCGCTCGAGGAGACGTTCTACCCGGCGATGGAGGATCGTCGGCTGCCAATCACGATCGGTCAGGGCGCCGGCGCGCGGGTCGTCACGCTGGAGCTGCCGTCGTTCACGCTGATCGGGGCAACAACGCGCGCGGGGCTGCTCTCAACGCCGCTTCGCGATCGCTTCGGAATCCAATATCGGCTCGAGAATTACGCTGCGGAGGAATTGGCGGCGATCGTTAGGCGCTCGGCGGCAATTCTCGAGGTGGCGCTCGACGACGATGGCGCGCTGGCGATCGCCGGCCGAAGCCGGGGCACGCCGCGCGTCGCCAACCGGTTGCTACGGCGCGTGCGCGACTGGGCCCAAGTGCGCGGCACGGGAACCGTCACCGCCGACGCAGCCAACAGCGCGCTCGAGCTGCTTGAGGTTGACGAGCTCGGTTGCGACCGGCTCGACCGTGAAATCTTGACGATTCTTTGCACGACCTACTCGGGGCGCCCGGTCGGCCTTTCGACGCTTTCGATTGCCGTTGGTGAGGAGTCGGACACGATCGAAGAGGTTTACGAGCCATACCTGGTTCAGTGCGGGCTGATCAGTCGCACTGCGCGCGGGCGCACGGCGACGATGATGGCCTACGAGCATCTCGGGTTTGAACCTCCGCGCGACGCAGCGCTGTTCTAGGCCCATGCGCGAGTGGGCGCGGCGCAGCGCGCGCCCGCGACCCCTACCCTTAATCGCTCCAATGGCGCACCATTTCATCTGCCCGCAATGCGGCAACCGCTCGCTCTCAGTCGATCTTGGCAACGGCTTTCGCGGCGAACCGAAGGGCTGCCGCGAGTGCGGCTTCGGCTTTCTCTTCGAACTGCTCGACGACTACTTCCCAGCCCCCGACGCCGCCTTCTTCGTCTGCGACAAAGATGCCCGCGTGATCGCCTGTGGCCGCGGCGCTTTCGAACTGACCGGACTCGACGATGAGCGCGTGATCGGCCGGCCTATCAGCGATGTTCTCGGCCTCAGCTTCGACACCGAACCCGATCCTGTCGGCACCGTTTTGGAGTGGGGCGTGCGCTCGCTCAACCAGAAGGTCGGGGTCAACGCCGAGGGCGATATGCCAGCCAAAGCAAGCGCCGATCTCTTCCCCGCCTACGACGATGATGGCGGGCTGCTGCTCGTTCTGACTCCCGCGAAGTAGTCTCTCCTTCTCGATGTCCGACCGCCGCCGCAACTTATTTATTCTGCTGTTCGTGGCCGGCCTGCTCGTGCTGTCGGCGCTTGTGATCACCACGAAGCCGTCCGTTCTCGGGCTCGACCTCAAAGGTGGCGTCTCGCTCGTCTATCAAGCGAAGCCGACCAAACAGGCCCAGGTAACTAGTGAGTCGGTCGATCAAACGATCGACATCATGCGCAAGCGGATCGACACACTAGGCGTTGCCGAACCGGAGATTCAGCGCACTGGCGCCGATCAGATCGACGTTTCGCTGCCAAACGTAACCAACGCCGATCAGGCCGCCGCGCAGGTCGGCAAGACCGCGCAGCTTTACTTCTATGACTGGGAAACCAACGTGCTCGGTCCCGGCTGCAAGCCAGACCCAACCAACGCGGCCGTCACCGGCGGCTCTTCGGCCGGCAGCGGCCAAGGAGCACTGACACAGTACGCAGCCGTTGAGCTTGCCGCGAGTTGCCCGAAGAGCGATACCGGCAAGGAGACGACGACGGGCTCCTACTACCTCGTCAACAACAAGACGGAAAAGGTTCTCGCCGGCCCACAGGAGACGCAGGCCGACCTTGACGCTGAGATCACGACAAAGAAGATCTCCCAAACCGCCGACACCGAGCTCGTCGTGGTCAAACCGGGCACTATCGTGGTTCAAGCCGAGGGTCCTGCGAAAGGAAAGGGAGCCGATCAGTACTACGTGCTGAGGGACATACCGGCACTCAGCGGAACCGACATCACCGACCCGAAGCAGAGCTTTGCGAACGGCGCTGGGGGAAGCGGCGCGCCAACGGTCAACTTCAGTTTCACCGACAAGGGCGTTGAGGTTTGGCAGGAGACAACGCGCGAGATTGCCCAGCGCGGCCAAGATAATTTCTTCGGTGGCGACGCACGCAGCGCCTTCCAGCACTTTGCAATCGTGCTCGACGGAAAGCTGATCTCGGCTCCGTACATCGACTTCCAGCAGAACCCCGATGGAATCGATGGAACGAACGGCTCTGAGATCTCCGGCGGCTTCACGATCAAGACGGCTCAGGAGCTCGCCAACCTGCTGAAGACCGGTGCGCTGCCAATCAAGCTTGATCTGATCTCAGCCTCGTCGGTTTCGGCTTCGCTCGGTAAGCAGGCACTCAACCAAGCGACGATCGCCGGCCTGATCGGATTTGCTCTCGTCGCACTCTTCCTGCTCGTGGTCTACCGAGTACTCGGCCTGATTGCGATCGGCGCTCTCGGCGTCTATGCCGCGTTCCTCTTCGCGATCGTAAAACTGATTCCGATCACGCTCACGCTGCCAGGTATCGCCGGCCTTATTTTGACGATTGGAGTTGCTGCCGACGCGAACATCGTGATCTTCGAACGGGTCAAGGAAGAGGTTCGCCTGGGGCGCTCAATCCCGGTCGCAATTAGCCAGGGCTACCGCAAGGGCCTGTCGGCGATCATCGACGCCAACGTCGTCACCTTCATGGTCGCCTTCATCCTCTTCATGCTCGCGACCGCTGGGGTAAAGGGCTTCGCCTTCACGCTCGGCGTCGGCACGCTCGTCTCGTTCCTAACGGCGGTGCTGCTGACGCAGGCGGTGCTCGGCACGCTGGCCCGCTCGAAGGCTGTCTCAAGCCCGGTAATGCTCGGCACCCATTCCACGCGGCAGCGATTCCGCTGGGATTTTATGGGCGCGTCAAAATGGTTCTTCTCCTTCTCGGGCGTGATTTTGCTGATTGGCGCGCTGGCCGTCGGCGCTAACGGGCTCAACCTCGGCATTGACTTCACATCCGGCACGCGTCTGGTCGCCGAGTTGCCGACGAAGGCGACTGAGCAGCAGGTCCGAGAGACGATCGCTCCACTCGGGCTCAGCAAGGCGAAGATTCAGAAGCTGACGGGCAACGAGTTTAAAGGCGAGGCCGCATTCCAGATCTCAACTGACACGGTCGAGAGCGGTAAGCGGGCGGAGGTCGAAACGGCGCTCAATAAGGAATTCGGGAGCGGTAGCTACAGCTTTGAAACGATCGGCCCGACCTTCGGAAAGACGGTCGCCGACAGTGCGATCATCGCGATCATCGCCTCGCTGATCGTGATCAGCGCTTACATCGCCCTCCGCTTCACTTGGAGGTACGCGGTTCCGGTGCTGGTCGCGCTTTGCCACGACCTGCTAATCACGGCCGGCATTTACGCGCTACTTGGCTTGGAGGTGACCACGGCTACCGTCGCCGCGCTTTTGACGATTCTTGGTTATTCGCTCTACGACACGATCATCGTTTTCGACCGCGTGCGCGAAAACGTGCCGCGGATGCCACGAGCCAGCTTCTCTCAGATCCTCAACCGTTCGATGAGCGAAGTCTTGATGCGCTCGCTGGCTACGTCGTTCTGCACCGTGCTGCCGATTCTCGCGCTGTTTTTCTTTGGTGGGGAGACGCTCGCCGACTTCGCGCTCGCACTGGTCGTCGGCGTGATCTCCGGCACTTATTCGTCGATCTTCATCGCTACGCCGGTGCTGATGCATTGGAAGGAGGGCGAGGGGGTCTGGCGTTCGCGGCGGGCGCGGATCGCCGCTGCCAACGGTGGAGTAGTGCCGCCCTACGCGACTGCGGCCGGTGGGGCGGCGACAGAGGTAGAGGTTGACGAGCCGAAGAAGCCGCGCGGTCGACTAACAGCGCCGGAGGATCCAGAGCGCGCCGTTAGCGGCGCCGAGTTCGATGAGATGGTTCGTGATCTTGGGGTCGACTCGGGCGTGGTCGCGAAAGAAGATGTTCCAACTGAGGTCGATGTTGCTGAAGAGGTAATCGTTGAAGAGGCTGAGCGGCTAGAGCCGCCCGCTGCCAGTAGCGGCGTCGACGCACAACCTGAAGATTTGGTGCTCAAGGACGATCCGGCGAAGCCGGCGACGCCGCGGCGCAAACGCAATAAGAAGCACGGGAGGCGCTGATGGCTGCTTTGGCTTGGGTGATGATGGGCCTTGCGATCTGGCACTTCTCGATCTTCGTTCCCGATCGCTTCTGGGGCGGAATTGTCGGGAGCCTACTCTGTGCGATCGTCGGCGCCGTGATCATCGGCCTTATCTTCAGTGGCTTCAGCGTGCCTGGCAACGCCACAATCTCTGTTCTCAGCGCCGTCGAAGCGATTCCCGGCGCGCTACTCGGCCTTGCCGCCGCCTACGCGATTGGCGTGCGGCGCGGCAATCCCGCGCTCCACCTCTAAAGCGCACTTCTGTCGGCCGCTGAGCCTACTGTCTAATAGTGGAACCGGCCCGGATTGAGATCGCACCAGCGCCCTTTAGCGAGGTTTTGGCACTTGCCGATGAACTCGATCTCGACCCGGTGGTCGCGCAGCTGCTCGTTCGCCGCGGCCTGGGCGATTCGGCCCAAGCACGCGAGTTCCTGAGCGCCGCCGACCGGCATCAGCCAAGTGAGTTTGAGCGAATTGACGAAGCCGTGGAGCTTGCGCTCGCGCACGTGCGGGAAGGCTCAACAATTCTGATCCACGGCGACTATGACGTAGACGGCGTCTGCTCAACGGCGATCCTCGTTCGCACGCTGAGGGATCTTGGAGCCAACGTTGAGTGGTTCATTCCCGGTCGCCGCGAGGACGGATATGGGCTTGGCCTCGCAAACGTTGAGCGGTTTGCCGCTGGGCCAGCAAAGCTTTTGATTACGGTCGACTGCGCGATCACGGCAGTAGATGAGGTGGCGCGCGCGCGTGAACTTGGCCTCGACGTGATCGTCACAGATCACCATCGCCCTCGCGCCGACGGCGAGTTGCCGGACTCGCCGATCGTTCATCCGCTCGTCAGTTCGTATCCCGATCCGGAGCTCTGCGCGACGGGCGTGGCCTACAAGTTTGCTCAGGCGCTGCGACTCGCGGCTGGTGGATCGGCAGCAGAGTGCGAGGATCAGCTTGATCTCGTCGCGCTGGCGACCGTCGCCGATTGCGTGCCGCTAATCCGTGAGAATCGGCGACTCGTCCGCGAAGGCCTCGTCGCGCTCGCGCAGACGAAGCGGCCCGGGCTGCGAGCGCTGATGCGCGTGGCGCAGGTTGACCCAGCCGAAATCGATGAGAAGACGATCGGCTTTCGCTTGGCGCCGCGGATCAACGCTGCCGGCCGAATGCAGCGGGCCGACAGTGGGGTCGAGCTGATGCTGACCGACGACCCCGTCAGGGCCGAGGCGATCGCAGCCGAGCTCGATCATTCCAATAACGAACGCAAGCTCGTCGAGGCGCGGATCCGCCACGAAGCACAGGCGCAGGCAGTCGCGCTCGGCCGCCGCGACGGCTACGTGCTCAGCTCCCAAGACTGGCACCCGGGCGTGATCGGGATAGTCGCCGCACGGTTGGCGGAAACTCATCAGCGCCCGGTCGTGATCGTCGCCCTCGATGGCGAGGAGGGGAGCGGCTCGGGGCGCTCCGTTCCGGGCTTCGATCTGCTTGCCGCGCTTGCGGCCTGCGCCGACGACCTGCTGAGGTTTGGCGGCCACCGCGCTGCCGCTGGCTGCACCGTCGCCAGCGACAAGGTGGCCAGCTTCGCAGCGCACTTCGAGGCGCACTGCGCTGCGATCTTCGAGGGGCAGCCGGAAGGCGCAGTCGACGTAGCCGACGCCGTCGTCGGAGGAGACGGGCTCAGCATTGAACTCGCCGAGCAGCTCGGTGCGCTTGGGCCGTTTGGAATCGGCAACCCAAAGCCGAAACTGTTGATCCCTGGAGCGCGGCTAGATGGCGCCCGCACGATGGGCGAGGGCCAGCACTTGCGCTGCACCCTCAACAGCGGCGGTCTGCGCGTTGGTGCGGTCGCCTTTGGCGCGTCGCGGCTGCCGGAGGGGGCTGAGCGAGCACTCGACGTCGTCGGCTCACTGGAAATCAATCGCTGGCGCGGGGCCGAAGAGCTGCGCTTCGTAATTTCGCAAACGGCCGCGCCGAGCGGGACGATTGAGCTTGCCGGCCGCCCCGAAGATGATTTAGCGGCGCTGCACGCTGCGCTCGCTGCAACACCGAGGACAACTGCTGAGCCGGCTGGGCTGTGCGTCCGCGAGTTGCTTGATCGCCGCGGCTGCGGCGTGGCTGGAGCGCTCGGCGCTCTCGTCGCCAGCGGCGAGAGCGTGCTCGTCATCAGCGCCTCAGAGCAGCGCCGGCGCGCCCAGCTTACAGGGCGCTTTGGCGGCTTCGCGCTCAGCTCATGGCCGCTTCTTGGCGCCGCCCCCGCTCTAGCTGCCCGCTTTACCCACCTTGTGGCGCTAGATCCCCCTGCCAGCGCAGCAGAGGCAAATCTGCTCGCCGCAGGGCCGGCCGGCAGCTTCGCCCACCAGTTGTGGGGCCCGGCTGAGCTACGCTTTACACTCGATGAAATTGAGCGCAATTTTGATTTACGAGGCTCATTGGCAAGCGTCTATCGGGCCTTACGAGACAGCCCCGATCTTTCGCTGCTCGAACAGTTGCGTAGCGGCGACGAGCTGCGCACGCCGATCCAGATGGCGCGCATCCTCCGCGTCCTTGAAGAGCTTCGGCTCGCAAGCTTCGACGGCGGCTCGCTGGCGCTGCTGGCCGAGCCAGGCGAGCGGCGGGATCTTGAAAGCTCGCCAACGTTCGTCGAGAACGCTCGTGCCAGCGAGGAGGCCAGCGCATGGCTGAGCCCGATCGCGTCGCTGGCAGCCTAGTCGCCTCGCCGCAGCAGCCGGCTCCGGCAGCGGCGCCACTAGAAGATGCAGAGCGCGATGCGCTCGCGGAGCTCTTCGCCGTGATCGCCGAGCGTGAGCCGCAAAGCGCCCTCCCGATCGACAAGGCGCGGATCATTGAGGCCTATCGCTTTGCCGGCCATCAGCACAGGGATCAGAGGCGGCGCTCCGGTGAAGAGTTCATCAGCCACCCCGTCAGCGTCGCGACTATCTGCGCCAGCCTCGGTCTCGACACGGAGACGCTCGTTGCCGCGCTGCTCCACGACACGGTCGAAGACACGGCTGCTTCACTCGCTCAAATCGAACAGATTTTTGGCGTCGAGGTCGGCTCGCTGGTCGATGGAGTGACCAAGCTCGACGCGCTCTCGTTTAAGTCGCGCAACGAGGCGCAGGCCGAAAATTACCGCAAGATGATCGTCGCGATGGCGACTGACATCCGCGTGATCTTGCTGAAACTCGCCGATCGCCTTCACAACATGCGCACGATCGCCGCGATGCCGAAACAGAAGCAGGTCGAGAAGGCGCGCGAAACGCTTGAGATTTACGCCCCGATCTCTCACCGGCTTGGTGTTCACGCGATCAAGTGGGAGTTGGAGGATCTTGCCTTTGCTGCGCTCCATCCGCGCAAATTCAATGAGATCAAAGGGCTCGTGAACCAGCAGCGCGAGGCGCGCGAGGAGTACGTGGCGGCGGCTGGCGAGGAACTCCAGTCGGAGCTTGAGGCGCTCGGGATTGGGGCTCAAATCTTAGGGCGGGCAAAGCACTTTTATTCGATCTATTCGAAGATGACGAAGAAGGATCGCGAGTTTAATGAGATCTACGACCTCACGGCAATGCGCGTGACGGTCGAGTCGGTGAAGGATTGTTACGGCGCCATCGGCGTGATCCATTCGATTTGGAAGCCGCTGCCAGGTCGCTTCAAGGACATGATCGCGATGCCGAAGGCCAACCGCTATCAGTCGCTGCACACAACCGTGATCGGCCCAGAGGGGCTGCCGCTGGAAATTCAAATCCGCACGCGCGAGATGCATGAAACGGCTGAGTACGGCGTAGCAGCGCACTGGTCTTATAAGGAGCGCCTCGCCGGCGCGGCCCCCGGCACCCCAGCCGGCGAAACAAAGCTGATCTGGCTGCGTTCGATGCTCGAGTGGCAGCAGGAGCTCGCCGACCCGGACGAGTTTGTCGGCAACCTCAAGGGCGAACTCGATGAGGACGAAGAAGAAGTCTTTGTCTTCACCCCCGAAGGCGAGGTGCGCTCGCTCGCCTCAGGTGCAACGCCGCTTGACTTCGCTTACGAGATTCACACTGAGCTGGGTCATCGCTGCGTCGGCGCGAAGGTCAACGGCAAGCTGGTGCCGCTCGGTTACGAACTTCGCTCCGGCGACCGCGTTGAGGTTCTTACTGGGCGCAGGGAGCGCGGGCCCTCTCGCGATTGGCTGGCGGTGGTCACCACCACACGCGCGCGCAAGAAGATCACCCAATGGTTCAGCGCCGAGAGCCGCGAGGACGCCGAACGAAGCGGCCGCGAAATGCTGCAAGCCCAGCTTCGCAGCGCTGGGTTGCCGGTACAGAAGGTCACTGGTTCGCCGCTACTAGCGGCAGTGATCCGCGAGATGGGCTTTCGCAAGACCGAAGATTTTTACGTCGCGCTTGGCGGGTCAAAGATCTCGGCCAAGGTCGTCGTCGCAAAGGTCATCGCCCAGCTCGGCCAAGGGAAGACGGCTGAGCCTGAGCCTACCGCCAGCGACGTGCTTGAGACTGAGCGCGCTGGGCCGCGGATGCCGAGCGGCAGTTCGGACGAACTCGGTATTAAAGTCAAGGGAACTGACCGCGTGATGCTGCGGCTGGCAAAGTGCTGTCATCCAGTCCCGGGCGATGGCATCGTTGGCTACGTCTCGCTCGGGCGCGGGATCACAATCCACCGCGATGATTGTCGCAACGTCGCCGCGCTGCGCAAGGACCCGGCGAGGTTCGTGGACGTCCGTTGGGAAGGCGACAACCAGAGCGGGTTTCTGGCCGAGATCCACGTTGACGCGTGGGACCGAACGCGTCTGCTTGAAGATCTTTCACGGACGATCGGCGAGCAGGGCGCGAGCATCGTTGAGGCGCAGTGCCTCGATCACCGACCGATGGTTGCCAATCGATTCGTGATCGAGGTTGTTGATACGACGGTCTTGAAGGCGACGATCGCGCGGCTGCGCGCCGTTGACGGCGTCTTTGACGCTTATCGCGTCACGCCTGGTGCGTAGCGGACGGTGCGAGCACGGTTAGCGCGCCCGGCTCGGTTGCGAAATCAACGGCGAGGTGTTCTCCTGCGAAGTCGCCGTCAACTTGCAATGGGAGCGGTTGTCCGTCGGCTGAGCGCAAACGCAGCGCGGTCAACCGGTCCAGCTGAGTCGTCCCGTTCACACCATCGGTCTCGGCCGTCGCGCCAACGATCCGCAGCGCCGTTACTGCGGCCCGCAGCGGTGATCCGCTCTTCACGAGCGCGGCCGCGAATCTCCCTGAGTCCAAAGCGACGTTCGCGCACAGCGTGACCGGCCGCGTTCCAGCGAAGGTAAAGCTCGCGCCGTTTTGAACGAGCACGGTTGTAGCGGCCACTTCGCCGCCATCGCTTTCGACCAGAATTCTGGGCTTGCGCAGCGCGTAGCTGCGCAGAAAAACGCTGACGCCTTTTTGGGCATAAGACCACTGCTTTAGCCGCGCTTTGCGTTCAGGGTTTGCGTCAACCTTATCGACGACACTGGCGTCCAACCCGACTCCCGCCGCGAAGGTGAAGACGTGGTCGTTTGCGCGTCCAAGGTCAACGCGCCGCAGCGGCCAACGGTCGGCCAGCTCCAACAGCCGGGCGGTGGAGTCGACAATTTCGCTCGGCAGGCCGAGGAGCTTGGCGAAAACGTTCTGCGAACCTCCAGGTAGCGGGTAGAGCGGAACGCCGGTACCCGACAGTGCCGAGGCGGCTTCGTTGAGCGTCCCGTCGCCCCCGAGGGTTGCGACAAGCTCGACGCCATCGCCGGCCGCCGCGCCCGCGAGCTCGCGAGCGTGACCGGGTGCGATCGTGTCGGCGACTTCGACTGAATAGCGACTGGCGAGCGCGGCCAACACGAGGTCACGCATTTTGCGGTCGACGGAAGTTGCGTAGGGATTGACGACTACGAGCAGCCGTCGTCGCGGCGTGACGTTAGAGGATGCCACGGCGGCGGAAGAGCGTGATGATCCCGATCAGCAGGACGGTCATCACGCCAACAACAATCCAGAATGCCTCGATCTGCCCCTGACCGGGTACGCGAACGTTCATGCCAAAAATACTTGCGATCAGCGTTAGCGGAAGCAGCACCAGGCTGATCGCCGTCAGTACGCGCAGAATCGTGTTCAGCTGGTGGGAGAGAACCGACTCGTTCGTCTCCTCGAGCGCTTCGACCACTTCTTTAAAGTTTTCGAGCATCTCCCAGACTCGTTCAGAGGCGTCGTTGATGTCGTCGAAGTAGATGTCGAGGTCTGCGGCCATGTAGCGCTTGGTGGTTCGCTCAAGGTCAGCGAGGGCGGGGCGCATCGGTCGAACAATCGAGCGGAAGTTGATTACTTCCTGCTTGGCGGTGAAAATGTCGCGGACGACCTCGTTTGAGCGGCCTTCGAAAACATCGTTCTCGAGCTTCTCGAGTTTGTTGCCGATCTTACGCAGCATCGGGAAGCCCGCATCGACGCAGTCATCAACGATCCGGTAGAGCAGGTATCCAGCGCCCTTGCCGAAGAGTTCGTCGCGCACATGGGGGCGGCTATCGCAGCGCTCGAAGAGGTAGTCAACCGCCGCGAGCGGAGCCTTCGGAATAGTGATCACGTAGTCGGCGCCGACGAAGACGTCAAGTTCAACAGCGCTGAGCCGGCGCAGCTCTTTGTCGTAGCGGGGGAACTGCAGCACGATGAAGAGGTAATTGTCGTACTCATCGACCTTCGGACGCTGGTTGCGCGATCCCAGGTCTTCATAGTCGAGCGCGTGGAAGTCGAAGTGCTCTCTGAGCCAGTCGCGCTCGACTGAGCGCCAATCGCTGAAGTTAATCCACTTCAGGCCAGCGTCTGTGCCGGTGGCTTCGATTACCTCAACGCGGGCAGCGCCAAGCTCTTCGGCTACCGGGACCGACTCATTGCCACGTCGGCGCAGAGGTCGACGCAGCGTAGGCTTGGGAAGGCTCGGCATCGAGACTTCGTGGTTCGTCGGCTGGCATCAGAATTGACCTCTGCTGCGCAGTGTAACGGCGAGCGGCCGGCAGCTGTAGCTCTGCACGCCGACGTGCTATCTTGCTCTGCACATAGCTGGACACATCTAGAGGGGTGGAGGGACTGGCCCGTTGAAACCCCGGCAACCTCCCGAAAGGGAAGGTGCCAATTCCTGACAGATGTGGTGGGAGTCTCCAGACCTCCGCCACTTGACGGCGGAGGTTTTTTAATGAGCGCCACCAATCTGAAGTGCCGCGAATGCGGATCTGTATACGAACTGGACCCGATCTACGTCTGCGAGCGGTGCTTCGGGCCTCTTGAGGTTGGCTACGACAACAGTGCGTTGAGTCGGGACATTCCTGAGCTCCGCCGCCGGATTCAGGGCGGGCCACAAAACCTGTGGCGCTACTCCGACTTCCTGCCGCTGCCTGACGGCCCTCCGGCCCCCTCGGGCCGCAACTCCTCGCGCGTTGGCCTTGCGGCCGGTTGCACGCCGCTGATCCGCGCCGACCGGCTCGCCGAGCGGCTCGGGCTCGGCGAGGTGTGGGTCAAGAACGATGCCGCCAACCCGACGCATTCATTTAAAGATCGCGTCGTGAGCGTCGCCGCTGCCCGCGCCCGTGCGTTTGGCTTCGAAGTGCTGGCCTGCGCCTCGACCGGCAACCTCGCGAACTCTGTCGCCGCCAACGCAGCAGCGCTCGGGATGGTGAGCTACGTTTTCATCCCGGCCGACCTCGAGGCGCAGAAGATCCTCGCTACCGGCGTTTACGGCACCAACCTGGTCAAGGTTCGCGGCAACTACGACGACGTCAACCGTCTTTGCATGGAGCTGAGCGGCGAGCGCAATTGGGCCTTCGTGAACGTGAATCTTCGCCCGTACTACGCCGAGGGCTCGAAGACGATCGCCTATGAGATAGGCGAGCAGCTCGGCTGGCGCACACCGGACAGGATTGTCTCCCCGGTCGCCTCAGGATCGCTCTTCACAAAGATCGGCAAAGGCTTCGCCGACTGGCTTGATCTCGGCCTGCTCGAAGGTGAGCTGCCGACGATGAACGGTGCTCAGGCTGCTGGCTGCTCGCCGGTTGCCACGGCTTGGGCAGAGGGGCGTGACTTCTGCCAGCCGGTCAAGCCGAACACGATCGCCAAGTCGCTGGCGATCGGCAACCCGGCCGACGGCCCGTACGCGCTCGAACTGGCGAAGAGCAGCGACGGCTCAATCGACTCGGTAACCGACGATGAGATCCGCGCCGGCATTCGACTCTTGGCCGAAACGACCGGCGTCTTCACCGAGACGGCCGGCGGCGTCACCGTTGCAACGCTGGCGAAGCTCGCTGAGCGCGGCGAGATCGGCCGCGATGAATCGGTCGTCGCCGTAATCACCGGAGATGGACTCAAGACGCTTGACGCCGTCCGCGGGAGCTTCGAATCGTTCGAGATCGAGCCGACCTTTGGCGAGTTCACCTCGAAGGTCGAGGCGAGTCTAGTCGGTGTTCAATGAGCGTCACCGTGAAGCTGCCGACGCAGCTCCGAGCGAGCGCCGGGGGAGAGGGCGCCGTAGTCGTCGAGGGATCAACGGTCGGCGAAGCGCTAGAGGCGCTTTACGCGGCACACCCAGAGCTGCGCGAGCGGCTCAGCGACGAGGACGGGATGCTGCGGCGATTTATCAACGTTTACGTCAGCGGCGACGACATCCGCTTCGGCGAACTTCTTGACACACCAGTCGTTGACGGGCAAGAAGTACAGATTCTGCCCGCCGTTGCTGGTGGCTGAGTCTAAGCCACGCGCCCGGCAGGATTCGAACCTGCGGCCTCCCGCTCCGGAGGCGGGCGCTCTATCCACTGAGCTACGGGCGCAACGTCCCTGAGCCTACCGTGCGCCTCGCGCGGGTACCCTCGCGGACGTGGATCAGATTGAACTCTTCTTCGCCGGAACCGGCGGCTCGGTGCCGACGCCGCGCCGCGGCCTGCCCGCGACGCTCGCGCGCCTCGATGGGGACCGACTGCTATTTGACTGTGGCGAAGGAACGCAGCGCCAGCTGATCCGCAGCATCGGCCTCGCCGACCTTGACGCGATCTTCCTAACACATCTTCACGCTGACCATTGGCTTGGGATTCCGGGGCTGGTCCGCACGCTTGAACTGCGCGGGCGCGAGAAGGCGCTCGACATCTATGGCCCGAGCGGCACGGCTAAACAGCTTGCTGCCGTCGGGATCGCGACTGGCAAGACCGATTACGAACTTCACATCTCTGAACTCGAGGCTGGTGACGCGATTGAGTTCGACGGATATGAGGTCGAAGCGTTCAACGTTCGCCATCGCGGTACCGCGCTCGGCTACACGCTGGTCGAGAAGGGGCGTCCTGGCCGGTTTGACCCCGAACGGGCAGCCGAGCTCGGAATCACCGATGGCAAGGAGATTGCGGCGCTCGTTGCCGGCGATAACGTCCGTGAGGTTGAACCAGCCGAAGTAATTGGCGAACCGCGCCCCGGCAGGAAGATCGTCATCTCCGGCGACACCGCCCCCTGCGAGACGGTTGAAGTCGCCGCCAGCGGGGCCGACCTGCTGATTCACGAAGCGACCTTCGCCGACGAGGACGATGAGCGCGCTGCCGAAACAATGCACAGCACCGCTCGCGGCGCCGCACAGGTCGCGGCGGGGGCCAATGTAGCGATGCTCGCCTTGACGCACATCTCCGCCCGCTATCCGGTGCGCAAGATCATCGAGGAAGCTGAAGCGGTCTTCCCGGCGTCCGTAGTGCCACGCGACTTTGACGCAATCAAGATTCCCTTCGCCGAGAAGGGCGAGCCGGTTTTACTCCGCCCCGATGACGTCAAGGTTGAGCAGGTAGGGGCGCCTCAGTTCGCTGAAGCGGCCGAAGAGGGTTCCGCAAAGAGCGAGAATTAATTCAGCCTCGCGCCGTGAGCGGTGCTAACGTGCGTCTAGGAGTCCACCCCCTTTAACTCGGTCCGAGAGGCCAAGAAGGGCAGGATCAATGAGCGAACCCAACGTCGTCCTAGACGATCAAGAGCTAAGCCGGGCGCTAACCCGCATTGCTCACGAGATCCTCGAACGCAACACCGATCAAACCGGCCTTGCGGTTGTCGGCATCCACAGTCGCGGCGCCGTGCTCGCGCGGCGGATTGTCGCTCTACTGAACGAGTTTGCTGGCGGCGAGATTCCGCTTGGCCTGATCGACATCGGCTTCTACCGCGACGACCTCGGCAAGCGGCCCGAAGCGCCGCAGGTCTACTCAACCGAGATCGACTTCCCGCTTGACGGCGCGACCGTCGTAATTGTCGATGACGTGCTCTACAGCGGCCGCACGGTCCGCGCCGCGATCGAGGCGCTCTTCGCCTACGGGCGCCCGGCCTGCGTACAGCTCGCCGTCCTCGTAGACCGCGGCCACCGCGAACTTCCTCTCCGCCCGGATTATATCGGCAAGAACTTGCCGACGGCTCCTGGGGAGCGCGTCTTTGTACAAGTTGAAGAGACCGACGGTGTAGACCGCGTCGTAATCGGTGACGCTGAGAGCGTCGTCACAGGGGATGCCGCATGAAGCACTTACTCAGCATCGAAGACGTCAGCCGCGACGACGTCGAGCGGATCTGTGCCCGCGCCGCGGCCTTCTCGGAGAACCAAGAGCGCGAGATCAAGAAGGTCCCAGCGCTGCGCGGTCGCACCGTGCTGAACCTGTTCTACGAGGCGAGCACGCGCACGCGCAGCTCATTTGAACTTGCCGCCAAGCGGCTCAGCGCCGACGTCGTCAACTTCAGCGCCTCTGGCTCTTCAACGGAGAAGGGCGAGTCGCTCAAAGACACCGTTCAAACCCTCAGCGCCCATCGGCCGGACGCGATTGTCGTCCGCTGCCCCTGGGCTGGCGCCCCGGCGCTGGTGGCAGAGTGGACCGACGCCGCGGTCATTAACGCCGGTGACGGCAAGCACGAGCAT
>SYIT01000049.1 GCA_005798685.1 Actinomycetota bacterium | reverse complement strand
TGTCGTGATGGATCTCCATCGTTCTCTGATCGATATGCGGTTCAAGCGCGTCATATGCGTAAGTAAGTGCTGGAACTTCGAAAGCCATCGTCTATCTCCTCAGTCGTGGAATCTACCGGCAAGCCTAACTTAGCGCGCTGAACGGGTTAGGCTTGCCGCGCGATGCGGATGTCACAGCTTCTTTTACCGACCGAACGCGAGGCGCCAGCCGACGCGCAGGCGCTCTCGCACGTGCTCGGCGTGCGTGCGGGCCTGGTTCGCCAGCTTGGGGCCGGTCTTTGGACCTGGCTGCCGGCTGGCTGGCGCGTCCACCAGAAGGTTGAGGCGATCATCCGTGAGGAGATGGACGCGATCGGCGCCCAAGAGCTGCTGATGCCGCTGATCCAGCCGCGCGAGCTTTGGCAGAAAACTGGGCGCGATCAGATCGATGAACTTTTCTCGCTCAGCGACCGCAAGGGCGCGGAACTGGTGTTGGCGATGACTCACGAAGAGGCAGTCACCGTTCACGTTTCGCAGCTGGTGCGTTCCTACCGCGATCTGCCGCTGATTCTCTATCAGCTTCAGCTGAAGGGCCGGGACGAACCGCGGCCGCGGGCTGGAGTCCTACGAACGCGCGAGTTCATCATGAAGGACTCATATTCATTCGATCGCGACGAGGCTGGTCTTGACGCCAGCTATGCAAAGCACATTGAGGCCTACGACCGCATCTTCGATCGCAGTGGGCTCGAGTGGTACCGCGTCGAATCTGATGTCGGCGTGATGGGCGGAAGTGGCGCCCACGAATACATGGCGCCTTGCCCGGCCGGCGAGAACGAGGTGGCGCTGGCGCCCGGCTACGCAGCAAATGTTGAGGTTGCCAGCGCAGCACCGAGCGCGGCAGAAGTCGGGCCGGCCGGAGCGCCGGTGAGCGAGGTCGCCACTCCGGGGGCGAAAACGATCGAACAGGTTTCCGCTGTGCTTGAGCTTGATCCAAGCGGGCTGCTGAAAGCCTTCCCGGTTGTAACTGAAGACGGCCGAACGCTGATCGCCGTTGTCCGCGGCGATCATCGCGTCAACGAGGTTAAGCTGCGCTCGGTCGTGGGCTGCGGCTTTCGGCCCGCTACCGACGAGGAGATCCTCGAGCAGATCGGGCCGCCGGGTTTCATCGGGCCCGTTGGCGTTGAGCTTCCCGTTCTACTTGACGAAGCGGTTGCCGCGCAAGAGGGGGGATGGGTTACCGGAGCGAATAAGACTGACCTCCATCTACTGGCGGTCGAACCGGGTCGCGATTTCCAGTTCGAAGCTGTCGACATCCGCTCAGTCGAGGCCGGCGACCTCGTAAACGGTGAGCCAATTCGGCTTGAGACAGCGATTGAAGTTGGAAATATCTTTAAGCTTGGCACCCGCTATTCAGAGCCGCTTGGAGCCAGCTTTCTAGATCAGGACGGGGCCGAGCTGCCGATCGTGATGGGCTCTTATGGGATCGGGCCCGCGCGGATCGCCGCCGCCGTGATTGAGCAGAACGCCGATGAGTACGGGATTGCGTGGCCGAAGGCGATTGCCCCGTGGGCGATCGAGCTGGTCGTGCTCGGCAAGGCCGATAGTGCGGAATTGGAGGCCGCTGAGAAGCTGTACGACGAGTTACAGGTACTGGGGGCTGAGGTGCTTTTTGACGACCGCGACGCAGGGCCAGGAGAGAAGTTCAAGGATGCTGAGCTACTTGGCTGCCCGCTGAGAATCACGCTAGGGAAGCGCTCGCTCGAGAGCGGAATGCTTGAAGTCGGTGGGCGCCACGGAATGGTTGAACTTGAGCCGATCGCGCTCGGTGCCGGCGCCGCTGCGGCGATCCTCGAAGCGCTAGCCCAGTTGCCGTGAGCAAAGCTAAGGAAAAGCGAGCCCCGCTGACCTTCCGCCGCTTCGCAGGCCTTGACCGTTCTGGGCCGCCACCGCCCGAAACACTTCCCGACGCACCGCTGCGACCGTTCACGGTTCCGAACGCGATTGGCCTCGTTCGGTTAATCCTGATTCCGATTTTCGTTGTCGTCTGCTGGAACGCCGGAGGCGCTTCGCTGACCGCTGCGGCGATCTACGCCGTCGTTGCTTGGGGCGACTACGCTGACGGGATTGCAGCCCGTGTTACCGGTCAGTACAGCCGCCTCGGGGCGATGCTCGACCCGTTCATCGATCGCGTGCTGGTGATTGCCGGTGTCGTCGTCTGTTGGCGCTTTGAGCTTGTGCCAATAGCGCTGCTCGCAGCGCTGATCGCGCGCGAGCTGCTGGTGTTGGTCGGCGGCGGCTTCGCGCTGCGTCGCGGCGTGCGGCTGGAGATCAACTGGTGGGGCCGATGGGGCGTATGGCCTGCAATGGGTGGCCTCTTTCTTGCGATCTGCGGTGCAAGGCTGGCAGCGACGATAATGCTCGCAATCGGGCTGGTTCTGCTCGTCATTGCGACCGCTGAGTACTACCGCTCGGCGCGCTTTCTGCTCGCTCAGCGCACGGCCTCAGGCTCAGGTTGACCGTATGGCTAGCGCTGGTATGCTCGCGCCGATGCTGCATTGTCCCGAGTGCGCCTTCGCGAACGCCGAAGGAGCAAAATACTGTCAAAAGTGCGGCGCCTTTCTCGGCGAGCCAGGCGAAGAGGACCGTGAGTCGACGGCCAGCTATCGGATCGATCAGGCCAGCGGTGAACTGGTTCCCGTCGACCTCGATGATCTGCTAGACGAAGAGGGCGCACTGCTAGTCGTCCGTGGCGGTGGAGGCCGCGCCGGGGAGAGCTTTGCGCTCGACGGTGAGCGGGTGACAGTTGGCCGCGGCCCAGAAAGCAACATCCTCCTTGACGATGTAACAGTCTCACGCGACCACGCGCTACTAGTACGTCGCAATGAGCAATGGTTTCTTGACGATCTCGGGTCGCTCAACGGTACCTACGTCAACCGTCGTCGGATCGATACGCAGCAGCTCAAGGACGCCGACGAGCTCCAAATCGGTAAGTACAAACTGACCTTCCTTTCGCGCTGACCGATGCCCTCTGCTCGCAAAGCCCAACAGAAGATCGCCAGCTCACCGGCACGCCCTGGAGCGCGTCGCAGCAAACCGATGACGATCGGCGCGGTCTGCAAGTCGCTGTCACGCGAATTCCCCGAGATCTCGATCTCGAAGATTCGCTACCTCGAAAATCAGCGCCTCGTTGAGCCGCACCGCACTCCGGGTGGTTACCGCCTCTACTCGGCCGACGATGTGGCCCGCCTGCGAACGATTTTGCGGCTCCAACGAGATGAATTTTTGCCGCTTCGAATAATCCGTCAGGAGCTCGCGATTGGCCGCGCAGACGGTGGCGCCGAACCGCTGGTCACCTCGGGGACTACGCGGACGAAGACGCGGCGGATGCCGCCGGTGCTAGCGGCGACGGCGGGGTCGTGGCGAACGCTCGATGAGCTGCTCGAAGCGACGGGGGCGCAGGTCGAACTAGTCCGCGAGATGGAGTCGTTTGGGATCATCAGTGGGTCCGTTCGCGGCGCCCCTGGCTATGACGACAACGAATGTGAGATTGTTCGCGCTGCTGTCGAGCTGGCCCGCTACGGCGTCGGCGCTCGCAATCTGCGCGTCTTCAAGACCTCGGCCGACCGCGAGTCAGCGCTGCTCCAACAGTTGCTGAACCCAGCGCTCCGTTCGCGTAGCGCAGAGCGCCGCCGCGAGGCCACTGAAGCGCTGGAGGACTTAGCCTCGGTGACCACCCATCTCAAGCACCTGCTGTTGATTGGCGATCTCCGTGCGATGCTCCCGTGAACGTCGCCGGAGCACCTCTGCAGCAACGAAGAGCACCGATCGCTAGTGGCCTGCGTGACCGCCACAATCACGCTCGCGGCGCCGCCCACCGTCGTCTGGGCTCAGGTGACAGACCCGCGTCAACTTTCGCGTTGGTGGCCGCGAGTCGCCCGTGTAGAACTCGATAACGGCGGCGCCTTCACAGAGGTGCTAACGACCGAAAAGGGACGCGACGTCCGAGCCGATTTCGTGATCGCCGAAAGCATCGAGCCACACCGATGGAGATTTGTCCAAGAGCTTGACGAGACGCCCTTCGCTGCCGTCCTGCGCGAGTCGCAGACGACCATTGAGCTGCAGCCGAGCGGTAACGGGGCAACCGAGCTTTCGCTCAGCTTGGAGCGCAAACCACGCGGTCTCGGCCGCTTCGGCGGCCCGATGATGAAGCGCGCCGCCAAGCGCCAGCTCAGTCAAGCGCTACTGCGGTTGGGGGAGATTCATGGCACCGCCGACTGAGATGCGCTTTTCCGGGTGGGGGGTCGAAGCCGACGCTGGGGAGCTCTCTGACAGCGTGATCGCCTGGCTTGAAGGCCGCTTCGCGGCGAAGCTAGCCCAACCCGTCGCGCCGCCTCGGGCGGCTGAGGTCCGGCTGGGCAAGAGTCAAAGTTCGAAGCGGATCCTGGGGGAGCTCGCCGCACGCGTCGGCGCAACGAACGTCCGGACGGACCACTACGCGCGGCTGACTCATTGCGCCGGGAAGGGCTACCCCGACCTGCTGGCGATGCGCTCCGGCCGCAAATTGGCCGCCCCTGACGCGGTCGTCTATCCAGGCGACGCGGCTGACGTGCGCGCAGTTCTCAAAACCTGTTCCAAGCAGGGAATCGCCGTTGTTCCATTCGGCGGCGGTACCAGTGTTGTAGGCGGTGTTACGCCGCTGCGAGGAGAGTTTGATTCCGTGATCGCACTCGACCTCAGCAGGATGCGTCAGCTGATCAGCCTCGATGCTAAGTCGCGAATCGGCTGCTTTGCGGCGGGCCTCCGCGGCCCCGAGCTGGAGCACCTCTTGCGCGCGCGCGGCTACACGCTGGGCCACTTTCCCCAGAGCTTTGAATATTCGACCGTTGGCGGGTGGGTAGCGACGCGTTCAGCCGGTCAGGCCTCGAGCGGATACGGTCGAATCGACGAGAAGTTGCTCGGAGCGCGGCTCGTTGCTCCAGCCGGCGATCTGAAGCTGGCGGCGCGCCCGGCGAGCGCTGCCGGCCCGGATCTACGCGCATTGGTCGCTGGCTCGGAGGGGGCGCTTGGCGTCATCACGGAAGCCTCGCTTGAGATCAGTCCGGCGCCAGAAGTGACGCGCTACGAGGCTCTGATGACGCCATCGTTCAGCGCCGCCTCCGAAGCCTTAAGAACACTCGAACAGGAGGGCCATACTGCAGATGTTGCGCGCGCCTCGGACGAGACTGAAACCGAGATGGGGCTCGCCTTCGCTGGCATCGAAGGCACAAGAGGGAAGCTACTCGAGGGCTACCTACGAGGCCGCGGCGCCGGATCGGGCGCGCTCGTGATCCTCGGGTGGGAGGGAGCCAGCGGAACGATCGACGCGCGCCGCCGCGCCGCTCTCAGGATTCTCAAGCAGGAAGGCGCAGTAGGGCTTGGGGCCGGGGCCGGCCGTGCTTGGGCGAAGCGCCGCTTCAGCACCCCTTACCTGCGGGATCACCTGCTTGAGCGCTCGGTGATGGTTGAGACGCTGGAGACGTCGACCACGTGGAGCAACCTGATGCAGCTCTACCGCGGCGTTGGCGACGCGCTCACCGCGCACGCGCCGATCGTTGGCTGCCACATCTCGCACCTTTACGACAGCGGCGCCTCGCTCTACTTCACATTCATTGCGCAGCAAGATCGCGGCAACCCGCTCGGCCAGTGGCAAGCGGCCAAGGACGAAGCCTGCGATGCAATCGTTGCCCACGGCGGCACGATCACCCACCACCACGCGATTGGAATTGACCACCGCCGGTACCTCAAAGCCGAGGACGGGACGGCCGGAGTGTCGGCGCTGCGGGCGGTTAAGAAATCACTTGACCCTCGCGGCTTGATGAATCCTGGCAAGCTTCTCTAAAAACGACTACGAGGCAAAACTGAACGGCCCGACGAGGTAGGTCTTCGCGGGGTTTGTTGGCGCCGGTGACGCCTTCTCAAGCGTCAGTAGAACGCCGCTGTAGGCCCTTGGATCGCCGCTGAGCGTTCCTTGAAGTCCAACTCCATCGTCCCCGACCGCTTGCAGGTATCCGAGCCAAACAGCCGGCTTGCCGCTCGAAGTCAGCCAAACGCCATATTGGGAGCCCTCTGGCGCTGACGGCAGACGCTGCGCAACGACGCTCAACGTGCGCTGGTTGCCCTGCGCGGCGATGCCGGCGAAGCCGATCGCCTTAGGCGCCGGTCCGCCGGCCGGCGGCTTTAGAGCCGCTTGAGCAATTGCCGTCGCGTTAGCGTTAGAGACGTCAGAACTTGCAGCCGGAGTCTGGTCGCTGACCGAAGAATCGCTGCCACCGGTCACGCGGCCAAGCCCGAAACCGGCTCCGAGCGCGACGAGCAGAACTACGCCGGCGATCAGAAAGATTCCGCCGCGGCCCGATTGGGCTCCGGCGCCGCCAGCGGACGCCTCTGTTGATTCAGGCTCGGCGGTCGGCGAGCGATCAAGCTCGGCGCCGGGAATCGCGGGCAAGGGTCGATTGACGAGCGAACTCAGCGAAGCGGCCGCGGCGCGCGCCCACGCGCGGTCGGAGGCTGAACGCGTCAGCGATTGCTTCGTCTTGGCCGCAGCTTCATCGCTTTGCTGACCGAGGAGATAATCGCTAATCTCGGCGCGGCGCCTGCCGCCCGGAGCCGTCTCCGGCTCGGCGAGGCTGCCGAGCGCAGCGTAGGCGCGCTCGCTGACGGCAGCTTCGCTGAGATCGAGCGTCTCGGAGATCTCGGCGTAGCTTTTCTGCTGCGCCAGCAAGAGGCTGAGCACGGCTCTCTGGTCGGCGGGGAGCTGTTCAACGGACGACATTGCGCTTTAGAGTAGAGCAGCGCAGCTGTATCGTGGGCTCTATGACTAAATTCACGCCCAGTTCAGAGTTCGAGCCGATCATCCCGCTGGAGCGCACGTTTGACGCGCTCTACGGGCTGGAGATGCTGGAACTAACGCCTGACGTCGCTAGGGCAAAAGTTGAGGTCAAAGAGCACCACATGCAGCCGATGGGCCTAGTTCACGGCGGCGTCTTTGCCGCGATCGCCGAGTCGCTGAGCTCGGCTGCCACTGCGGTCGCCGTCGTGCCAGAGGGCAACTCGGCTCAAGGACTTTCAAACCAGACCAGCTTCCTGCGACCGATTCTCTCCGGCACAATCCACGCCGTGGCGCGGCCGCGCCACAAAGGGCGCACGACCTGGGTGTGGGAGGTCGAGATCAGTGACGATCAGGATCGGCTCTGTGCGCTGGTGCGAATGACGATCGCCGTGCGTCCCCTCAGTGTCTAGCGATAGCTACTCCTTGTAGCGGTTTGTGATCGGCATCCGCCGATCACGGCCAAACGCCTTGCCGGTGACCTTGATTCCCGGCGGCTGTTGGCGGCGTTTGTATTCGGCGCGGTCGACGAGCGCAATTACCTGAGCGACTGTCTCAGCGTCAAAGCCTTCGGCGATCAGCTGCTGAGCCCCCAGGTCGCGCTCGACATAGCCCTCTAGCAGTGGATCGAGCAGCTCGTAAGGCGGCAGCGAGTCCTGATCGGCCTGATCGGCGCGCAACTCGGCCGACGGGGCACGGGTTAGGATCGATTCAGGGATCGGGCAGTCGCTGCGCCCATTGCGCAGCTCGCAGAGTCGGTACACGAGCGTCTTAGGTACGTCTTTGATGACGGCAAAGCCGCCGGCGCTGTCGCCGTAAAGCGTCGAGTAACCGACCGCCATCTCCGACTTATTGCCGGTCGTCAAAACGAGCCAGCCAAACTTATTCGAGAGCGCCATCAGCAGGTTGCCACGGATTCGCGCTTGAAGGTTCTCTTCCGTGAGGTCGGGGTCGCGACCCTCGAAGGTTGGTGCCAGGAGATGCTCATAGCGATTCATCAGCTCACCGATCGGCAGCTCGAGCAGCTCGAGGCCGAGAGATTCGGCAAGCTTTAGAGCATCCCCGTAGGTTCCCTCAGAGCTGAACTGCGATGGCATCGTCACGCAGGTCACGCGGGCGGCGCCCAACGCATCGCAGGCGATGCAAGCCACGAGGGCCGAATCAACGCCACCAGAGAGCCCAAGTACCGCGCGGTCGAAGCCGTTCTTGTTGGCGTAGTCACGGGTGCCAAGAACCAACGCGGCGTAGACCGCCTCGTCGTTGCCGTCAACGCGCGCGATTGGATGATCGAGGCTGACGTCGTCTGATGGCTGAGCGGTCGCGAAGCTGCCAAGCAGCTCGACCTTGTCAGAGCTCGCATCAAACGAGCTCGCGGGCAGCTCTAACTCGCACATCAAGAGCCACTCTTCAAACTGTGGCGCGCGCGCAATCGTTTGGCCTGCCGCGTCAATGACGAGCGAGTGACCGTCAAAAACAAGTTCGTCCTGGCCGCCAATCTGCGCGCAGAAGGCGACGGCGACGCCGTTCTCGGTGGCCCTGTCGGAAAGCATCTGCTCCCGCACAGTTCCCTTACCGGCTTGATAAGGCGACGCTGAGAGATTCACGATCAAGCTAGCTCCGGCAGCCACCTCATCGCTCTCCGGAGCACCGCCGCTCCAGATGTCCTCGCAGATGCTGAGCCCAATCAGATGACCGTTCACTTCGATCAGCGCGCCTTTGGTTCCCGCAGCGAAGTACCGATGCTCATCGAAAACTCCGTAGTTGGGCAGGTGATTCTTCGAGTAGCTACCGGCGATCCGCCGATCGGCTAAGACCGCCGCGGCGTTGTAGACGGCTCCATCCAGCCGCGGGTAACCGACGATCGCGACGATTCCATCGGTACTGCCGGCGATCCGCTCCAAAGCCTCTGCAGCGTCGCTGAGCACACGATCTTTGAGCAACAGATCCTCCGGCGGATAGCCGACCAGTGCCAGTTCGGGGAAGCAGACGACCGCTGCGCCGGCGGCGCGCGCATCGATGATCGAGTTGATAATCAGACGCTCGTTGCCCGCTATGTCGCCAACAACGGGATTGATCTGCGCCAAGGCGATTCGCACGTCAGTTACGCGACAGTCAGCGTCGCTTTGTCGGGCGTGTGGGCTGAAAAGAGCGTCTGGTGCTCGGCGCTGTCCCAGCGATGACGATCGGTCTCGGCGGCACGTCCCAGGTCCATGAGCGCGGCCTTAAAGTCGCCGACGACGTCACCAAGGTCGGGAAGGGCGTCGTAGTCGGCGAGCAGACCGAAGCTAAGGCGCCCGCAGTAGCTCATCGCGGCGACACCGAGCGAAGTGTTTTTCGTCAGCGGAACCACCGGATAGAGCGCGGTCAGCCGCTGTCCGAGCAGGTAGAGCGGCTGCTGCGGCCCGGGGACGTTGGTCACGACAAGGTTGAAGAGCCGCTGACGGCTCTGCAGTCGTGCCGCCTGGCTGGCGATAGTCGGCGGTGCGAATCCGGCTAGCTCGGTGAGTGTGTCAGCTCCAACGGCCTGATCAGAGTGTTTGAGGTCGCCCATCTTCTTGGCGATCTTGCGGAAGGTGGCAGCAGGGTCCTGTTCGTAGACCGGCAGCGGAGCCCAGAGCGCTGAAACGCGGTTGCCTAACTGCCCGGCTTGATCTTCGCTGCGGACCGAAACCGGAACCATTGCCGTCAGAGTCAGCTCGTCGGTGTCGACGCCACGGCGCCGCAGCCAGCGCCCAATCCCGAGCGAAACAGTTGTCAGCACGGCGTCGTTGATGGTTCCATCAAGGCCGTTCTTGATCTGCTTGAAGCTCTCCAGCGAGCTGTTCACCCAGCCGTAGCGACGGTGTGGGCCGATCGGCTGGTTGAGCGCTGTGTGCGGCGCCGAACGGACGCCTGCCCAAGCCAACGCGCCGGTCTGTTCGAGCCGTCCGCCGAGCTCGCTGAGCGCGCGCCGGGGAGAGCGCACCAGCGCCCTCGCGGCGCGGGAAACCTCGGCCGGGTCGGAGAGCCGCTCACGCAGCGCGTCGCCGATCAGGTCGGCCGACGAAGGCAGCGGCCGGGGGATCCATTCGGGCGGCTGTTCGCTCACCTCCTCGTCGGGGCTCAGCGAGAATAGAACGGAGGTGATGTCGACTCCCGAGACTCCGTCGACAAGTGCGTGATGGGTTTTGACGATGATCGCGAAGCGAGGCTGACCGTCTTCACCGGGAGTAAGGCCTTCAACCAGATTCATTTCCCAAAGCGGCTTGTCGCGGTCGAGCTGCTCGGCGAACAGTCTGCCGGCAAGAGCCGCTAATTGCGCGTCCTCACCTGGGCTTGGAAGCGCCGAGTGACGAAGGTGGTAGCGAACGTTGAAATACGGGTCATCTACCCAGACCGGCCGCCCTTGCTCAAACGGCACAAACGCCAGCCGCTGCCGGTAGCGCGGAACGCGGTCCAGCCGCGACTCGAGAAAGCGCAGGAGCTGGTCGTAGCTTGGGGCCTGCCCGGAAAAAACCATGATTGATGCGACGTGCATGTGCGCGCCGTCGCGTTCTAGGTGGAGAAAAGCCGAGTCGAGGCCAGAGAGTCGGTCTGGATTGCTCATTCAATGAGTCTATTGGCCTCTGTGACCAACATTACACAACATTGGGTCTAACCTTCGACAAACTGTGTACACTGCTTTTAGGTCATCCAACCAAACGAGGCGATAATGGACATCAGCGATCCGACAATTTATTCGGCCATCTACGAGCAGCACCGGCGCGGAGTCTTCGCTGCCGCTCACAGGATTCTGGGCAATGAAGCCCAAGCCGACGACGTTGTTCAAGACGTTTTTACTAAGGTTTGGCGCAAGCCTGCTTCATTCGACTCGAAGCGCGGCGAGCTTGGCAGTTATCTGCGGCTAATGGCCCGTAGCCGTGCGCTCGACCTCTGGCGTGAGGGTCAAGCCGCAGGGCGTGCGAGCGACCGACTGAAGTCTGCTGTCGTTGTGGGAGCCTCGCAGGGCGGCGAGCGGCCAGACCAGATCTTCGAGCGAAGCGAGGCGACCGACACGGTTGTCGAAGCGCTACGGACGCTGCCGGAGAACCAGCGCGAGGCTGTCGTGCTCGCCTACTGGGGAGGATTGACGGCTGAAGAGGTGGCGCGACGCGCTGCCGTGCCGCTCGGGACGGCGAAGAGCAGAATTCGCCTCGGTCTTTCGAAGCTGCGCGACGAATTCGGCGAAAGCTACCTCGCACACGCAGCCTAGAACGACAAAAGCCCCGCTCGCGGCGATGCGAGCGGGGCTTGTCGCGGCCTGCCGGCTGACTAAGCGGCGGTCGTTGCGGCCGCCGAGCCGCTCATTTTCTTGATTCCGGAAACGAGCAGTAGCCCAAAGCCGACCTTTGACGTCACGTCGATGATCGTAAATACCACGACCTCGGTGTTAAGGCTGATCGCTCCCGTGCCTTCGGTCCCGAGGATCCAAAGAATTGGATAGATGAACCAAAGCACGGTCAGAATCCCGAGCAGTTTGTTATACAGCGCCAATGTTTCAGCGCCTTGCTCGGCGGCCGCAGCTCGGACCGGGCCCCAGATAAGAGCGAGGACTGCTAGGAAGAACCCACAGGCAACGATGAACCAGACGTACTTGTGCGTCGAATCGATCGAGAGCGCGCCAAAAAGGCCGGTCAGGATCATCAGCACGTCGGCGCCGATAATGCCACCTATAAGGCCGGCTCGCTCGCGCGTCGCTTCGCCACCGCCGGTCAGAGGCCTTAGCGCGACCATTACCAGGCCAATCAACAACAACGGAGTCGTGAAGACCCAGTCGATGTAGCGGGCGTAATAAACGAGCTTCGCTGAAACGTCAGCTCCAACGCCCAATGGCGTCAGTTCCAAGGAGGCCTTAGAGACGAGGATGTCGCCTTGGCCTTGAGCCATGAGGAGGTAAAGGCAGGCCGCTATCGCACAGACGAAAAAGCTCGTCACGCGGTGGTGGCTCTCTTTCATTCCGTGCCCGACAACTTGGATGCCGAGCGCGCCTAGCGCCATCCCCGCAGTTCCAATCCAGAGCCAAGTTTCTTGGCTCGAACTCATCACTAACTCGTCCATTTGCTCTTGCACCTCCCGATTGTTGAACCCGTGACCAGAATGATCCACGGATATTTTCGCTACAAGCACCTGAAAACCTACTAGATAGTCAAGACTTAACACCACCTGGGCGCGCCGAGACGTCAGCGCCGCAGCGTAGCCTTGGCTCAATGCCCGGGCCGGTTGCACACCTTGACCTCGACGCTTTCTTCGCCTCGGTTGAGCTAAGCCGCAGGCCGGAGCTGAAGGGGCTACCGGTTATTGTGGCTGGAAGCGGGCCACGCGCGGTAGTCACGACGGCCTCATATGAAGCACGCCTCTTCGGCGTTGGTTCTGCAATGCCAGCCTCGCAAGCTAAACGGCTCTGCCCTGAGGCCGTAGTAATAGCGCCCAATTCTGCCGCTTATCGCGAAGTCTCGCGCGCCGTCATGGCAATCATCGGCGACCACATTGAGCGTTTCGAGCAGCTCGGGATTGACGAGGCGTTCCTTGACCTCGAAGGCCTCCACTCACCGAAGGCGGCGATGCGCAAGCTCGTCGCCGACATCTACGACCAAACATCGATGCGCGCCTCGGTTGGGATCGGGCCAAATCGCTTGGTTGCGAAGGTCGCCTCCAACGCCGAAAAACCGAATGGCTTCCTCATTTTGACAGCCGCACAGGCGCGCCAGCGTTTCGCCAGCGCGCCGGTGGCGCTCGTTCCGGGGATCGGCCCACGGACAAGCGAGCGGCTGGGGGAGATCGCGATCACGACGCTTGCAGAGCTGCGCGTCGCCGACGAAGCTTTGCTGATCGAACGCTTCGGCGCGAGCCAAGGGCCAGCATTGATTGCGCTCGCATCATTCGACGGTTCCGCTGAAGTGTTCACCGACCGCGAGGCGGTGAGCGAATCGCGCGAAACGACCTTCGATCAGGACATCAGCTCCGGCGACGAGCTCGAAGGCGAGTTAAGGCGGCTCGCGGCCGAGCTTGCAGATGCGCTTCAGCGCAACGACCGCCGCGGCCGCACAATTCGAATTAAGGTTCGGCTCGACGACTGGACGACGGTGACGCGGGCGAGGACGATTGGCGCGCTAACGAATGACTACGAGACGATCACCGAAGTCGCCACCGCGCTGCTGAGGGAGTACGGCCCGCAGCGACCGGTTCGCTTAGTTGGCGTAGGCGTTACCGGATTCACGCCGGCCCGCGAGCGCGATCAGCTCGAGCTGCCGTTGGAACTGCCCGCCGCTTAGAGAACCTTCGAGAGGAACGCCTGAGTGCGCTTGTGCTGCGGATTGTCGAAGACTGACGCCGGATCTCCCGACTCAACGACGACGCCGTCATCCATGAAAACAACCGTGTCACCGACCTCCTTGGCGAAGCCGGTTTCGTGCGTAACGACAACCATCGTCATTCCGTCGGCGGCCAGAGAGCGCATCACGTCGAGCACCTCGCCTACAAGTTCCGGGTCGAGCGCCGAGGTCG
>SYIT01000048.1 GCA_005798685.1 Actinomycetota bacterium | reverse complement strand
GCGTGACGCAGGGCGCAACGACCCGCTCGGTTACGGTCACGCTGCGCAAACTGAGCGCCAGCGCCCGCAGCCGCCTGCTGGGCAAAGCTCGTAACTAAAGCCCCGCCGGTACACTCAGCCCCGCTGCGCCCGTAGCTCAGCGGGATAGAGCGTCGGTCTACGGAACCGAAGGTCAGAGGGTCGAATCCGCTCGGGCGCGCTGAACCGGGTTTTCCGGGCGGCGGCGCAGCCGGCCAGTAGCTGCCTTGGACCTGCGCCTGCGCCTGTTCCGTAGTGTAGCTTCGGGCGATGAGGCATTTGAGGGTGTTTGTGTTGTCACTCCTGTCGGCTGCTCTGGTTGCCGGTTCGGGTGGTTCTGCGCTGGCTGCGAGTGGCTCAGCCTCCTCCGCCGAGCCGGTCCGGGTCGAGGTCGAGACCCCGACACCGCAGGCCGTCGAAACCCTGGTCGAGGCAGGGCTCGACGTGGCCGCGGGCGACGTACCCGAATCCGACGTGATCCTCTGGTCGAAGGAAGACCGGCTCGCCCTGCGCGAGTCCGGGCTCAAGTGGCGGCCTCTTCCCGACCCGAGGCCCGGGGCCCGCGCTGCGGTCTCGACCCTTCCCTCGGGCAGGACGACCTACCGGGTCTGGGAGGACTACGAGACCGAGATGCGAATGCTCGCTAGGCGCTATCCGTCTTTGGTTCGGCTCCGCTCGATGGGCGAGACGCTCCTCGGCCAGCCGATGCTCGGCCTGGAGATCGCAAGGAATGTCTGGGCGAGCGACGGCCGGCCAGCCTTCGTTCAGTACGGACTCCACCACGCCCGGGAGTGGCCCTCGGGCGAGTGGGGCATCGAGTACGCGATTGAGCTGCTCAAGAAGCAGGGCCAACCCCGTTACGCCAGCCTGCTGGCGAAAACCCGCCAGTTCGTCTTCCCCGTGGTCAACGTCGATGGCTTTCAGGCATCGCGGGGCGCCGGCCCCAGCCCGATCGGGGCACCGGACTCGGCCAGCTCGTTGCTCGGGCCGGGGAGTAACGAGTACCGCCGCAAGAACTGTCGTCCGTTCCCCGGTCAGGCTCAACGGCCCTGCAGTGAGCTCGACACCGAGGCTGGGGTCGACCTGAATCGCAACTACGGCTACTTCTTCGGCGCCACCGGAACCGAAACGACCGCCTCAAGCGAGCTCTACCGCGGACCGGCGGGGTTCTCCGAGCCGGAGAGCGAGAACGTCCGCCTGTTCACCAGGCGGCTTCAGCCGACCGTCGTCCTCACCCACCACACCTACTCGGAAGAGGGTCAATGGCTGCGACAGCCCTCCTTAGACCCAGCGATACTCCCCGGCGACATTACGCCCGACGAGGCCGAGTTCAAGGCCCTCGGAGACTCGATGGCGACCGCCAGCGGGTGGGCCTCCCTGCCTGCCTTCCAGCTCTACCCCACAGCCGGTGCGACCGATGACTGGAACTACCACGCCCAGGGAGCTATCGCCTTCACCAGCGAGGGCCGCGGACCCGACTTCCACTCCTTCTTCGATCAGATGGTCCGCAACGAGTGGCCGGGCATGAAGGAGGCGATGCTCCGCGCCGGCGAGGCGTCGGTCCGGGAGGGCTCACAGATCAGGGGCGAGGCTCCGCCTGGCTCGACTCTGCGAATCACGAAGAGGTTCTCGATCCCCGTCTGCCAGGGATTCACCGAGACAGACCAGTGCATCTCCCCCACCCCGACGATCCCCGAACAGCTATCGAGCGAGATGGTCGTGCCGGCCTCGGGCAAGTTCTCATGGCGGGTCAACCCGTCATCTCGCCCGCAGGCGCCCGGCGAGACCTGGCGTCTTACCTGCGAGGCCCCGGGCGGTGATCCGGTGAGCCGCGAGGTCGCCGTCGAAAGGGGCGCATCGGTAACTGTGGGACTCGCAAACTGCAGGCCCGGCCCTGCCGGGCGACCGGTGGCCAGGTTCCGTTTGATCGAGCGGGCGATCGCGGGGCGCAAGGCCGCCATGGTCTCCAGCAGCACCGCGCGCAGCACGCTGATCGTCTCAAACCGCTGGGATCTCGACGGGGACGGCGCATTTGACGATGCCTTTGGTCGGGTCGCGACCCTCACCTGGCGGCGCCCGGGGCTGAGGACCGTGGGCCTAAGGTCGGTCGACCTAAACGGCAGGGTCGCGGTTACGCGCCAGCGTATCCGGGTGGCGCCAAGACCCTCCGGCAGGCCGGCGCTTGCCCTTCGAATCACCTCTTCGATGAATGGCACGAGCGTCGTCTTCCGCGCCACCGGCCAACTCGGCACCTACAACTGGGACCTCGACGGCGACGGCGCCTTCGACGACGGACGGGGCAGAGAGGTGTCGCGCTCTTATCGCTCCACCGGCACCTACCCAGTTCAGGTCCGACTGACCGACACCTTCGGCCGAGTCGCCACCCGTGGCTCCTCGCTGACGATCGCTCAACCGTCTGATCCGGGGGCTGGGGAAACCCTGCCGCCGCCAGTCCCCGAGCGGTGACCCTCGGCGACAGTCCGGCGGTCAGGCCGGCCGCTCGAAGACGGCGATGAGGCAGCCGCCTTCGGTGTGCGCTCAGGAGGGCGGGGTCTCGAGCAGCGCAAGCAGAACCGTCGCGAGCTCAGGCTCCAGTGCAGGGATGCCCTCGGGGCCGGACGCGTAGAGCGCGTGCCGGAACATTTCCGATAGCGCACCGACGATGGCGAGCGCGCGTAGCTGGGTGATCGGTTCCATCGACGGATCGGCGCGGCGCAGATCGTCGCGGAGCGCAACAAGCCCATCAGCAAGCTGGCCTCTAACCTCTCGCTGACGCTCGGCGGCCACCGGTCCGAGGGCCTCTGCATCGGCCGCGACGAGCCGCACGAGACCGGGCTCTTCGAGCGCCAGTTCCAACAGGACCGCCGTGTACGCATGCGCGGGCGTAGCGTGCTCGTCGAGAGCTGGCAGCTCGAGCGTGAGCACCCGCTCAAACACCAGCGCGGCGGCATAGTCGAAGGCCGCCAGAAAGCAGTCCTGCTTGTCGCTGAAGTGCACGTAGAAAGTGGAACGCGCGACACCGGCCCGGCCGACGATGTCCGTCAGCGTCAGGGATGCGAACCCGCGCTCAATGCCGAGATCGACTGCAGCCTGCAACAGGCGCGTTCGTTGAGACGCCGCAACCTCCTGACGACTGAGGCCGTGACGACCCTTCGGTAGTGGTCCCTTTACCGGCACGTCCCGCATCCTACTCTGCCATATTTGACAGTCCATCGGGCGCGTGATCTAATCGCGCCAGAGTCATGAACTTGGAAGTTCTTTTAAAAGGAGCGTCGGTCGAATGCGGAGAATCCTAGGTCTAACAGCTGTCACGATCGCATCCTTGGCTCTTCCATCTGGGGCGTCAGCCGCGATCACGGGAGTGTTTGGCGGGCAGACGATGAACGGCCAGCCAATCCCGTGCGAGAGTTCGAACACAGTGCGCCTCTGCACAGGCGATGTTAACGGGGTCGCTGTGACCGACCTGCGCCTGAAGAGCTTCGACGGCACGCCGCTCGCGCTCTACGTCACGCTCCCGTCGGCGCCAGCCTCCGGCACCGACGGCCGCTACCCGCTGGTAGTGCAGAGCCACGGCTGGGGGGCGCCACCATCGGGCCCTAACGACAGGCAGTACGGCGGCCCAACTGCCACCGAGTGGGCCAGCAAGGGCTACGCGGTCCTGCAGCTAACGGCACGCGGGTGGGGCAACTCCTGCGGCAAAGTCGCTTCGCGGACTGTGAACCCGGCAGCCTGCGCCAAGGGGTACATCCGGCTCGGCGACATGCGTTATGAGGTCCGCGACGTACAGAACGCCGTCGGCCTCCTCGTCGACGCTGGCATCGCCGACCCCAAGCGCGTCGGCGTGATGGGCGATTCGTACGGTGGCGGGATTTCACTCGACCTAGCAACGCTGAAGGATCGCGTGATGCAACCCAACGGCTCACTTAAGCCGTGGAAGAGTCCCCGCGGCACACCAGTACAGATAGCCGCTGCCGCGCCGTGGGCCTCGTTCAGCGACCTTATCTACGCGCTGGCCCCGAACGGTCGAACCGCGGACGGGCAGATAACCCCACAGACCACCGCGCTTTCGCCCGTCGGGGTGCAGAAGTCAACAATCATGGGTGGACTATTCGGCGCTGGCCAAGTTCTGGGCTACTACGCCCCTGCTGGCACTGACCCATCGGCCGATCCCATCGCCTGGCTAGCAAACGTTTCGGCCGGCGAGCCATATACCACCGCCAAGGTCCAGGCGATGATGCGGCAGATCGCACAATTCCGCTCGTCGTACTACCTGCTGCGCGGCACCTACGGGACGAAGCGCGTAGCGCCAGCGCCGCTCCACCTAGCAAATGGCTTCACTGACGACATCTTCCCGGTTGACGAGAACCTGCGTTATTACGACTACGTGCGCTCAAAGTACCCGTCGAACCCAATCACGCTCTTCGCATTCGACGGAGGACACCCGCGCGGCCAGAACAAGGCAGCCGACGGAGCGCGGCTAGCACCGCGCGTTCTAGCTTTTTTCAACCGCTACGTGAAGCGAACGAAGGTTCGCGCTCCCGTGGGCGTGACGGCGCTAACCCAGACCTGCCCAATCGGTGCTCCATCAGGAGGTCCTTACACCGCGGCGACGTGGGCTGGGCTCCACCCGGGCAAGGTCACTTACAGCAGCACACGAGCGCAAACGATCATTTCGACGGCTGGCGACACCACGATCTCAGGCGTGTTTGATCCCGTGATCGGTGGGCTGGCGTGCACGACGGCGCCGGCGACCGACCAGGGCGCCGGCGTCGCGACTTACCGTTTGCCGGCCGCCACCGGCTCGGGCTACACCCTGCTCGGCTCGCCAGCGATTACGGCGAATCTGAAAGCGACCGGGAAATATCCCTACATCGCCGCGCGGCTGCTGGACGTCGACCCAGCAACCAACACTGAGACGCTGGTCGCCCGCGGCCTCTACCGGCTCGACACAAAGACGCCAAACGGCCGTAAGCAGTTCGAACTCCATCCGGGAGCTTGGCGCTTCGTCGCCGGTCATGTTCCCAAGCTCGAGCTGTTGGGCCAGGACTCGCCTTACGCCCGTCCGTCGAACGGAGTCTTCAGGATCGCCGTGTCGAACCTACAACTCCGGCTACCGGTCCACGAAGTTGCAGGCGCCCGCGGAACGCCCCCCGCCGTCAAGAAATACTAATCACGCCGCTAACTCGTCTCGGGATTGGCGCGCGGCGGCTCAGGCCGGCCGCTCGAAGACGGCGATGAGGCAGCCGCCTTCGGTGTGCGAGTTGTGGTGCGTGCCGGGCTCGTAGCTGACGAAATCGCCGGGGCCAAAAACTGTCCCGTCGCTGTCTACGAGGTCTCCTTCGACGACCAAGAACTCTTCCCAGCCAACGTGATTATGAGCGACGGTCACCGCGCCGGGCTGCATCCGCATCGCGTAACAACCGAAGCCGGTCTTCTCATCAAGGCTCAGTGAGAGCCAGCTGATGTCGTCCTGAACGGGACCCTCCATGTCGTACTCGCCGAACTTGTCGGCGTGGAGGTTGATCTGCCTGCGCTGCTCGCCGCTCATCACGAGAATCCTACTGCTGGCCGATCGCACATACCAGCCTCCCTAGTGGCGACGTGGTGGGTAGCTTGCCCGAAAGGCTCCGCCCCGCGCGCTAGCGTTCGAGTAATGGAAAGCTCAACCGCAGCCCCGCTCGACGAGCGCACCACAGGCAAGCTTCGCCGCCTCAACGTGATTGTCGGCCTTGTCGCAGCCGCCCAGGCAATTGTTCTGCTGATCATCGCCAAGCCTGCGTCGCTGGCGGTCAACATGACCTACATGCTGGGGCCACCCGGCGAGGGCAAGTTCAGCCCGCCGACGGAGCTCTTCGGCCTGCGGATCGACATCGCCGTTGCGCTCTTTCTGCTGCTCGCCGCGGCCGACCACCTGATCGTCGCGAGCCCGCTGGCGAACCGCTGGTACAACGCGAATGTGGCGCGCGGCGTCAATCCGGCGCGCTGGTGGGAGTACTCAATCAGCGCTTCGCTGATGATCGTGCTGATCGCAATGCTGACTGGCATCAGCGAGGGAACGGCATTGATCGCAATCTTCGGCGTCAACGCCGCGATGATCCTCTTCGGGCTCGTGATGGAGTACGCCAACGAGGGGCGCGAAACGGTTGACTGGCGCCCCTTCATCTACGGCTGCATCGTCGGCGCCGTGCCGTGGATTGCGATCGCGATCCAGCTCTTCCCGATCAACCTCGACAGCGGCGGCCAAGCGCCGACCTTCGTATACGTGATCTTCTTCACGCTCTTCGTCCTCTTCAACACTTTCGCGATCAACATGTGGCTGCAGTACCGCCGACGTGGACGGTGGGCGAACCCAGTCCACGCTGAGCGCGTCTACCTTTGGCTCAGTTTGATCGCCAAGAGCGTGCTCGCTTGGCAGGTCTATGGCGGCGCGCTGGCAGGCAGCTAGTAAGCAGCGCTGACCGTTTTCGGCAAGTATTGAGCAGATGAGTCAGGAGCTGGTCGTAATCGAGGTCGCGCGCGAGCAGCCGCGCAGCGACGATGGAGGTGGCGTTTTCGGCCTGCTCGGCCGCGTCGCAAGCTTTGGCGTGCGCTCTACCGGCGATGTGATTGAGGCCGTGATCGGCTCCGATGCGGTTGAGGAGAGCATCAACCGCCTGCTCAGCAGCCAGGCGATTGAGCGACTAATTCAGACCGCGCTGAGTGGACCACTCGTTGATGCCCTGAGCCGCGAACTTGTGCGCCAACGGGTCGTCGAACGGATCACGACGACGCTGATTGAGGCCGGCGTCTTTGAGCCGATCGTTGACGCCTTCCTCGAGCGCCCCGAGCTATGGGTTTTGGTTGAGGAGATCGCGCAGAGCCCCGCGGTCAGCGACGCGATCCGTCAACAGAGCTTCGGTTTCGCCGACCAGGTTGGCGATGAGGTCCGCGGCCGCAGCCGCAGCGCCGACGACATTCTTGCCCGCGCTGCGCGCCGCCTTGTTGGTCGCCGCGGCCAGATGGCGGCGCAACGCCCGTCAGACGGGGACGCTCACGTTGAGGGCGAGAACGGCGATCAAGCGGCCGGAGCGAAGGGCAGCGAGTGACTACCGCTGGTTCCAGCCCGCAGCGCCCGGAAGCGCAGCCGCCCACTCCGGCCGCGCTTGACACTGCAACCAGCCGCGCGCAGGTCGAAGCGGCAGTTCGGCTGCGTGGATCGGCCGCCGTCAAGGGCGCGCCGCAACGCTACGTCGGCCTGATAACGCGGCTGCTGGGTTTTGCCGTTGACGTCGTGATCATCAACCTCGTCGCCGCTTTCAGCTGGGCCGTTGTCGCACTAACGATGTCGGCGCTAAACGTTCCCGACAGCGTTGACTCAGCGATCGTCGCGATCGTGGGGGTTCTCTACCTGATTTGGGCTGGGGGCTACTTCGTCGCCTTCTGGAGCGGGACTGGCCAGACACCAGGCGCGAGAGCGCTCGAGTTCCGCGTCGTTGACGCCGAGGATGGGAAGCCGATCAAGCTCGGCCGCGCCGTGGCGCGGCTGGCCGGAATGCTGCTCGGGGCGAGTCCCTTCTTCGCCGGCTACATCCTCGGCCTCTTCAATGAGCGCTGCCGCTGCCTGCTTGACGTTTTCGGTGACACAGTCGTGATAGACGCTCCCGTCTACACCGTCGCAGACCGCCGCAGAATGGCCCGTGAAGCGGCAACCAGCCAATACACTCCGCGCCACAGCGCAGCCAAGCAGCGTGCTCAGCCAAATGACGCTGACGCGCTTTAGCGCCCAACTTCGAACCCACAACAGTCCGCGAGAGGACAACGAATGCCGGTAGACCCAGAACCCGAGGACATTAAGCGCTACGTCGAAGAGGATGACGGCGGCCCCGTCGTGATGCTCAACATGCTCAAATACAAGGCCGACGGCGGGCGCGAGAGCTACGGCGAGTACGGCGCCAAGGTGATGGCCTTCCTCGAGAAAGTCGGCGGCGAAGTGCTTTACGCCAGTGAGACTTCAACGGCGCTGGTCGCGCCCGAAGGCTGGGATTGGGACTCGGTGATGCTGATCCGCTACCCGAGCCGCGCAAAGTTCCTTGAGATGGTGATGGACCCCGATTACCAGGCGATCACGCACCTGCGCAGCGAAGGCCTCGACGAGGCGATTCTGCAGGCAACGAAGCCGTTGATGTAGATCAGAAGATCTCGATGAGCGACTTCAGCCAGTTTTCGATCGGTTTCGATCAGCGCGACCGCGCCCGCCTGCACGAGCTTTGGGACGGCGTAATTGACTCCCAGCGCTGGTCGGAAGGCGAGCTGACAGCGGCCTTTGAGCAGGCCTGGAGCGAGCTTCACTCGATCGGCTCGGTTGCCTTCTCGGGCTGGACCGGCGCTGCGCTCGCGGCGCTCGAATTTGCCGGCGTTCGCGGCGAGACGGTGCTCTGCCCTTCGAACACCTTCATCGCGACGCCGAATGCGGCGATCAGCGCCGGCGCCAACGTCGTCTTCGTCGACTGCAACCGCGAAGACCTTTGCATGTCGTTCGATGACCTTGAAGCGAAGGTCGCTGAACACAAGCCAAAGGCCGTGATGCTGGTTCACATCGGCGGCCACATGGCCTTCGACGTCGATCGGATAGCCGCGCTCTGCAAGGAGCAGGGAATCTTCCTGATCGAGGATTGTGCGCACGCCCATGGCGCAACTTGGAACGGCAAGCGCCCAGGCTCATGGGGCGACGCCGGCGTCTACTCGTTCTACGCGACAAAAACGATCTCCACCGGCGAGGGCGGAATGCTCGTCAGCGGCAACGAGCAGCTGCTCGAGTTCGCCCGCCACTTCCGTAACTACGGCAAACCCGACTACGCCCACTTCGGCCTCAACTTCCGCCTCAGCGAGTTCACGGCAGCGATCGGGCTGGTGCAGACTGAGCGGCTTGAGGAGATCGTCGCTTGGAAGCAGGAAGTCGCCCGCACGGTGCTCGACCCTGCCAATCCAAATCGGCTCCGAATGCCCGAGGGAATGGCCTCTGGCTACTATAAGTACATCGTCTTTACAGAAGTTGACCGCTCGACCGGTAAGGTTTACGAGCAGCCTTGCCACCGGATTATGGGGATTGACGTCGAACTCCCTAATACGGACTGGGTTGCGGCAAACCACTGGTGCATTCCGCTCTACTACCAGCCCTAACCAAGACCGAACGGAACTAGCAACGAAATGAAAGTTCTTGTCACAGGAGGCTCCGGCTTCATCGGCTCCCACGTAGTTGATCAGCTGGTTGACGCTGGCCACAAGCCGGTGATCTACGATCGCCTTCCTTCACCCTTCCGCGACGACATTCAGACCCAGCTCGGAGAGCTGAGCGACTTGACAGGGCTCCAGCTGGCGATGAACGGCTGCGACGCAGTGATGCACCTCGCGGCAGCGGCCGACGTCAACGAAGTTGCGAAGATGCCGGTCGAATCAGAGGCAGCCAACGCCCGCGGCACACTGAACGTACTCGAGGCCGCTCGCGGCGCTGGAGTCAAGCGCGTGGTTTACGCCAGCACGATCTGGGTTTACACCGGCGAGTCGGGTGAGCGCGTTGACGAGGAGAGCAACCTCGGCATGCCAAACCACCTTTACACCGCTTCGAAGCTGGCCGGCGAGATGTACTGCCGCAGCTACAACGAGCTCTACGAGCTGGAGTTCACGGTGCTGCGCTTCGGCATTCCGTACGGCCCGCGCGCACGGCCCGCGGCGGTTGTGCCGGCTTTCGTCGGCAAGGCGATGGCAGGAGAAGCGCTGACCGTTGCCGGCGCTGGCGACCAGTCGCGACGCTTCGTCTACGTTGAAGATCTGGCCTCAGGCTGCGTCAAGGCGCTTGATCCCGCCGCTGCCAACCGCACTTACAACCTAGTCAGCGACAGCTCGGTGACGATCCTTGAGATCGCCGAGCTGGTGCAGGAGCTCGTTGCGCCCACCGGAATCAAGTACACCGAGCAGCGCACCGCCGATTACGTTGGCGTTGAGGTGAGCGGCGCGCGCGCCGAAGAGGAGCTCGGCTGGACCGCTGAGACGCCCTTCGCTGAAGGCGTAAGCCGCTACGTGCAGTGGCGCCGCGAGGACGAAGCCGCCGCGCCGGTGCCGATGCAGCCAGCCGCCAAAGCCGCTAGGGGATTATCTGCAGCGTTGACCCGGTTGCGCGGGAGTGTTGCGGTCCCTTTCATTTACACAGCCGCTTCGCTGGCAATGCTCGCCGCCTACGTTGTTGCCGTTGATTCGCTCGGCCTTCCCAACGCGCAAGTTGGAACGCTGGCCGTGACAATGATCGCCTCGCTTGCCGTCTTCCTGCTGATCGAGCTGATGTGGCACAACCCAAAGACCCGCTCGGCCTCCGCCGTCAGCTCGGCGCTGGTAACAGCGCTCTTCATCTTCGCCGTGATGACGCCCTGGGGCCACCAGCTCTTCCACCTCGCAACACCTGGCCGTTCACTCTTCGTACTGACGATCACCGGCGTCGCGCTGGTAATCGCGCTCGCTAGCGCCGGCGTTGCGCTGGCACGCAGGCGCGGCTTGATCGAAGATGCAGCCGCAGCGCGCCTCAATGCTTAAGCGCCGCTGAGCGTCTGAAACTGAAGCCCACTGGCGTTCACTCGCTGAAGGATCGTTGGCAGCGCGGCAACCGTGTTGCGCCAGCAGCCAGCGTCGCTGTACCAGTCGGCGTCGTGCAGCAGCAGCACGTCGCCTGCGGCCAGGCCGGCCGTAACCATCGCGCTGATTGAGGCGGCGTTTGACTTCGCTGACCAGTCACGGCCCCAGCGCGACCAAAGCAGCGGCTCCAGCGCCTGATCGCGAGCGATCTTCAGCCCCGGGTAGGAGTAGATGCCTAGCGGTGGGCGGTGGAAGCGCGGCCGCTGGCCGGTCAGCTGGCCGATTGTCTCGCGCGCTCGATCAAGGTCGGCGGCGATCATCGCCGGAGCGAGGCGCAGCATCACGCGGTGGAGGTCGCCGTGGACGGCGACCTCATGGCCTTCGGCAGCGATCCGCTCGGCCAGCTCCGGGAACGCGCGAGCCTGTTCGCCAACGAGAAAGAAGCTCGCCTTCACGCCAGCGGCGGCGAGCAGGTCGAGAACAGCTGGCGTTCCCTCCGGGTGCGGCCCGTCGTCGAAGGTCAAGGCGATCCCGCTGGCGTCTTCGCGGCGGCGCGGCACGCCAAGCGCCTGCGCAAGCGATGGGATCACCGGAGCGAGCGCTGGGAGTGCCCATGCCGCTCCTGCGCCAGCGCTCAGCAGCGCTGCCGTGCGGCCAATCATTGCGCCGCTCCAGCCAGCGCCAGCACTTCGGCGGCCGCCGATTGTCGGTGGCCGTATCCAAGGTCGCCGCTTCGCGGCCGATCGAGCGCGCGCGCCAGAGCACCAGCAAGCTGTGAGCGGTCGGCCGCAACCTCGGCCAGCTCGAAGCGCTCGTAGGCCTCGTTGTTGCACCGTATGTGAGCCACGCCCCAACCGTAGGAGATCAGCTGGCAACCACGCACGCGAGCCTCAAACGCGGTCAGCCCGGCAGTCGAATGAATCAGCACGTCGGCGGCAGCAAGCAGCTGCGGCATCAATTCAGTAAAGCCGATCACCTTCGCTCGCGGCGACAGCGCAAAGGCTTCGCTGAGCCTCGCCTGCACCTGCTCGCTGCGGCCGCAGAGGATCACAACGCGGCCAGCCGGATCTGCCGCCAGCGCCACTTCGGCGGCGCCGCCGAGATCACCGACCGCCCAGCCGCCGCCGGAGACGAGAATCAGCGGCCCGCCGGTGGGCATCTCCAGCGCCGCGCGCGCGTCGGCCTGGCTGAGCGGATGCTCAAACTGCGGCGAGGTCATCCCGCGGACGCAGACGATGCGGCTTGCGGGCGCGATCCGCTCAACCTCGGCGCGCGACTCCTCCTCGGTGATCAAGTGGAGGTCGGCGCCCGGGTGAGCCCAGTAGCGCAGGCCGGCCAGATCGGTAATCGCCGAGGCGACCGGCGTCGCTAGTTCTCCGCGCTGGCGCAAGCGGCCGAGCAGGTCGGTTGCCGCCGGGTGAGTGCAGACGATCACGTCGGGGCGCCGCTGCGCGATCAACCGCCGCAGGCCCTTATTGCCGATCCGTTCAACAAGCCACTGCGCGATCCGGCGCGTTGGATCGAACCCAGTGACGACGAAATAAACAGCGTCGAAAAGCCAGTTGAAGCGGTCGAACATCAGCGCCGAGCTGTCGTCGATCAAGAGCGCTGCGGCACGGCCCATCTCAGCGAGGCTGTCAACGATCGCCACTTCGCAGTGGGGGTCAAGCTCGAGCAAGCCGTCGGCGATCATCCGCGCCGGCAGATTGTGGCCTTCGCCGATTCCGGCGCTAAGAAGCAAAACGCGTGTTGGCATTGATCAGATCGTAGACTCGCAGAACTGTGCGCGACATCATCATCGGCATTCTGTTGGCCGCCGGCGCTTCGGCCTGTTTCAACCTTGCGACCGTCGTGCAGGCCGGTGAGACGCGCAAGGTCAAAACTCAGGGCGCGGCAAGCCTTGGCCTGCTCAGGCAACTCGCACGGCGCAAGCGCTGGCTGGCGGGCGTCGGCGTTCAGGCACTCGCAATCCCGCTGCAACTCGCAGCGCTCACGGTCGCTCCTCTGGCAGTCGTGCAGGCAGCCGACGCGACCGGGTTGATCGTGCTGCTGATAGCGGGCCAGAAGATGCTCGGTGAGAAGGTCGGCTGGCATGAGGTTGCGAGCGTTGCGGCGATCTTTCTCGGCGTGGTCGGAGTCGCGCTAAGTGGCCCCGAACACTCGCCCGAAAACTCGGGGACAGCCGCGCTGCTACTTGTGCTCGCGCCATTTGCGCTGTTAGCGGTGGCACCGTACGTTCTGCGCCGGCGCATGGCGAGCGTCGTCATGGTTCTAGCCGCGGGCACAGGCTTTGCGTTGACCGCATTCCTGATGAAGATCGTCGCCGACTCGCTGATCGCCAACGCTTGGATTGCGCTACTGCTCTGGGGAGCGCTAGCGGTGCTATTCGCCGTCCTCGGGCTGAGCAGCGAACAATTTGCGCTGCAGGTTAGGGCCGTCGCGCGTGTTGCGCCAATCATCTTTGTGATTGAGCTGGCGCTACCGATCGCGCTCGGCTCGATCGTCGGCGGTGAGAGCCTGCCGAGCGACCCTGCGATGGCGGCGCTACTAATCGCTTCGTTACTGGTCACCGTCGCCGGCACTTTTGCGCTGATGCGCTCGGGGCCGGTCAACGCGGTGCTTGAAGCTGATAAGGCAGCGGAAGCTAGAGCGGCGGACTAAGCCAGCGGCGGCCGCCAACGGCTACCGTTAGCCCCGATGACAACCCGCCCTGCGCCCGAGCCAGCCCGCCACGTCCGCGTTATTGCGGCCGGTGGCACGATCGCGATGAGTGGCGACGGGGGCGCCACGCCGGAGTTTGATGCCGAGTCGCTGATTGCCTCGGTTCCGGGGCTCGCAACCCATCACGGGCTTGAAGCGCAGACCGTAGCCAACCTTCCAAGCGCTCACCTGAGCCTGACTCAGCAGCTTGAGATCTGCCACGCGGCCCGCGACGCGGCGCGGCGCGGAATCGGCGTTGTCGTAACGCACGGCACCGACACGCTCGAAGAAACGGCGATGCTCTGCGACATCATCAGTGACGCCGAGGCGCCGATCGTCTTTACCGGCGCGATTCGGACAGCGAGCGCGCCAGGCGCCGACGGGCCAGCCAACCTCGTCGACGCCGTCAGCGTTGCCGCCAGCGAGGACGCCGCCGGGCTTGGTGTATTGGTCGTCTTCGGTGGTGAGATTCACCACTCGCGCGTAGTTCGCAAGACCGACACAACCTCGCTTACGGCTTTCTCCTCGCCACAGATCGGCCCGCTCGGGCGCGTCACCGAAGGCCACCCAACGATCTGGTCGAGACTGCCGCGCAACCCGACACTCGACCCGCCGGGGCTTGAGCAGCGCGTCTTCATCGTGCCAACCTCATCCGGCGACGACGGCTCGCTGGCGCGCGCCGCGCTGGCGACCAAGCCTGACGGGGTTGTGATCGGCACGCTTGGCGCTGGCCACCTGACGCCAGAGCTGCTGGCGCTCTGGGCCGATGCGGCGGAGCGCATTCCGGTGATCGCCTACTGCCGCCCAGAGCGCGGCGTGATCCTCAACTCAACTTACGGATACGCCGGTTCAGAGATGGACTTGCGTTTGACAAACGTTATTCCGGCCGGCTTCCTCTCGCCGCAGGCGGCGCGGATGAAGCTGCTCGCCTGCCTTGCCTGCGGCCTCTCGATCGACGAGATTCGCTGGGCCTTCAGCCAAGACGATGGCTGATCAGAGCGGGCTGGCCGGGGCTCGGTCGGCAAAGATTGTTTCGCGCAGCCGTTGCGCGTAGTCGGAGTCGAGCACAATCGCCTCAAGCTCGACCTCGTCGCTCATCAGCGACTGCATCCGCAGATGGTCGTGGCCAGCCGCCGCGCAGAGCGCCAGGCCGCAGTAGAAGTAATCAAACTCGCGCAGTTGCTGAACTGCTTCGTCGAGCTCATCCGAGCTGAGCGTTTCGAGATCAAGGTCACAGTAGGAAACGTCGTCGTGGTGGTGAACGGCCGAGCGGACAGCGTCAACCATCTGACTTCGACCTTCGTCACCCCAGCGGCTGACTGTAATTACCGAGCTCCGGCGCTGCTCGTCTCGCTCGATTGCCGCTGACGGGCGATCGCCGAGCTGTTCGAGCGCCTGCTCGGGCTCTGGCGCAACCGTCTCCAATTCAAGATTCGCGTAGGCGGCTCGCAGCGGCTCGCCATAGCGCTCTGGGAAGCTGACCGGCCGCGGACTGAGGTCGAGCGGCAAAAAGGTAAGCAGCGAAGCTGCGCGCGGCGTTGGCTGACCGCTTTCATCTTTCCCTTGCGGCACCGAGCCGAGCATCAGCGCGCTCTCGCGGTAACCGCGCGAGTGCTCAGCGCGCTGGCTGTATGGATGAGCGGTGACGGCCCGCGCGTAGACAGCCTCCACCTTGGCCTCACGTGCGCGCTCAATCGTGCGTTCGAAAAGCCGGTTGAAGATTCCAAGTCCGCGGTAGGCCGGGTGGACGACAGCGATGCCAGTTTCTCCCGCCTCGCCGCTCTTCTCCAGCACCAGCGCATGGTGGCCGACAACCTCACCGGCCAGAACCGCGACCGTTGAATGAAGACGCCCGGCCTCGATCTCGGCCTCTACCCAGCGCGGCTGGTAGAAGTTCGGGTGGCCGTATCCGAGCCCGTAGTTGGTGTAGAGCAGCCGTGAGACGGCCTCAACATCGTTTAGCTCTGTGTTGCGAACCTCAACCTGATCTGCCGTCGCCTCACTCTCACCGCTCTCGCGCGCAAACTGGGCTAGCGCGACGTGTTCTTCCGGCGTGACGCCTGAAGCTTCAACGGCCGCACTGAGCCGCTTGCCTTCGCGGCCAAGGTTCACGAGCCGCAGGTCGTGCGTCATCGCCTCGATCCCCGCGAGCTCAGACGGGATTGAGTCAAGGCCGCCACCGAAGGCGGTGATCGGTTCGCCCCAATCCTCGATCGTGCAGCGAACCGCCCCTTCGGCCAGCTCCAGCTGAACTACCAGCTCGCCGGTTGGGTCATCCGGGTAGGCGCGCTCGATGATCCAGGCCGCGAGCCCGTGAACAACCTTCCCGAGCCGCTCGGCATCCGCTGTTTCGAGCCCACGAGCAAGCGCGAAGCGCTCAACGACGCCATCCACGAGGACCAGCTCACTGGTCTCACTGCCGATCGATATCCGCACGCGGTTGGCCACTAGCGCAGCGTACGCCAAATCTGGCTCAAACCGAGTAATGCCGCAAAGTCCGCCGCCTGCCGTTATGGTTGCGTGAACGTCTGGGTGGAACCCGGGGAGAATAACAAGGGGAGTGCAGATGTTCCGTTCTGTTTTTGTCCTGTCATCGATCGCGATCGCGATCGCGGCGCCTGCAGCCTCGGCTGAGAAGACGCTGAACATTATTCCGCAGGGTCAGAGCCAACCAGGCTCACCATGGCTCACTGCTCCCGGGATGCTCTCTGCTGACACGCAGGCGAAGATGTACAACCGCCTCACGCCGCTCTTCCGCGACATCGGCGAAGCGCAGGTCAGCGCCAGCACCGACGGCAGCGGCTACTTCAAGTCGGCAGCGCTGCTGAAGGCCGACGACCCATCACTGATCACCGACGAGACGATCACCGGAACCGCAGGCGGCAAGGCCGTATCGGCGCGAATCCGCCGCGACAACTACGGCGTCCCGCACATCTTCTCTAACACCGACGCTGGAGTCACCTTCGGCGCCGGTTACGTGACCGCAGCCGACCGCAGCCTGCTGCTCAATCAGGCTCGCTACAACGGAGTCGCTTCGCTGGCCGACTTGCCGGGAGTTTCCGGCATCAACCTCGTGCTGGGGCTTTACGACTACCAGCCAAGCAAGAGCGTCAGCGCAGCTGTCACCAAGCAGCAGACCGATTCGCTGAACGCCGCCGGCGCTCAGGGCAAGCAGGTGCTCCGCGACATCGACACCTACCTCGTGGGCGTCAACAAGTGGTATGCGACCAACCAGCCGAGCGCCAAGCCGTTCACGCGCACCGACATCTTCGCATTCAACGGGATCAAGGCCCAGTTCCTCGGTGAAGGCGGCGGCGAGGAGATCAGTAACGCGCTCTTCCTTGACGCTGCGCGCACGACGCTCGGCACAACGAACGGCAACGAGGCCTACACCAACATGCGCGGCCGCTACGACCCGGAGACGATGGTTACGACGACGAAGAAGTTCGACTACCAGACCGAGGTCAGCGTCTCAAACCCGAAGGGTCTGGTGCGGCTGAAGAATGGATCGTTCACGAACAGCTATGTGCCGCTTCCGGGCGCAAGTGCTTCATCGTCGGCCATTAAGCCTTCAGGGCCAGGCCGCCAGGAGGCCAGCAACATCATGCTCGCGGCGGGAAGCAAGACGACGACCGGCAAGCCGCTTATGGTCGGCGGGCCGCAGATCGGTTACAACTACCCCGGCCTGACGATGGAGATGGGGCTCTACGGACCCTCAATTCAGGTCCGCGGCGCCACTTCAGCGCCGTTCCCCGGTTACATGTTGATCGGCCGCGCCGCGAAGTACGCCTGGTCGCTGACCTCTGCCGGCAACGACATCATTGACACCTACGCCGAAACGCTCTGCGGTGGCAGCAAGTACAAGTACGAGTTCAAGGGCAAGTGCAAGCCGATGGAAAAGGTCAACGGTGGCACGATCAGCAAGGGTGGAAAGACGACCAATGTCGTTTTCTACAGGACCGTTCACGGTTCGGTCTATGGATACGCCAAGTCGCCCGGCAGCTCGAAGCTCGTTGCGCTTGCCAAGCGTCGCTCAAGCTACGGCCGCGAGACCAACGACCTGCTCTTCAACCAGCAGATGACATATGGCCGCGTTAAGAGCGCAAAGGACTTCGTCGCCGCGGCAGCGAAGACGCCTCAGACCTTCAACTCGTTCTACTCCAGCGACAAGGAGATCGCCTTCATCACTTCGGGGCTCTTCCCACTGCGTCCGAAAGGCGTCAACATGGATCTTCCTGTTGACGGCCGCGGCAAGTACGAGTGGACCGGTTACCTCAGCCACTCCAAGCACCCACAGGTGATCAACCCTGCCAGCGGCTACATCGTCAACTGGAATGGCAAGCCGGCGAAGAATTTCCCTGCCGGCGATGAGCGCTGGGCTGAGAACTCGCTTCAGCGCGGGCAGCTGCTCAACAACGAGCTGGCGCGGCACAGCAAGCAGTCGCTGGCGACGATGCTCTCGGCTGCCAATGCTGGCGCAACCGAAGATGTGAGGATCGCGCTGCTTTGGCCAACGCTGAAGAAGGTGCTCGACAAGGGCACCGCTCCAAACGCACTGGCAACCGCAGCGGTTGCACAGCTGCAAACGTGGCACGAGCAGGGCGCCAGCCGCGTTGACTCAAACCAGGACGGCAAGATCGACGCTCCCGGAGCGGCGATTATCGACCAAGCTTGGCAGTCGATCGCCGGCGACGGCCTTTGCTGGCGGATGGGCACGAGGCTCTGCGAAGAGCTGGCTCAGCGCAACGGTGGCAGCGATGCATTCGATGCCCCTCCAGGCGGCCAATATGGCGGCTGGCACCAGTACATGTGGAAGGATCTGCGCAACCTGCTCGGCGAGAAGGTCAACGGCGCTTACAAGATCAAGTACTGCGGCAAGGGCAGCCTTGCGAAGTGCTCAGCCGACATCTGGGATTCGATCTCCGAAGCAGCGGCAGCATTGGCCGCAGCTCAGGGCACCGACCCAGCCGCGTGGCGCAAGGACGAGGCTCCGGAGACGATCAACTTCAGCCCGGTTCCTTTGATCACGATGAATTACACCAACCGCCCGAGCGGCATCCATCAGTTGATGGACTTCAGCAACTGAGTAGCGCATAGTCTGTTGGCGTGGAGGAAAGCGCCAACAGAGAGCCGCGCGGCAGCAAGCTCGCGCGGCGGCTGAAAACCGTCCCGCCGATCATCGTTGGCCTGGTGCTGGTCACAGCGCTGCTGCCGCTGCTGCTGATTGGGGCGCTGCTGGTCGACATTTTCCGCGCGATCACTCAGCGAAAGCCGTGGATGGCACTGCGGCTGGTGGTCTTTCTATGGATCTACCTGGCGACCGACATGGCTGCCCTAATCGCACTGTTCGCACTCTGGCTCGTGAGCGGCTTCGGACGTAATGCCAAGCTGATGGTCGGCGCGACTTGGCACTTTCAGCAGCTGTGGGTGCGGCTGTTGCTCGGTTCGGTCAAGCTGCTGTTCGGACTGCAGATAGTTGACGAGGGCGCCGAGTGCCTGCGCCCGGGGCCGGTAATCGTTCTGATCCGCCACGCCAGCATTGTCGATAACTTCCTGCCGTCCGCGCTGGTCGCAGCGCGCGAGCGGGTCCGCCTGCGCTACGTAATCAAGCGCGAGCTGCTATCCGAACCCTGCCTCGACGTTGCCGGCCAGCGGCTTCCTAACTACTTTGTACGCCGCGACACCGGTGAAGAGGTTGAGCGCGAGAACATCGGGCAGCTTGCCAGCGGCATGGGCAGCGAAGACGGCCTCCTGCTCTATCCGGAAGGGACGCGCTTCACCGCCGAGCGCCGCCAACGCGCACTCGAGAAGATTGCCGAGCGCGACCCGCAGCGCGCAGCGCGGCTTGAGCCGATCGAATACCTGCTGCCGCCAAAGGTTGGCGGCCTTCTGGCGGTGCTCGATAAGGCACCACAGACAGACGTTGTGTTGATGGTCCACCAAGGCTTCGACGGGCTGCGCCTAATCTCCGACATCTGGGGCGGTGCGCTGGTTGGCCGCATAATCAATGTGCGCTTCACGCGCGTGCCGCACGAGCAGATTCCCGCCAGCCGCGCCGATCAAGTGGAGTGGCTTGACGGGCTGTGGCTTGAAGCCGACCGCTGGGTCGCCGCAAAGACAAACGCGGCCTAGCGCCGTAACCTCAGTTGATGACGACAATCAACCTGATGGCGATCAACCTTGGCGTGGTGTTCCTGCTAACCACGGCGCTGTGGGCCGTCAGCGTGGCAGTCAAGGACAGTTCGATCGTTGACATTTTCTGGGGTTCCGGCTTTGTAGTGATCGGCTGGGTAACTTTTGCGATCGCCGACGGCGCACCGCAGCGACGCTGGCTGCTGGCAATCCTGACGACGCTTTGGGGGCTGCGACTAACGGTTCATTTGGCGCGGCGGAACCTCGGGCACGGCGAGGATTTCCGTTACCAAGAGATGCGCGCGAAGGCCGGGGCTTCATGGCCGCTGCGCAGCCTCTGGGCCGTCTTCTGGGCGCAGGGAATCCTGATGTGGCTGGTCTCGTTGCCGGTTCAAGTTGGTCAGCAAGGCGAAATCGCGAGCGGCTGGGGCTGGCTCGTGATCGTGGGGATCGCCGTCTTCGCGGTTGGCCTCTTCTTTGAGACGGTCGGCGACCTGCAGCTAACGCGCTTCATCGCCGACCCGGCAAACAAGGGAACGGTGATGGACCGCGGCCTCTGGCGCTACACGCGCCACCCCAACTATTTCGGCGACTTCAGCGTCTGGTGGGGGCTCTACCTGATCGCTCTGGCGGCGGGTGCCTGGTGGACGATCATCGGGCCGATCATCATGTCGGTTCTGTTGATCCGCGTTAGCGGTGCCGGGCTGCTTGAGAAGTCGATCGGCAAGCGCCGCGCCGGCTACGACGAGTACGTCGCTCGAACCAGCGGTTTCTTCCCGCGCCCGCCGCGGCGCGGCTGAGTGGCGGGCCCGCAGCAGCGCGGCAGGGAGCGGCCGGTCAACGTCGAAAAGAGGCTGACGGTGACAACAACAAGCGCACAGCCCTCCCGAGAGGGTCGCCGCACGCCCGCTTCGCAGCGCGCCAACGAACTGCTGCCGACGCGCGTCGTGCTGCGGATCGTGCTGACAGTGCTGGTCGCAATCGGCACGATCGCGCTGATCTGGGTGCTCTGGCAGCCGATTGCGTGGATCATCGTCGCCACCTTCGTCGCAGTCGCCTTGGCCGGGCCGGTCAACCTGCTCGCCCGCGTGATGCCGCGCTCACTGGCGATCGCGCTCGTATACCTCGCCGTTCTGCTGATTCCGATCGGTATCAGCGCCGCGGTACTTCCACCGATCGTTGATCAGGGCGTCAACTTCGTCAACGATCTGCCCGGCTACGTCGACGATCTCCAGACCGAGGTTGGGAAGAACCCGAACCTGAGCAAGTTTGACGAGGACTTTGGCGTTACAACCGAGCTCAACCGTATTGCCCAAGACGCACCGACAAAGATTGGTGAGGCAGCCACGATCATCCGCGACTTCGGCAGCGGCCTCGTCAGTTCGCTATTCGCCGGGCTGACGATCTACATCCTTTCGATCTTCATGGTCGCGCGCGGTCGGACTTGGATCGATGGGCTGCTCAGCCTGCGCAGCGGGCGCGAATCGAAGGCCGCCAGCGTAGCGCTGGATCGAATCTCCAACGCGGTTGGCAACTACATCGCTGGCGCCGCCATTCAGGCAACGATCGCCGGGCTTTGCGCCTTCACCATCCTGACGATCCTCGGCGTGCCCTTCGCTGGCGCGCTGGCCGTGCTCTACGCGCTCTTCGACTTGATCCCACTGGTCGGGGCGTTCATCGCCGGCGCGATCATCCTGATCGTCACGCTCTTCGCCGACTTCCCGACCGCCTCAATCATCTGGTTCATCTACGCGGCCTCCTACCAGAGCTTTGAGAACTACGTTGTTCAGCCGCAGATCCACAAGCGCGCCGTCGCGCTTGAACCATTCATCGTAATCGTCTCGGTGCTCTTTGGCGCGACACTGTTTGGAGTTATCGGCGCGCTGCTGGCAATCCCAATCGCTGCGGCGATCCAGATCGGCGCGCAGGAGTGGTGGCGCTACCGGCTTGAGCAGCAGGACGCAGAGCGCCCGACGACGACCGCAGCTGCAACCGCCACCGATTCGTGAAACTATCCGCGCCATGGCGCGGATTGGATTACTGACCGGCGGCGGTGACTGCCCCGGGCTGAACGCAGTGATCCGCGCCGTGGTGAGGCAGGGAACGCGAGAGTATGGCGACGAGTTCGTTGGCCTGCGCCACGGCTGGGCTGGCGTACTGGCCGGCGAAGGGCGCGAGCTTGGACCGCCTGAGGTCTCCGGCCTGCTGACGCGCGGCGGAACAATTCTTGGCAGCTCGCGCACCAACCCTTACCGCGATGGTGGCGGCGGCACGGAGGCAGTCACCGCCGGGATGGCGAAGCTTGGTCTCGACGGACTAATCGCAATCGGCGGCGAGGACACGCTCGGCGTTGCGACGAAGCTGGCAGCCGACGGCGTGCCGGTGATTGGTGTGCCGAAGACGATCGACAACGACCTCGCCGGCACCGATTACACCTTCGGTTTTGACACCGCCGTTCAGGTTGCCAGCGACGCGATCGACCGGCTACACACAACCGCTGAATCGCACGACCGCGTGATCGTCGTCGAGGTAATGGGCCGCCACGCCGGTTGGATCGCCTGTTCGGCCGGGATTGCTGGCGGCGCGCACGCAATCCTCGTCCCCGAGCGGCCATTCGACCTTGACGCACTCTGTGATCAGATTCGCGCCCGCCACGCGCGCGGCAAGAACTTCTCGATCGTTGTTGCCAGCGAGGGCGCGGTTCCCAAGGACGGTTCGCTGAGCGCGCGCGAAAATGACGTTGACGAGTTTGGCCACCCCCGCCTCGGCGGCATCGGAGCTTGGCTCGAGCGCGAGATTGAGCGCGTAACTGGCTACGAAACGCGGATGGTTGTGCTTGGCCATGTTCAGCGCGGCGGCACGCCAACCGCCTACGACCGAATTCTCGCTACCCGCTACGGCGTCGGCGCGATCGACGCATACAACCGCGACGAGCGCGGGATGATGGTCGCGCTGCGCGGCACCGGGATCATCACGATCCCACTCGCCGAAGCGCTCGCGCAGCCGAAGCTGCTTGATCCTGAGCTGTTCCGTACAGCGGAAGTCTTCTTCGGTTAAACGATGTCGCCATTCTGGTTTTGGACCCAAGTAGCAATCGTCGTTTTCGTTTTGGCAGGGATGGCAATCGCGGTCGTGAAGCTTCTCTAGCCGGCAGGTAGTCTGGAGAGAGGCAATAAACTGATTGGAGCAGCAATGTTTGGATCGATTGTCGTTGGAACAGATGGATCAGAGACAGCTAGCGAAGCTGCCCGCCAAGCGATCGACCTGGCCAAGGAGACGGGCGCGCGGCTGGAAGTGGTCAGCGCCTACGCGCCGGTTCCCGTATCACGGCTGCGCAGCGAAGCGAGCGACGCTCCTTCAGACGTGCAATGGATGATCAACGAGCGCGAAGACGTTGAGGCCACACTTACGGCCGTGGTCGAGCAGGCGGCAGCGATCGGCGTTGAATGCTCGCCGCATTCACGCCAAGGTGACCCGGCCGACGCGATCCTCGACGTTGCTGAGGAAACCTCGGCCGATCTGATCGTCGTCGGCAACAAGGGAATGACCGGCGCCAAGCGCTTCCTGCTCGGCTCGGTGCCAAACAAGGTCAGCCATCACGCACCCTGCTCGGTGCTGATTATCCGTACTACTTAGCGCTGGCTGCGGCCGCGTCGAGCAGCCCGGCGCCGTAGAAGCGGTCGTTCCCTGGGGTACCGAAATCACGCGCGGTGCTCATCAGTCTTGATTCGAGCTGAGCGGCCGAAGGGTTTGAGCCGATCACGCCGGTTGCGATCACCAGCGCCGCGGCGGCCGTCACGTGCGGCGTCGCCATCGAGGTTCCTTCGTAATCCTTTGGGATGCCGAAAACTGAAAGCGACTTGCCGCTGAAAGTCGTCTGGGCGATGTTGCGTGCCGGTCTAGAGGCCGAGCGGCAGCGCTGTTCGCCTGTTGCCGTGGAGGCGGCGCCGCCACCTGGGGCGACAATGTCGAGCCTGTAGCCGCCGTTTGAGAACTCGGCAACGCAGCCGGTCTCGGTCGTTGCCCCGACCGACATCACGCCGGGGGCGTTGGCCGGGTATGAAACCCTCGTATCGCCCTCGTTCCCCGACGCGCCGATAACGAGCACTCCGCGCGAGCGGGCGTAGTTGATCGCCGACAGCAGCTGGGGAATATCGGCTGAGCGCACGCCGGAATCAAATTCAAGGCTGAGGTTGATCAGCTTCGCGCCCTTCTTGGCGGCGAAACGGACACCATCGGCGATGTCGTTTGCGTTCCCTTCGCCGTTGCGGTCAAGCACCCGCACCGGCATGATCTTTGCGCCGTAGGCGAGACCGGCGACGGCGAGCTTGTTGTTGGTTGCTTCGGCGATCGTGCCTGCGACGTGCGTGCCGTGGCCGTTGGCGTCATTGGCGTAAGCGTCGCCGTCGACGTAATCCCAGCCGGCTACGAACTGGCTCGCGTTGAAATCCGGTGAGCGTCTGTAAGGAACACGGTTTGAATAGGCAACACCGGTGTCAAGCACGGCGACCTTCACGCCCTTGCCCCCGGAGCGGCCCGCGGCGCGCGCGTTGGCCCAGGCCTGCTGAGCTCCGACGCCGTAGGGGCCGATGAAGTTCCACTGCAGACTGCCGAGCAGAGGATCATTGGGCGTGTAGCTGGCGGCAGCAGTGCGGGCGATCATGTTCGGTACGGCGTAGGCCACGTCGCCGCGCGCGCGCAGTTCGGCGAGCGCCTTGCGAACGTTGTCAACCTGCAGCACGACGGGATCGGCGCTCGCCGCCGATGGTGCTGCGCCGGTTGCCGGATCCTCAAACTGGACGACTACCTGGTTCGGCTCCGCCTCCGCTGCGCCGGCCGCTGCGGGCAGGACGAAGAGCGCGAGCGAAGCGGCGAGCGCGGTCAGTAGGAGTTGTAGGCGGCTGATTAGGGTCATCGTAAGCTGGGCTGCGGGCGTGCTGCTGACTATCTAGAACACGACAGAGACCTAAAAGTAACGGTGTTTTGCGCCGATAAGGGATGATGACAGCCACGTGGACGAAAACCGCCGCATAGATGATGAAGGCTGGATCAGCGAGGCGCTTGAGGAGGCCGCCTTGGCGCCCGCGCACGGCGACGTTCCGATCGCCGCCTTGGTTGTCCATGACGGCCGCGTGATTGGCCGCGCACACAACCAGCGCGAGCGCCACGGCGACCCAACGGCGCACGCCGAGATTGTCGCCCTGCGCGCCGCCGCCGCAGCGCTCGGCTCTTGGCGCGTGCTCGACTCAACGGTCTACGTGACGCTTGAGCCGTGTGCGATGTGCGCCGGGCGATCGTGCTTGCGCGCATACCGCGCGTTGTCTTCGGCGCCTGGGACCCGAAGGCCGGTGCGGCGGGGAGCGTGCTCGACATCCTCAGCGAGCCGCAGCTCAACCACAGCCCTGATGTCGTCGGCGGCGTGCTTGAAGACGAGTGCGCGGCGCTGCTGACCGACTTTTTCGAAGAGCGCCGCTAGGCCGCCGCGCTCAGTCGCTGACGCGGCCGTCGTCGGCGTAGACGACGACGCGGTCGCCGCGGGCAAAGGCCGCCAGCGTCATTCCCCGCTCGGCTGCCAGTTCAACGGCAAGCGAAGTCGGTGCGCCAACGCCAACGAGGAGCGGCGCGCCGGCGACGGCCGCTTTCTGCACCAGCTCAAACGAGATCCGCCCGCTGACGCAAAGAATCTTCCCGCTTAGCGGCAGGCCACCGTCGAGCAGCAAACGGCCGATCACCTTGTCGAGCGCGGTGTGGCGGCCGACATCTTCGCGCACGCAGATCAGCTTGCCGTCGGCGCTGAAGAGGCCGGTGGCGTGCATACCGCCGGTCCGCTCAAAGCCGGGCTGGCGTAGCTGCTCCGGCAGCCCGGCGAGCAGCGCCCGCGCCACGGACGGGCCAGCCGTAGCGTGCGGCGCGTCAACGGCGACCTGCTCAATCGCGCCCTTGCCGCAAACGCCGCAGGAGGATGTGGTGTAGAAGTTTCGCCGCCCCGGGTCGCTCAGCAGCGGCCCGGCGACATCAACGATGTTGGCGGCGAAGTCGGTCGTAGGACCTGCCGGGTGCGGCTCGTCAATCAGCCCTTCGCCGTAGAGAAAGCCGAGCGCCAGCTCCTCGTCGTTGCCGGGCGTGCGCATCGTAACCGAGAGCGCCTCGCCGTCAACTCGGATCTCCAGCGGTTCTTCGACGGCGATCTCGTCGCGCTCGCCTTCGCGCACAACGCTGGTGACCATCCGCCCGGCGTCAGCGTCGGCCACCGGCCATGCCCTTCGTTCAGTCCGCCGCTACGAGCGCCGGCGTACCAGACGGTGCTTCGCTCATCGCGCGCACATCAACTGCGACGACCTTGTACTCAGGGCAGCCCGTATTTACCTCGACGGAATCACCGACCAGCAGATTGGTCCGCAGCTCAGGGAAGTGGAAGGCGGTGAAGACGTTGCCCTTTTCGATCCGGTCGGTAATCCGCGCCG
>SYIT01000047.1 GCA_005798685.1 Actinomycetota bacterium | reverse complement strand
GGGACGTCTTGGGCGTTATCTCGCTCGTCGTCTGGACGATCAGGATCGGCGTCCCGATCGACTTTGTGATCTTCGTCATGCGCGCCGACAACGCCGGCGAGGGCGGAATCATGGCGCTGATCGCGCTGGTTCAAACGGCCGTGATCAAGCGTCCGTGGGTTAAGCCGGCGCTGGTGGCGGCGGGGCTGTTCGGCGTTGCGCTCTTCTTCGGCGACGGGATGATCACGCCGGCGATCTCTGTGATGTCGGCGGTCAGCGGGCTGCAGGTCGCCGCGCCCGCGGCCGCCCACCTGGTTATACCGATCACTCTCGTCGTGCTGACAGGGCTCTTCATGATCCAACGCTTTGGCACAGGGCTCGTTGGCCGTCTCTTCGGCCCCGTGATGGTGATCTGGTTCATCATCATCGGCCTCGCCGGCTTGCTTCAACTGACCCAGGACGCTTCGATGCTCAAGGCGCTGCTGCCGACCTACGCCTTCAGCTTCTTCGTGAACCACCTCGGCATCTCATTCATCGCGCTCGGCTCGATCGTGCTGACGATCACCGGTACTGAAGCGCTCTACGCCGACATGGGCCACTTTGGACGGCCCGCCATCAGCCGCGCTTGGTTCCTGCTCGTCTTCCCCACGCTGACGCTCAACTACATGGGCCAGGGCTCGTTGATCCTCGAGACGCCCTCGTCGATCAGCAACCCGTTCTTCCTGCTCTTCCCGCAATGGGCGCAGCTTCCGATGGTGATCCTCGCCACCGTCGCGACAGTGATCGCATCGCAGGCCGTTATTTCGGGCGCCTTCTCGGTCGCAAAGCAGGCGACGCAGCTGGGCTTCATGCCGCGGATGACGATCAAGCAGACCTCAAACACCGAGATCGGGCAGGTTTACGCCCCGGCAATCAACTGGGGACTCTTTGTCGCCGTCGTCGCACTGGTTGTCGCCTTCGGCTCATCTGCGGCGCTCGCGTCGGCCTACGGGATCGCCGTTACCGGCACGCTGACGATCGACACGATCCTTTTCCTCGTTGTTGTGCGCAAGCTCTGGAAGAGGCCACTCTGGATCGTCTGCCTCGCTGGGACCGTCTTCCTAACTGTCAACGCACTCTTCCTCGCCGCCAACATGACGAAGATCCTCCACGGCGGCTGGTTCCCGGTAGCGATCGGGGTGATTCTGCTGACGGTGATGCTTACGTGGAACCGCGGCCGGGTCTATGTGACCGGGGTTCGCGCCCAGCGTGAAGGCTCGCTGCGTGAATTCCTGCAAGAGATTCAGACGCTTGACCCGCCTGTGACGACAGTGCCGGGAACGGCCGTCTACCTCAACGCTCACCGCGAGACGGCGCCGATGGCGCTGCGCGGCGCTGTGAACTTTAACCACGCGATCCACGAGCAGATCGTGATCCTCGCAATCGAGACGACGACGTCACCGTTCGTGCCCGACGAAGAGCGCCTTACGGTCGACGAGCTTGGCTATACAGGCGACAACATCGTCCACCTGACGGCAAAACTCGGCTTCAAAGACACTCCCGACGTGCCACACCTGCTAGAGCTGGCAAAAGCCGAAGGGCTTGACGAAGGGATCGACGTTGAGCACGCGACCTACTTCCTGTCGCACCTCGACGTCGTTCCTGGCGGACCGTTCGAGATGGCCGGCTGGCGCAAGCGGATCTACTGCGCGCTCTCACGCAACGCATCGAGCCGAACCGATTACTTCTGCCTGCCAACGGAGCGCACTATCAACGTCGGTACGCAGCTAGCGCTCTAGCTGTAGTTCTCAAGACCCGGAGCTTTGGCACCGGCGGTGAACTCAGCGGCTAGTTCGTACTCGACGACGCCGGCGAGAACATAGGGATCTTGATCGAAGAGCGCGAGCGCCTCGCCTCGACTATTAGCGCTGAGCACAAGAGCCGAGCCATCTCCCTCGGCGCGGCGACCACTGGCCACGACGTTGCCTGAGGCGACCAGCCCGCCAATGAACTGAAGGTGAGCCTCACGGTGGCTGTCAACCTCTTCGATCGGCGCTGTGTAGTTGCCAAAGATCACAAACATTGCGCAATCAGACCAGATTGTGCCGCGTCCTGCTCAGCGCTGGCCTTGAGCGGCTACTTTCAAAATTGAACCGTCGATCAGCCACTCGACCGGCGCGAGGTCGTCGCTATAGACGTCGCCGCCGGAGAGCGGCGCGCTGAGGCGCTGCGCAGCATCACGCGCGAGCGGCCGCAGCGGCGGCGGCATCGCGGGCGAGCTGGCGCTGGCGGCTAGCTGCTGAGCCGATGCCGGCCCGTTGGCGCCGAGCAGAATCGTGTTGACGCGCTCGCTCGGGTCGCGCAGTACGGCTGTGAACTGAGTCTTCATCGTCGCCGCCAGCGAAGCCTCCAGCGCCTCGCTCCCCTCCGGGTGGCCGACGTTGACCATCACCACACCGCCGGGGTTTAGGTGCTCGGCGACGGACTCGAAGAACTCTGAGGTCGTCATGTAGAACGGTATGTAGGGCTGGCGGTAGGCGTCGACGAGAATCGCGTCCCACTTGCGATCACTTCGGCGCAAGAAAGGACGCGCGTCGGCCTTGTGGAGATGGAGGTTTGGGCCGCGAAGGTCGAAGTAGCGGCGGCCGGCTTCGCTCAGTCGGCCGTCGATCTCAACCCCGTCAACGCGGGCGCCGGGGTAGAAGTGGCCGTAGGCGCGGGCAACCGTCCCCGCGCCATTGCCAAGCACCGCGAGCGAGCGCGGCGGCGCGTCGCGCGCCGCCCACGGCAGCACCAGCGCCTCGTCCCAATAGTTGTTCGTCAGCCAAGTGCCCGGGCGGTAGACCGAATGGACGGCCTGACCTTCATTCAGTTCCAACCAACGTTCACGATCGCTGAACTGCACCACGCGCGCATATTGGTATTCGGTCTCGCTCTCCCAGATCACGGTTGAGGCGCCAGCGCTTTTGATCTCGCCGACAGGAGCGAAGAGCGCGACGATCATCAAGAGCGGCAGCGCAAGCCAGCGCCAACTGAGAGCCGGCATCGCAACCAGCGCAAGCGAGAGAGCGAAGACGATGAAGGTGCGTCGCGTTCCCAGCAGCGGCACCAACAGCAGAGCGCTGAGGAACACGCCGGCGAGACTTCCGATCGTCGATATTGCGTAGAGCCGACCGGCGACGTTGCCGGCCTCATCGGCAGTCTTTACGCTGAGCCGAATGGCGTAAGGCGCCGCCGCGCCGAGCACCATCACTGGGAAGGCGATCAGCACCATCACGGCAACAAGCGAACCGACGAACGCGCCGGCCTCTACCTGATCGAGCGCTTGAACCGACACGCTTAGGAACGGACCGGCAATGAACGGGACGAGCGCCAGCAACGCGGCGGCGATCATCACGAGGCGCGCCAAACCGGAAACCGTTGGGTCTCGCTCGGCGAGCCTGCCGCCATACCAGTAACCGATGCTGAGCGCGACCAGAACGGTCGCGATCGTGTTGGCCCAAACGATCGTTGAGGCACCAAACCAGGGCGCAATAAGGCGCGCCGCGGCGATCTCCGAACCAAGCGATGCGGCGCCGACTACGGCGACGATCGCAACCGTTAAGCGATGTATTCGACGAAGTCCTTCTTGCGCGCGCCACAGACCGGGCAGTACCAAGTGTCAGGGATCTCCTCGAACTGAGTTCCCGGCGGAATGCCGCCGTCAGGATCGCCTTCGGCCGGGTCGTAGATGTAACCGCAAGACTCGCAGATCCACTGTTTCACTGCTTCGCTATCAGTCATAAATAAAACGGTAGCGCAGCAGGGCGGCGGCGGGCGCGCGCGTTAGGCTGATCAGCGTGGAGTTCGAAAAGCCAGCACCGGGAGAGGAACTAAACGAATCGGGCGAAGCGACCGTTCCGCGCCAAGCGGCCTCGGTGATCCTGCTGCGCGGCGGCTCGCAGGCGCTCGAGCTGCTGCTCGTTCAACGAACGCCTCAGGCCCGCTTCATGGGCGGATTCTGGGTATTCCCCGGCGGCGCGGTAGACGCACACGAGGGCGCAGGAGATGGGGCGCACCGGCTGGCCGCGGTGCGTGAACTGGAGGAGGAGGCGTCGGTCTATGGCATCGCCCCGAGTGATTTGGTCAAGTTCTCACGCTGGATCACCCCAGACACCGTTCAGATCCGCTTCGACACCCACTTCTTCCTCGCCCCCGCCCCGGCAGACGCCAACCCTGTCGTCGATGGCAGCGAGATCGTCGACCACGTTTGGTACACGCCGCAAGGCGCGCTGGACGCTTACAGCCGTGACGAGCTACCGCTCGTCTTCCCAACGATCAAGCAGCTCGAACAGTTCGCGGCCTTTGAGAGCGCCGACGCCTTGATCGAACATGCCTCCCAGCAGAGAGTTGAACCAGTTGAGCCGCGGATCTTGATCGAAGGTGAAGTGGCGCGGGTGCTGCTACCGGGAGAGCCCGGCTACGACTGAGGCGATTCCTCAGCGACGAGCGCTTCTTCAGCCACAGCATCCTCTTCGCCGACCACCGCTTCATCCCCGGCAGCGACCTCTTCCTCAGCTACAGCCTCGTCCTCGGCCACTCCACCCGCTTCAGCGATGACCTCTTCGTCGGCGGCGATCTCTTGCCGTTCAACCGCCTCAATCTCTCCTCCGCCCTCCTGCTGGGCGCGATAGAGCGGCGCGACAACGTTGACCAGCGGCACAAGCTTGAGGATCACCGCGACAGGCCCCTGAGCTTTCATCTTGCTCTGGGCCAGCGCCGTGATGATGTTGGTCTCGCCGAGCCAGAAGCCTTGGGCGGTGTCGCCCGGCATTGCCAGAATTGCGGCCGGCCGTAGCTTGCTCTCGCCGAACTCGACCTCGATCGGCTGGTCGGCCTCGAGTTTCAGCGTGATCTGCGCCTTCGGAGCAACGGTCTGGAGCCGCACGATCGTCCCGACGCGCTGAAAATCACGAGCATTCTCGGGGTCGGTCGCCGCCGCCTTCAGGCAGGCGCCAAGCGAAGCGTAAACGTCGTCTGCGGATGAAAAGTGAGCCACGAAGCTCTCAGACTAGTCGCCGCGCTTCCACCGCGCCGCGCCGCAAGCAACAGAGGCCCTCGCTTGGTAGGTTTGGCAGGTACCCGCGAGGAGGAGAAAAAAGATGGCAACCAAGACCGCAAAGCTCGAAAACTTTGTCGGCGGCAAGTCCGTCCCAACGACAGGCGAAGGCGTTCACGAGGTTTTTAACGCTGCAACCGGCGAAGTGATCGCTGAGATGGGCATCTCCAGCGCCGCCGACGTCCAGGCCGCCGTTGACGCCGCGACCGCAGCCTTCCCCGAATGGCGCGATGCAACCCCGTCAGAGCGCAGCATGGCGCTGCTGAACATTGCCACCGAACTTGAGGAGCGCGGCGAAGAGCTCGCGAAGATCGAATCAATTAATACCGGCAAGCCGCTGGCGCTGACGATTGAGGAAGAGATTCCGCCAGCCGCCGATCAGATCCGCTTCTTCGCAGCCGCAGCGCGGATGCTCGAAGGGCGCGCCACGGCCGAGTATCTCGCCGGGCACACCTCATCGATTCGCCGCGAGCCGATCGGCGTAATTGGGCAGATCACGCCATGGAATTATCCCTTCATGATGGCCGTCTGGAAGTTTGCTCCGGCGCTCGCCGCCGGCAACACGATCGTCCTGAAGCCATCGGAGAACACGCCAATGTCGACGCTCTGGCTTGCCGAGATGATGCAGAAACACCTTCCGACGGGTGCCTTCAACGTCGTTCTAGGCACCGGCGCAACCGGCGAGCAGATCGTCCGCAACGAGGGCATCAGCATGGTCTCCTTGACCGGCAGCGTCCGCGCCGGCAAGGCCGTCGCCGCGGCAGCCGCCGACACGCTCAAGCGCGTCCACCTTGAGCTCGGCGGCAAGGCACCGGTGATCGTCTTTGACGACGCTGACCTCGCAGCCGCGGCCGAGGGGATCGCCGGAGCCGGCTACTTCAACGCCGGCCAGGACTGCACCGCAGCCACCCGCGTGATCGCTGGCCCCGGGCTTTACGGCGACCTCGTCGACGCGCTCGCCGAGCAGGCTAAGGGCACCGTTTACGGCGACCCGAACGACGAGAACACCTACATGGGCCCGGTCATCAGCCAAGCGCAGCTTGATCGCGTTGGCGGCTTCATCGAGCGCGCACCGGCACACGCCCGCATCGCCTCTGGCGGCAAGGCACCTGAGAACGGTGGCGGCTTCTGGTTCGAGCCGACCGTTGTCGCCGACCTCAAGCAGGATGACGAGATGATCCAGAACGAGATCTTCGGCCCGGTCGTCACGGTTCAGCAGTTCAGCGACGAGGCCGAAGCACTGGCCTGGGCCAACGGCGTTAAATACGGCCTCGCCTCAAGCGTCTGGACGCGCGACCACGGCCGCGCGATGCGGATGGCGAAGGGGCTCGACTTCGGCTGTGTGTGGATCAACACGCACATTCCGATCGTCGCCGAAATGCCGCACGGCGGCTTCAAGGAATCCGGCTACGGCAAGGACCTCTCGATGTACGGTTTCGATGACTACACGCGCGTCAAGCACGTGATGTCAAACATCGAAGGCTAAGTCGCTGCGGCCAGAGGCCGCGACCTAAAGCCCGCCGTAATCGCCGATAGAAGGGCGCTCGGCGCCTTCGGGCAGGCGCCCTTCGCCTGCGAGCTTGTCGATGTGGGCGGCGAGAGTCGCTTCGGCGGCAGGCCTCAAAATTGGCGGCACGTCGCCCCAAGCTGCGTCCAGTAGTTCATCGCTGCTGCGCAGCCCTTCGGCGAGCGCTTCAACCAGTTTCCGCTCGCGCTCAAGGCGATGGTCACGGTATTCGGTCAGCCGCTCGCGCGGGTTGCCGAGCGCGGGTCCGTGGCCGGGGCAGAGCAGCTTCAGCTCCAGGGCGATCAGCCGATCGAGCGCCTCGAGGTAGCCGATCAAGGCGCCTTCGTCAGGGGCGATGTAGACGCTGCCCTCGCCGAGTACGGCGTCGCCGGTGAAAATCACCTCGGAGCTGACAAAAGCCAAGTGATCGGGCGCGTGACCGGGCGTCGCATAGACGCTCAGCGGGCCAAACGTGTCGCCGTCGGCCAGCGACACGGTCGCCAATTCCATCGCCGCGGCGCCGACTGGAACCTCGCCAACGCGGGCCAGCAGACCTTCGAGGCCACCGCTGTGGTCGGCGTGGTCGTGCGTGACCGCGATCCCTCCAACTCCCCCGCGAACCGCTGCTTCGCTGGCCAGGCGGTCGAGGTGAGCGTCGATCGGCGGGCCTGAATCGATGATCCAGCAGGGGTCGCGGCCGATCAGCCAGCAGTTTGATCCATCGAGCGTGAACGGGCCCGGATTGTCGGCCCGCACGCATTCGACCTCAAACTCTTTCAGCAGCTCCACCGGCCGAGACTACCGTGCTCCGACGCTTGATCGAAAAGCGTGCGAGTATGAGCACCGTGACAAGTTTCGACCGCCTCAGCGCACTCGATGCAGCGTTCCTCGACATCGAAACCGAGCGCGCGCCGATGCAGGTTGGCTGGACGATGCGCTTCGCCGGGCAGCCGCCCTCGATTGAAGAGCTGCGACGCCACGTCGAGCTGCGACTGACGAGCGTTCCACGGCTACGGCGCTGCATCGTTGAACCGGCGCTGGGAATCGGCGACCAACACTGGGTTGACGACCCGCTCTTCGCGATCGACCGCCACGTCAACGTGATCCAGATGATCGCCTCGAGCGTTCAGCCGCAGCTAAGCGCGATCGCCGAGGAGCTGCTCTCGCAACCGCTCGACCGCAGCCGCCCACTCTGGCGGCTTCAGATGGTCACAGGACTGAGCGACGGCAGCTTCGCAATCATCGGTCAAGCCCACCACGCGCTAATCGACGGGCTCGCCGCGGTCGAAATCGCGACGATCATCTTCGATGGCGTTGCCGCGCCTGACCACGCAGCGGTCGCCAGCTGGATGCCGGCGGAAGCTCCGTCGACGGCAGAGGTTCTCACCGCAGCGGCGCTCTCACGGATCGGAACCGGCAGCGACGTAGCAACGACACTCGTGCAATCGCTGGCCAACGGCCCTGGGCCGATCGTCGAGGCCATCACCGCGCTGCTGAGCCTGTTCACGCCCGGGCAACGCACTGCGCTCGAGAACTCAGCCAGCTCGCGGCGTCGCATCGCCTTCAGCTCGCTGCCTATGGAGCGGATGCAGGAAGCTGCGGCGCGCCACGGTGTGACCGTCAACGACGTGCTGCTCGCTGCCAGCGGCGGCGCAATCAGCGGAGCTCTTGCTCGCCGCGGCGAGCAGCCGGAAGGCGTCCGCGTGCTCGTCCCCACCGCCGCGCGCCAGCCCGGCGAGAGCGCAGCCGACCACGCCAACCGAATTTCGATCATGGTCGTCGAACTGCCGCTCGACGCCGACAATCCGGGGAGCGTGCTGCGAACAATCGGCCGCCGCACGAAGACGCTCAAGCGCGCCGGCTACGCGGGCACGATCGACACTGCGATCCGCGCCGCTGACCTGCTCGCCCCCGCCGTTCGCAGCGCGGCGGTGCGCGCCGCTGTTGGCGCATCGCACTTCACGGCCGTAATCTCAAACGTTCCCGGCCCAAGCGAGCCGCTCTCGCTAATCGGGCGCCAGCTCGAGGGAATCTGGCCCGCTGTTCCGCTCGTCGATGGTCACGCACTTTCAATCGGCGCGATCTCACACGGCGGCGTGCTCCACATCGGCTGCTTTGCAGACGCCGCGCTGGTGCCGGACGTCGAGCTGATCGCCGCCGAAATCGAAAGCACCTTCGAGCAGCTGTGCGAGCTGCCGGCTCAGGCGCCTGCACCGTGGCAGCAGCGCGCGCGCCGGCGGCGCGACGCTAAGCGCGTCGCTTAGCGCGCCGCGATTCTGCTTACAGCGCCGCCGAGCGAGACGACGTAGATTCGGCCGCGCGCGTCCTCGCCGAATGAGGAGAGTGCCGGAATCTGCGGCAGCCCAGCTACCCGCGCGTTGGCGCTGGCACCGGAGCTTGAAAGGCGCGCGCCGTAAATGATTCCCTTGCAGAAATCGCCGTAGAGATACTTGCCGCGCAGGCTCGGAAGCGCCGGGTCGCGGACGACGTAGCCACCGGTTACCGAGCACCAACCTTCGTCATGGGTGCGAACGATCACCGGCTCGATTGCGCCGTCAACGGATTCATCGGAGAACTGCCTATCACCTTCGCGCACGCGCCAGCCGAAGTTGCCGCCGCGCGCCTGCGCGATGGTCGTGAAGTCAATCTCCTCGACCTCGTCCTGACCGACGTCACCGATGATCAAGTCGCCGCCAATGCGATCGAACGAAAAGCGCCAAGGGTTGCGCAGCCCGTAGGAGTAGACCTCGCGCCGCGCGCCGGCGCGGCCGACGAACGGGTTGGAGGCAGGAACGCTGTAGGCCTTCGAGCCGGAGCGGCGCGGATCAATCCTGAGAATCTTGCCGAGCAGCGAGCCAAGATTCTGCGCGTTGCCGATCGTTCCGTGCTGATCTCCTGCGCCGCCGCCGTCACCGGTGCCGATGTAGAGCAGGCCGTCGGGCCCAAAGTTCAGCTGGCCGCCGTTGTGGTTGCCCTCAGGGTCATCCATCACCAGCACGCTGCGGCTGGAGCTGGCGCTGGCGCGGTCGCTGGTCGCACGCCTCAGCTCAGCAACTTCCTGCTTTCCATCACGGCGCGTGAAGTAGATGTAGAAGAGGCCGCTCTTGGCATAGTCCGGCGCGAAGGCGAGGCCGAGCAGCCCCTGCTCGCCGCCGGCAGTAACGCGTGAGCTGATGTCAAGGAACGGCTTGCTCAGCGTCTTGCCATCACGGACAACGCTGATTCGTCCGCCCTGCTGAACAACCATCACGCGCCGCAGATCTTTCGGCGGCGCCGTCACGTAAAGCGGCATGTTGAACTTGCCGACGCTGACCAGCTTGACGCCGGCCGCCGCTGCAGTCGTGGCGGCCGAAAAGGCATCCGAAGTGGTACCAGGCAGCTCGCGAGCTGCGGAAGAACCACAGGCGCCGAGCGAAATCGCACAAGCCAACGCGGCTATTAGAGCAGTGGCCATTACCTCAGCATCGCAGCGGGTGTCTCAAACAGCGCCGATTGGGCGCCGATCCACTCGCTCACTGCGGCGAAATCACTACGGCTTCGGCGCGGTCTCGTCCCATGACTTGATTGAGCCGCCCGTGTTCCACATCTCCTGAATCTCTTCGAGCGAGCGGCCGCGAGTTTCGGGCACGTAACGCCAGACGAAGATGAACCCAAGCACGCATATCGCCGCAAAGAGGAAGAAGGTCGCTGATTCGCCAATCCCGCTCGTCAGAGTCAAGAAGAACTGAGCAACGAGGAATGCTGCTCCCCAGTTGGCAGCAGTGGCCAAGGAGACAGCTTTCCCTCTAACCCGGGCCGGGTAGATCTCAGAGATGATCGTCCACACCACCGGCCCAAGCGAGAAGGCAAACGAGGCGATGCAGACGACAAGGCCGACCATCGTGATGATGCCGACGATCGACGCACCAGCGCCGGTGTCAGAGGTTGACTGGCTAGCGAAGCCGAGCGCTACGGCGCAGAGTGAGACAAACATCCCTACCAGCCCGATCAAGAGCAGCGGCCGGCGGCCAAAGCGGTCGATGTAAGCAACCGCGATGAAGGTCGCGAGCACGTTCGTCAGGCCGACGCAGTAGAGCGTTGCGGTGGTCTGCGACTCAGTGCTGACGAGCCCGGCGCTGGCGAAGATCTTGTCGGCGTAGTAGATGATCGCGTTGATGCCGGTGATCTGCTGGAAAATTGCCAGCCCCACACCAACGATCAGTGCCTTACGCACGCGCGGGCTGAAAACCTCTGACCAGCTCGCCGAGCCCTCTGCGGCCTCGGCGTTGACCTCAGCCTCAACATCGCTGAGCTCCTTCTCGACGTCAGCCGGCTCGGTAACTTTCTCGAGCGATTCGCGGGCCTCCTTAGTGCGCCCCATTTTCACGAGCCAGCGCGCCGACTCCGGCACGGCCAATATTCCGATGATCAGCAGGACGCCGGGAACGGCGGCGAGTAGAAACATCATCCGCCACTCGGCCGAGTCGTAGAGATCGCTCACGAGGTAAGCGAGAAAGATTCCAAAGGTGATTCCGAGCTGGTAAGTAGAGACGATCCGACCTCGGATCCGCTTCGGAGCCATTTCAGCCGCGTAGAGCGGCGCGATTACCGAAGCAAAGCCGATACCGAAGCCGGCAACTAGGCGGCCGGCGAGGAGGATCTCAAGCCCAGGCGTAATTGACTGAATTATCGTGCCTGCAAGGAACAGCAACCCTGCGGCTAGCAAAACTGGGCGGCGCCCGAACCGGTCTGCCGCAATACCTGCAACCAAGGCGGCAATAAGCGCACCTAGAGTGACCCACGAGGTGATCACTTCCTGCGCAAAATTGCCTACCCTAAAGCTCCCCTCGATGCCCTTGAGCGCACCGGCAATTACGCCTTGGTCGTAGCCGAACCGCGTCCCACCAAGGAAGGTCACGAGCGCGATGACCAGCACCCATTTAAGAACAGACTTACTGCGTGGCTGGTCTACTTCTGGCGTGCTCTGGGCAGTCGACATTGTCTCTCCGCCAATTGGAGCCTCGGTGAAAACTTATAGCCGCGGAAGGTCAATTACAACCGCGGCGAAAACACTAAGTGGCTGCTCGCCATCAGCTCCGCTAAATGATCCACGAGGCTACGGCTTCGGCGCGGTCTCTTCCCATGACTTGATTGAGCCGCCCTTGTTCCACATCTCCTGAATCTCTTCGAGCGAGCGGCCGCGAGTTTCGGGCACGTAACGCCAGACGAAGATGAACCCAAGCACGCACATCGCCGCAAAGAGGAAGAAGGTCGCTGATTCGCCAATCCCGCTCGTCAGAGTTAGGAAGAACTCCGCGACGAGAAACGCTGCGCCCCAGTTGGCGGCGGTCGCGAATGAAACCGCTTTACCGCGCACCCTACCTGGGTAAATCTCGGAGATGATCGTCCAAACGACCGGCCCGAGTGAGAAGGCAAACGACGCGATGAAGACGACGAGCCCAACCATCGTGATGATGCCGACGATCGACGTGCCAGCGCCGGTGTCGGCGGTTGACTGGGTAGCGAATCCGACCGCCACGGCGCAGAGCGAGACGAACATCCCGATCAGCCCGATGAAGAGCAGTGGTCGGCGGCCGAAGCGGTCAATGTAGGCAACTGCGATGAAGGTCGCAACCACGTTCGCTAGGCCGACGCAGTAGAGCGTCGCCTTTGCTTGCGATTCGGTGCTGACAAGCCCAGCGCTATCGAAGATCGTGTCGGCGTAGTAAATGATCGCGTTGATGCCGGTGATCTGCTGGAAGATTGCGAGGCCCACACCGACGATCAGCGCCTTGCGCACGCGCGGGCTGAAGACCTCTGACCAGCTCGCTTCGCCCTCGGCCGCCTCGGCGTTGACCTGCGCCTCAACATCGCTCAGTTCTTTCTCAACGTCGCCCGGCTCTGTGACCTTCGAGAGCGACTCGCGGGCCTTGTCCTTGCGCCCCATTTTGATGTACCACCGCGAGGATTCCGGCGTCAGCATCACGCCAATCAGCAGCAGCACGCCGGGGATAGCGGCAAGCAGGAACACCGTCCGCCATTCGGCCGAGCCGAGCAGGTCGCTAACGAGGTAGGCGAGGAGGATGCCGAAGGTGATCGAGAGCTGATAAGTCGAAACGATCCGGCCACGGATCCGCTGCGGCGCCATCTCAGCCGCATAGAGCGGTGCGATCACTGAAGCAAAACCGATACCGAAGCCCGTAATTAGGCGGCCGAGGACGAGAATCTCGACGCCCGGGGTGACCGCCTGGATGATCGCGCCTGCGATGAACAGCAATCCCGCGGCGAGCAGAACGGGGCGGCGGCCGAAGCGGTCGGCGGACGTGCCCGCGACGAGCGCAGCGACCAGCGCGCCAAGCGTCACCCATGAGGTGATGATCTGCTTGGCGCCGTCGCCGACCTGGAAGCTGTTGCCAATTCCCTTCAGCGCGCCAGCAATAACGCCTTGGTCATAGCCAAACAGCGAGCCAGCGGAGAAGGTGACAAGAGCAATCAGCAGGATCCATCGGAATACAGACTTGCTGCGTGGTCGATCTACCTGCGGCGCGCTTTCCTCAGTTGACAAAGTCTCTCCCCCGATTGACCTCTTAAGCTAAAACCTAAAGCCGCGAGCGGTCGACAACAACCGCGAGTGCCAAAACCCGCTGACTACCCGCGCGAGAGCCCAGCTTCGCGGAGCGTCAGCGTCAGGTCATCAATCCGGTCCTGACCCCAAAACTGCTCGCCTCCGAAGACAAAGACCGGCACTCCCCAGTGGCCAATTTCGACTAGTTCATCGGTGTTTGCATCAACACGAGCGGCAATCTGCGGGTCGCTTATCGCCGCTCGGCACCCTTCCCAGTCCAACCCTGCCGAGTCGCAGATGCGGCGCAGCCCCTCGTCGGTAGCGGGGTCGGTCGCTTCGGCCCATATCGCTTGGCCGGCCGCGAGCACAAACTCGCGGGCGCGGCCCACGTCAATCGCGTGTTCGGATACCGCGAGCGTGCGCGTCGCGCCCTCGCCCAGCGGGTCATGGATCCTCCCAAATGGCATCCCCAGCCGGTCCGCTTCGCGCTTTACGTCGCGCATCGTGTGCAGCCGCTTGGCAACCGGCACCGACTCACCACGCATCATCATCGGCAGCACGCCACGGAAGCAGAGATCGATCTCGAAATCGTCGGCGAGTGCGAAACCGCGCGGCGCGGAGAGGTACGAATACGGACTGCGGAACGAGTAGAAGTAGTCAACGCGCGCGGCGGCCATCACTTCACCGTCCAACCGAGCTGATCGAGCCAGTCAGCGATCTGTGCTGAACGATCCTGAGCGAAGAACCAGCGCCCGCCAATCCAAGCCGCCGGCGTCTCATAAGGGCCGCGACCGGCCATCTTCTTCTGATTCGCGCGAACCGCGGCCTGATCGGCGATCGGTGCGCTACCGAAGCACTCACGCCAGAGCTCTTCGTAGCGCTCAGCTTCGACCGGCCCGTCGCTCTCAAACCAAAGCCTGCGGCAGGCCGCAGCGCAGAAGCGCGTCAGCGCAGATCCGCGCGGCGCAGCGGCAACCCAGTCCGCAAGGAAGGCCGTCTGCTGCCGATCGATCGGCTCGCTGCGCGAGAGCGTCAATCCAATCCTTCTCCCCAGCCGGCGGCCATCGGTGACGCCGTAGATCCGTTTGCGCTCCAGCGCCGGGTCGTCCTTAATCCCCCGTTCGACCACCGGCAGCAAGTCGAAGATAACTTTGCGGCCCTGGAGGCGCTGCTCCAAATCGATCACGGCGAAGGCGCTGGCAGGGTCGTCGAAGCCGAAGTAGAGCTCCAAGCGGCCCGAGCGGCCAGTCGCGCGGCGAGCCGCTGCGGCAGTTCGCGCAGGCGCGGTGATCGTTGATGCGGCGACGATTACTCGCGGGCCAATCTCGCGCTCGGCGCGATCGCGAAGCTTGCTCATGACAGCAACCTACCGAGAGACCGATCCGAGGAGCGCTACTGTGTGCAGTGCGTTCAGCGTCTTGCTGGACGGAGCTCAGCTTTCTTGGGTCCCGCCACCAACGGCGGTTCGGGTCAGTTGTTCTCTCCCGAATCGCCCCGCTCCATTCCCGGTGCGGGCACACCAAGGAGTATTCAGATGTCTACGCAGTCTTTCGCCGATCTCGGCGTATCCAGTGCGGTTTCGCACGCTTTGAAGGAGCGCGGTTTTACTGCGCCCTTCGCAATTCAAACGAAGGTCATCGGCGACGTGCTCGCCGGTAAGGACGTGCTTGCCAAGTCGCCAACCGGCTCCGGCAAGACGCTCGCCTTCATGGTGCCGCTGATCGACCTGATCTCGGCCGAAGACCCGCGCCCATCGGCACTGATTCTCGCACCCACGCGCGAGCTGGCAACGCAGATCGTTGACGAGACCTACCCAATTGCTCACGCCCGCGCACTGAAGGTGACAGCCGTCTACGGCGGCGTTGGCCTTGAGAAGCAGGCGCGGACGGCAGCCAAGTCGCACATCGTTGTCGCAACGCCCGGCCGGCTTGAGGATCTGCTCCGCCGCCGCGCCTTCGGCCTCGACAACATCAAGCTGCTCGTCCTCGACGAGGCCGACCGGATGCTCGACAGGGGCTTCCGCCCAGCGGTTGACCGCGTTGTGGCGCTCTGCCCGAAGAACCGCCAAACGCTCTTCTTCTCAGCAACGCTCGACGGCGAAGCCGGCAAGATCGCGATGGAATACACGACGGGCGCCGCCCGCCACGAGCATGTTCCGCCGCCACAGAAGGCGCCGGACATTGAACATCGCTTCGTCAAGGTGACGAACGACACCCGCGTTGCGAGCCTCGTCAGCGAGCTTGGCGGCGGCCATGACCTAAAGCTTGTCTTTGTCCGCACCAAGCGCGGCGCCGACCGGCTCGTCAAGCGACTCGCCGGTGAGAACGTTCAAGCCGCTGCGATGCACGGCAACAAGAGCCAGCGCCAGCGCGAGCGCGCACTGGCCGATTTCGAGAAGGGCAAGGTAACGACGCTGGTCGCAACCGACGTAGCCGCCCGCGGAATTCACGTTGACAACATCTCGAAGGTGATCAACTTCGATCCCCCCGGCCAAACCGAGGATTACATTCACCGCACCGGCCGCACCGGCCGCGCAGGCGAGCGTGGAGTTGCTGTCACATTCGTTTCGCAGGATCAGCTCGGCGAGATGAAGAAGATGACGCGCCAGCTGAAGCTCAGCGATGAGCTCCAGAGCGCCGTCGGTGACAGCCCCCACCAGAGCCACCGTGGCGGCAAGCCGAGCGGCGGCGGTAACCCCAGCCGCGGGCGCCCGTCGAGCAAGAAGCGCAGTGGCAGCGGCGGCAACGGTGGTGGGAATGGCCGCAGCAGCGGCCCGCGCAACGTCGCCAGCGCTGGCTCGCGCTAGTAGCGGCCCTGCCCGAGCAAGCGTTTGACTGAATCGGTCACTGCTTCCCAGCTGTAATCAGGTCGTCATTGCGGGCCACGAGACGCGGCCGCTCAACCACGAACATCACCGCCCAGTAGACGGCGAAGCCGACGAAGAGGCCGGTGTAAACGTCGATCAGATAATGCTGGCGCAGCATCACCGTCGCCGGGTAGATCAGCAGCAGCCAGCCGCTCATGATCCAGGCCGTCTTCGGCATCGCCTTGCGCAGCCGCATCAGTGAACAGATCGCAATCGTCGTCCAGGTGCAGTGGCCGGACGGGAAGCCGTTGAAAGGCTGGTCGTTGCCCCAGACCTGTTTGACCAGAAAGCCGCTGAACCCGTCACCGGCCCCAACATCACGGATCACGTTGGTCTGGAACAACAGGTAGGCAACATCGAGCACGATTTGGCTGATGATCAGTGCGATCGAAACGGTGAGGAAGCGCTTGAAGCTGATGCGCAGGTTCAGCAGCGGCACGACGATCGGCGCCAGCAGCAGGAACGAGAGATAGGGAACAGCGAGCAGCGGCACAAATGGAACGTGGCTGTCGAGCCAGCTCTTCAGCACGAACGACTGGTAGGCGCCCGGACCACTCGACGGCTGCGCCAAGGACTGCGTTTCAGGGTTCCAAGCAAAGTAGGCCGGCCAGCGCCCAGCCGGGGGCGGCTCGTTCAGCGAAACGTAGGAATAGAAGACGAGTCCAACGCCGATCATCAGCGCAATCGCCACAATCACTTGGTTTCCGCTGAGGCGCCAATGTTTACGAAGGTCGGGCGCAATCACACTCATGCGAGCCATTCGACCAGATTTGTCACCGCGGCGCTAGCTGGCGCTGTTTGAGCGCCGGAGCAAATCAAGCTGCGAGCTCAGCTCGCGCGGGCGCGCAGCCGAACGCTTGGCCGACGGTCTGCTTAGAGCTGGCCGACCTCGCCGAAGATCACGCGGCCCGCCTTGCAGACCCTCGTAAAGGTCGAGAACTTGTTGCCGCGCTTGGTGGCCGAGAACTTGTATGTGCCCGGCGTGACGCCGATGTAGATCGACAGCCCAGATGCGTCCGTCGTTGTTTGGGCGGGATCAGGCATGAAGGTGCCACCAAGGAAGATCGGCATGGCCCCCCTGGCGGGGCTGATCGTGGGCTTTGCCCCCGGGACGCCGACAAGGTTCTTGCGCGCGATGACCTGAGCGAGCGTCATCTTCTCGAACGCCTTGATCGCAACCAGCGGCACGACAGCACTGTGGCCTGCGGAGGTTCGCTGAGACCTCTTAGCCCTTGCCGGCGCTGACCGTGATGGCGACCACGAGTGCGACAGCCACGAGAGCGCCAATAGCAATCAGGATTGGGCTGCTGCTGTTCTGCATGAAGTGGATTACAGCGGCGACGATCCCCAGCGGAATCGCGATTGAGAGGCCGAGAAAGGTCGCTCGCACGATGTCGCGACGATCGTGCCCTTTGTCATCGACATCCCCGGCGAGCTCGACTGCGGCCTCGGCGGTCCCCACCTCGCCGCCGTAGAAAGCGACCGCGCGGTTGCCAAGTTTGCGCGCGTGGCTCTCGCAGCCCCAGGCCATCATGATCATGAAGGTGACCGGGAAGACCCAGGTTGAGATCCAGATTGTGAGCCCGAGGATGATTCCGATCGTCGCCTTCAGCCGCGCCCGGGCGCCTCGAGCCTTCTCGCCTCCCGGTGCCGCGAGAAAGCCGCCAAAGATCAGCACTGAGTAGACCGCGCTGACCCAAACTTTGAGCGGGCGCCGCGATTCGGGCTTCCCCGGGGTAGGCATGTCACGCACCTTCGTCAGTGCTGCAACTGCCAGCTCAACGGTGGGATGAACACCGCGGAGCACAAGTGTCTCGGCTGAGGTTGACAGCTCGCTCGGGTCACGGCCGTAGAGCGCGGCGGTGCGCAGCACCATTCGGCCCTCCTGCCAGAGGTATGCCATGTAGGCAGGAACGAGCGCGATCATGAATGGTGTGCCGGAGATCGCACCATCTACGCGCGCGATGTGGGCGCTCTTCGTGCGCAGCTTCTCAGCGATCTGCGCCTTCGACAGGTCGGGCTGCTCGGCCTGAACGCGCTCGGCCCACTGCTGCGACGGCTCGGCGAGGTTCTGGGCGCCGTAGAGCGTCAGCCGTTCGGCCACGTGGACCGGGTCGCGGTAGGCGATTGTCGTGAGCAGCTTTCCACACGAGAGCGCGGTGCGGATCCGCCCTCGGCTCAGCCCGGAATCGTCTGACTCCGCGGACAACTCGATCGCCGCTTCGACAGGAGCCACCAGGCAAACCTAGCGCCGTTAGAGCACGGCCGTTAGAGCTGGCCCGTTATTCCCTCGATGAAGCGGCCGGGCTTGCAGGTTGCGATGAACGACTCGAACTTGGAGCCAGCTTTGACCGCTGTGAACTTGTACGTGCCGGCCTTTAGCCCGATGAATAGTCCGATGCCAGCCGTGGTGGACGATTTGAGATTCGCGTCTGGGAGCCCAGCGTCTGCGAGGTAGAGAGGTTTGACCACCGTTGGTCCGCTAACCCTTAGGTTTACCCCTGGGACGCCGTAAGGGCCGTGAGCGTCGACCTGCGCTGGTGTCATCGGACGAATGATCCTGTCTGCCGGGAGGGAACTGACCAAACATTCTTTCGGGGCCGTATTCGCAGCGTTCAAGGGGATCCCGGCGAGCGCCGAGACGGCCCGCCCAACCTCTAGCGTTGGCAGTATGAACGCGCGCCAGCGGTACCTTGGGTCGGCGCGTCGGGTCGGTGCATAAATGCGCAGGTAACCAACGGCCTCTGCTACGAGAGTGATCTTTGCGCTGGCTGGAAGCTTCAGCGTGAAGACGCCGGAGCTATTGGCTTTCGTGCTCAAACTCGGCCTCTCGGCGACCCAAACCTTGGCACCGGCGAGATACTTCGACTTGGCTCCCGGGACCAGCGTTTGATACTCCGAGACGGTCCCCCTGATAGTGACCTGCTTTGCCTTGGCCGCAGAGGCGACAGCGGGAGCTAAGACCATGCAGAGACCGGCGCTTAGAAGCACCAGGATGAACTTTGTCGAGCCAGAACCGACCTTAGGTGTTTGCATTTGCCGAACTTAACGAATTCTCGTCGCTGCTGCGCCGCTAAACGCGGAAGCCTCCCGCGGCGACGGATGCCTCCCACTAATCGGGGCGAGAGGATTTGAACCTCCGACCTCACCGACCCGAACGGTGCGCGCTACCAGGCTGCGCCACGCCCCGAAGTGGACTTCAGTATGGCAGGAGTTGGGCGCGCGACTACGCGCCGCCGGCCAACGCGGTGTAGAACCGCACAGCGAGCCCGGTGATCAGCGTCTGCAGCGCAACCGACTCCTCAACCTTCTGCTTCTTTGCCCAGCGGGCAAGGCCGTCACGCTCAATCTCAACGCTCTGCCCGAGCACGTCATCAACCAGCTCGGGGTGCGAATCGCAGAAGTAGGCGCCGATCGAATAAAGCTGCGAATCGCTGATTGAATCGATTAGATCTTCCTTGGCCACGGCTGGCACTCTACCCTGCTGGGATGGCCAAGTTGGAAGAGATCGTCAACTTCTGCGAGGAACTGCTCGACGCGCAGTCGTTTGAGGACTACTGCCCGAACGGCCTTCAAGTGCCTGGCAGTAGCGAGGTCAGCACGATCGTCAGTGGAGTTTCGGCGAGCCTTGAGCTCTTTGAGCGCGCGGCGGAGCTTGACGGCGACCTGATCCTCGCTCACCACGGGCTGATCTGGGGACGCACTCCAACCGCGATCGACCGCGCCGCCAAGCGTCGGCTCGAGCTGCTGTTCGGCCGCGACTGTTCGCTGCTGGCCTACCACCTTCCGCTCGACGGCCACGCCGAGATCGGCAACAACGCGCTGATCGCAGCCGCGATCGGCTGCGAGCGCCAGCAGCCGTTTGGCCAGCTCGGCTCGAAAACGATTGGCGTCGGCGGCTTCTTCGCTGGCGATGGCATCACAATCGATCAGCTTGCGGCGCGAACCTCGGCCGCCTGTGGCAATCGCGAGCCGCTCGTCTTCGACGGCGGCCCAGAGCAGATTAAGAGCGTCGCGATCGTCTCGGGCGCTGGCTCCTCCTATCTCGACGGTGCGATCACCACGGGCTTCGACGCTTTCATCACCGGAGAGCCCGCCGAGCGAGTGATGAACGAATCGCGTGAGGGCGCAGTCCACTTCATCGCCGCAGGCCATTACGCGACCGAAACGCTTGGCGTGCGCCGCCTCGGCGAGCTGATCGCCGAGCGCTTTGGCGTAAGCCATCAGTTCATCGACGTTCCAAACCCGATCTGACGCACAGCCGCTGACACGAAACACGCAACTCGCGTAGTATTTGTCTCGCCGTTTTCACCTACGAGGAGAGAACAATGGAAGCCAGCTCGACGCCTTCAACAGGTTCGAAGACAATCGCCGACATGCTGCCGATGGCGGCAGCAAAATACGCTGACCGCCCGGCCGTGCGCCACAAGGTTGGCGACGAGTGGCTTGATGTCAGCTTCGCTGAAGTTGGCGAGATCGTCTCCGAGGTTGGCCGTGGGCTAATCGACGTGGGCCTTGAGCCCGGTGAGCGAGTTTCAATCCTCTGCGGTACGCGCCCTGAGTGGGTTTACAGCTCGTTCGCGATCAGCGCCGCTGGCGGCGTCGTCGTACCGATCTACCCGACCAACTCGCCCAAGGAATGCGAATGGGTCGCCGGCAACTCCGAATCGACCGTCATCGTCGTAGAAGATGCTGAGCAGTACGCGAAGGTCGCAGAGGTTCGAGCCCAACTGCCGAACTTGAAGACGATCATTGCGATTGAGCACAGCGATGGCACGCCCGACGCTGTCTCGCTCGACGAGATCCGTGAACGCGGCCGCGGCCGCGACGAGCAGGAGCTCGTTGCCCGCTACGAGGCAGTCATGCCCGAGGATCCCTACACGTTCATCTACACCTCAGGCACGACCGGGCCGCCGAAGGGCTGCGTCCTCTCACAGGCCAACTATCGCGCCGTTCTTGACATGACGGCCGAACGCGGCCTCTTCGGCAACGGCGACGACGTCGTCTATCTCTTCCTGCCCCTCGCCCACGCTTTCGCGATTCTCGTCGCGCTCGGCGCCGCCGACACAGGAACGGCGATCGCCTACTGGACCGGCGACACAACGAAGATCATCGCCGACATCGGCGAGGTGAAGCCGACCTTCCTGCCATCGGTGCCGAGGATCTTCGAGAAGCTTTACACGATGGTCGCCGGCAACGTTGACCCTGAAATGCTGGCCAAGGCGACCGAGGTTGGCGTCCAGGTGCGTGACCTTCAGATCACCGGCCAGCCCGTGCCGGAAGAGCTGCAGGCAGCATTCGACCAGTTCGACGAGAAGCTGTTCGTCAACGTCCGTGCCGCCTTCGGTGGCCAGGTGCGCGAAGCCGTGACCGGCGCCGCGCCAATCGCTCACCAGATCCTCGAGTTCTTCTACGCCGCCGGCGTGCCGGTAATGGAGGGCTACGGGATGACCGAGACGGCGACCGTCGCGACGACCTCCTCTCCGGAAGCGCACCGTTTTGGGTCGGTCGGCCGCGCGCTGCCCGGCGTTGAGATAAAGATCGCTGAGGAGGATGGCGAAATCCTGCTGAAGGGTGCCAACATCTTCGGCGGCTACTGGAAGAACGACGACGCCAGCTTCGGTGCCGTAGTTGACGGCTGGCTGCATACCGGCGACGTAGGCAAGGTTGACGAGGACGGCTTCCTCTTCATCACTGGCCGCAAGAAAGACATCATCATCACGGCCGGCGGTAAGAACCTGACGCCGGCCAACCTTGAGAACGACATGAAGCAGACCCGATACGTAAGCCAAGCCGTGATGCACGGCGACCGTCGCGCCTACCCGGTGATGCTGATCACGCTCGACGAGGAGCAGATCATCCCCTGGGCCACCGAGCAGGGGCTCGAGAATGCGACAGTCGAGGAGCTGGCCACCAACGCTCAGGTGATCGAGATCATTCAGGCTGAGCTGGACAGGGCAAACGGGCATTACGCGCCGGTCGAGCAAGTCAAGAAGTTCTTCATCCTCGAACACGATTTGACTCAAGAGACCGGCGAACTTACGCCAACGATGAAGGTCAAGCGCAACGTCGTTGAAGAGAAGTACGGTGACCTCTTCGACGCGCTCTACGAGGCTTAGTCGAGCAAACTGCAGCGCTTGTGTTTCGCGCGTCGTATCCTTGTAGCTATGCGCAGTGACCCAAGCGACACCGGCGGCCTTTTCGTCGGCCGGCGCCCCGGAACACAGCCGGTTCACTACCGCAGCAAGCCGGTGTTGGGCAATCTGCGCCAGCGGCGCCGTGACGCGCTACTGGGCCACTGCGTGCTGGCGCTGATGGTGCTGATCAACCTCACCTTCTGGGGGCCGGTTGAGGCGGGCTGGCTTTGGATTGTGTCGCACATCCCGATACTCGTCGATCACATCTTCTTCGCCACCGTTTTCGCCTTCCTTGGCATTCTGCTGACGCTGGTTGCGGGGCTCACCGTCTGCAAGCAGCTCGACGCAATCTGGATACTGATGCGCCGCGCCTCCGGAGTTGATCAGCGCGACGGCGTGATCGGCCGCGTCTTTGCCTACACGGCGATGGTCGGCGTGACACTCTTCGGCCTCTGGCTCGTATTCGGTGGCGGCCTGGCGAGCAGCGGAACCGCGCCCAGCGCGCCGTAATGGGCCTGCTCGACCACTACAAGCAGTTCGAGGAGATGGACCCGGATGAGGTAAGCGCGCAGCTCAAGGCCGAAGCCGACGAGCGCCGTCGTAAGGCGCTGGCGACCGTTGACAAGCTCGACCTCTCGTCCACCACGTGGCCCGAATACCCGCCCTCATCGGTTGTTGGCGCGATCACCTACATGGCGCAGCGCGGGCTGCACAACTACATGGAACCGGCCGGTGAGCTGCGCGCCGAGATCGCCCACCGCCACGGCCTTGCGGCCGAGCGAATCGTGATCGGCGACGGCGCCTCACAACTCCTCGTCAGCGCTACCCAGAACCTGCTCCACAAAGACGACGAGCTGATCACTCCATGGCCGTCCTACCAGCTCTACCCGGTAATGGCGCGGGAAGCTGGCGGCGAAGTCGTGACCGTCGCCAGCCACTCGGTTGAGGCGATCCTCGACGCGGTGACGAAGAAGACGCGGATCATCGCGCTTTGTAACCCGAACGACCCGAGCGGTGAGCTGATCGGCGCAGACCAGCTTTCACAGCTGCTGGAGGCACTGCCGGAGCGGGTCGCCGTGGTGCTCGATGAGGCGCTGCGGGACTTCGTAACGGCGGAGCCGCTGGACGCGACAATCGGGCTCTGCGAGCGCTACCCGCGGCTGCTGATCTTCCGCAGTTTTTCGAAGGCTTGGGGCCTTGCCGGGCTGCGCTGCGGATATGCGATTGGCGGGCCCGGAAGCGAGGCGCTGCTGAGCGCGATCGGGCCGCCGTTGGGGATCGGCGAATTGACGCAGGCGGGCGTACTCGAAGCGCTGCGTCACGCCAGCGGCGTAGTTGCCGCGCGCGGGGCGACCGTTGCCGAGCAGCGGACGCGCCTTCGCAACGAGCTTGCGGCGCTGCCACTAGAGCTTGGCCCGCCGAGCGAAGCGAACCTGCTCTGGCTAGCCGCCGAAGGAGTTGACGGCGCCGAATTGGCAGCGCGACTGGCGCAGTCCGGCGTGATCGTCCGCGCTGGCGGCACGCTAGGTGACGCGCAACGGATACGCGTCGCTATTCAAGACGGCGCCGCAAGCGATCGCCTGCTGCGTGCATTGAACGTCGCGCTCTAGCTGCGGCTTGCGGTGCGGCGCGGCGGCGGCTTTACGGCCGTTGGCATCGCGATCTCGTCGATCGGTTCATCGGCCGACTGACGCAGCAGCGTGCTCGTCGTCTGCTCAAGGATCCGGCGCCAAGCGCGCGTCTTCTCCTGCTCGCGCGTAACGTGCTTGACGACCTTCTTGACGCGCGTCGCGGAAATGCCGATCCCGTGGCGACCGAAGATCTCCTTGTACTCCTCGTAATGCTCGGCGAGCTTCACAGTCACCGATTGGAAGCCGTGGCGGGCAATCTCGATCCGCTTGCTGAAGTCCATGATTGAGGTCTGAAACATCAACATGTCGTCGGCCTCGGGTTCGATCAGGACGATGTCGACGTCCGGGTACTTCTTCTCCCATTGGTCGACCATCTCGTGCAGCCGCTGGTAGGCCAGCAGCTTGAAGGTCTGGTAACCAATCTGAGCGATCCCCATGTCGCTGACGTGGCTGGCGCGCTCGCCGAGGCCGTGATCCTCGTCGGCCTCCTGGTCGATGATCAGCGGCACAACCGGGTTGACGACAACGATCATCGTCGCCCCGGCAGCGACTGCAATGTCAACGTTGGTGGTCGAGATGATCCCGCCGTCAACGAGTTCGCGGTCCTTCACTTTGACCGGCTTAAAGACCATCGGCAGCGCAGCTGAGGCGCGCACGGCGCGCGAAATCGGCACGTCGTCCCAGCCCTCTTCGCCGAAGACAATGCGCTCGCATGAGTCAAGGTCGGTCGCCGTTAGGTAGAGCTCGCAGCCGAGCGCACGGATGTCATCGGTCCGCTCGGGGTCGCCGAGAACCTCTTTGAGGTACTTCTCCAAGCCGGCGCCGCTGTAGATGCCGGAGGGGAGATCTTCGCTGAGGCCGAGCATCAGATCCATCGCCGAAAAGTGGCGCCAGCGTGGCGCGAAGTCGCGAGCAAGCCGACCGAGCCGCAGCGGCAGGAGAACACCGGTGCGCGCGTACTCAAGCAGATTTGGCCTCAGCATCATGCCAAGGCTGATGTCACGAAATGAGCCCATTTGCTGACCGTTTACGACGCGCATCATCTCTTCAGGCGTGACACCGTTGGCGGCCAGCGCGGCGACGAATGCTCCAGCGCTGGTGCCGACGTAGATGTCGAACTCGTTGACGTTGCGGTTGACGGCCAGAAGGTCGAGCGCGCGCAGCGCGCCGATCTCATATACGGCGCCGGTCATGCCGCCGCCGCCGAGCACCAAAGCCGTTTTCTCAGGCCGCTTCTTGCTCCCACCGCTTGGCGGCCTGCGGTTCTTGCTGGAGAGCTTCACGACGTCTGCCATCAGCTTGCATTCTAGGTGATCTGAGGCGCTTGGCGGGTTGTCAGTAGCGCAGGGCAACCTGCGCGCGCGGTCCTCCGCGCCCGCTACCGTTCCGCCCCGTGACGTGGATAAAGCGCTTTGCGCTGCTCTGCGCAGCTCTCGCTGGTGTGGCCTCAGCTAGCTCGGCTGCGCCGGCACTCGCGCTTTCAAAGCTTGAAGTGCAGAAGCGAATTGCGGCGGCGCTGCTGCGCAGCGGTTCCAGCAGCGGCGCGCTGGTTACAGACCTAACCGCGGGCGAGCCGCTCTACGCCGCCCGCGCCGACCTGGCTCGTATTCCGGCCTCGAACGAGAAGCTCTACACGACGGCGACAGCGCTGGGACGCTTTGGTCCGCTGGCTCGCTTCAGCACTGAGCTGGTTGCCAGCGGCGCGATCGACGAAAACGGTGTGCTGGACGGAGACCTGATCCTCCGCGGCGGTGGCGACCCAAGCTTCGGCGACGAGGACATCGACTCGCTTGTGAGGGCGGTTCAGAGGGCTGGGATCGAGGCAGTGACCGGCGGCATCGTCGGCGACGAATCGCGCTTTGATAACCGGCGCGGCGGCCCCGCAAGCGGCTGGAGCGTTGACGGCTACATTGGCGGTTCGCTCGGCGCACTTGTACTGAACCGCGGCTCCGGCGATTACGGCAACCCTGGCCTAGCTGCCTCCAGCGCTCTCTCGAAAGAGCTTGGCAAGCTAAAGATCGACCGCGGCAGAAAGGCGCGAACCGGTCTCACGCCTGCCGGTGCGAAGCGAATTTCGCTGCTCCGGTCGCCAACCGTCAGCGATCTGATCGAAGTCACCAACACCGCTTCGGACAACTTCTATGCCGAGATGCTGGCCAAGAACCTTGGCGCCCGATTTGCGAAATCAGGTTCAACGACGGCAGGCGCAGCGGTTATGCGCAGCTACCTCAGGCGCTTCGGGATAAGCCCCCAGATAAGCGACGGCTCAGGCCTCTCGCGTGGCAACCGTACCTCCCCGCGCGAACTCGTGGCGCTGCTGGCTGCGATGCATGAAGGTCCTCAGCGCGCCGCGTTCGAGGACTCGCTCGCCGTCGCCGGTCGCAGCGGCACGCTCGCCGGGCGGATGAACGGCAGCGCCGCCGAGGGCGCCTGCCGCGGCAAGACGGGGACGCTCAGCGACGTCAGCGGCCTCTCAGGGCTATGCACCGCGAAAAACGGCCACGTGATCGTCTTTTCGATTCTGATGAACAGCGTCTCACCGGCCGGCGCCCGCAGCCTCCAAGACCGCGCCGTCAAGGCGATCGCCAACTACACCGACTGACGCACAGTTCACCGGGGAGCGAGGAGCGCCAGCAGCGCCGCTTCGTCGAGCACGGCGACGCCAAGTCGCTCGGCCTTCTCTAGCTTCGAGCCGGCCGCCTCGCCAGCAACTAAATAATTGGTCTTCTTCGAAACCGAGGTGGTGACGCGGCCGCCGGCGGCGAGAATCTTCTCGCTGGCTTGCTCGCGCGTCAGCGTTGGAAGCGTGCCGGTAAGGACGAAGGTCTTGTCGGCAAGATGCCCCTCGCCCGGTGGCGGGCCTTCCTGCTCGAACTGCAGCCCCGCGCTACGCAGCTCCGCGATTAGCTGCCTCGTCTGCTGGTCGGCCAGCTGCGTGATGATCAGCTCGCCGACGATCGGGCCTACGCCCGGAGTTTGCGAAATCTCCGCAACGTCAGCTGCCAGCAGCGCGTCGATCGTTCGCAGCCGCTGCGCGAGGCTGCGGCCGGTCACCTCGCCGACACCCTCAATTCCAAGCGCAAACAGAACGCTCGCGAACGGTCGCGCCTTCGATGCCTCAAGCGAAGTGATCAGCCCTTGCGCGGAGAGTTCGCCCATCCCGTCAAGTTCGGCGAGCTGCGCCGCGGTCAGCGAGTAGAGATCGGCTGCGTTCTTGATCAAACCCTGCTCCAGCAGCATCACGACGAGCTTCTCGCCGAGGCCGTCAACGTCCATCGCCCCGCGCGAGACAAAGTGCGTCAGCAGCGCCTCGCTGCGGCCCTCGCAGTTGCGGTTTGGGCACTTCGTGAAGACCGAGTCCTCCGGCTTGACGGTCGCCGTCCCGCAGACTGGGCACTTCTTTGGTGCGCTGACCGCCGCGCTGCGGGCTTTGCGCTCGGCGGCGTGCGGGGCGGGCGAGACGACTTGCGGGATTACATCACCGGCGCGCAGAATGATCACCTCGTCGCCGGAGCGCACGTCTTTGCGCAGCAGATCCTCTTCGTTATGGAGCGTGGCGTGCTTGACAACGACACCGCCGACTTCAACCGGCTCGAGCACGGCATACGGGTGTAGGTCACCGAACTTGCCGACGCTCCACTCGATCTCAATCAGCTGCGTCAGCTTCGTTGTTGGCGGGAACTTCCAGGCGATCGCCCAGCGTGGGTCGCGACCGACGACGCCAAGCCGCCGCTGCTGCTCAGCGTCATCGACCTTGATCACAACACCGTCGATCTCGAAGCTGAGTGCACCGCGGCGCTGCTGCCAAGCGAGGCAGCGATCGATCACTTCCTTCTCGCTGCCCAGCCGTTCGATCTCGCTGTTGACCGGGAAGCCGCGCCCCTGCAGCCAGTCGAGCGTCTCCCACTGCGATCCAAAGCTGATTCCCTCACAGGCGCCAACCCCGTAAGCCCAGAGCGATAGCGGCCGCTCAGCGGCGAGGCGCGGGTCAAGTTGGCGCAACGTCCCGGCGGCAGCGTTGCGGGGGTTCATGAAGGTCGGCTTGCCCGCACTTGCGCGGCGCTCGTTGAGGCTTTGGAATCCCTCCAGCGACATGTAGACTTCGCCGCGCACTTCGATCATCGGCGGTGCGTCCTCAATACTCAGCGGAACCGTTGGGATTGTGCGCAGGTTGTGCGTTACGTCCTCGCCCACTTCGCCGTTTCCCCGCGTTGCGCCGCACTCGAGAACGCCATCGCGATAGACGATTGAGATTGCCAGCCCGTCAACTTTCGGTTCGCAGACGTATTGAAAAGCGGCATCTTCGATCCCTTCACGGGCCAAGTGGTTTCGCATCCGCAACACCCAGCCATCGAACTCCTCAGGGCTGCGCGCGTTAGCGAGCGAAAACATCGCCTGCTGGTGGGTCACCTTCTCCAGCGCACTGACCGGCTCGGCCCCTACACGCTGCGTCGGTGAGTCCGGCGTCACCAGCTCGGGATGGTCGCGCTCAAGCTCGCGCAGCTCATCGAGCAGCGCGTCGTAGTGATCATCACCGATCAAAGGATCGTCCTGAACGTAGTAACGCTCGTTGTGCTCGCGCAGCTCGTTGCGCAGCTGCTCGGCGCGCTTGGCTCCGGCGCTCACGGCTGCTGTGGAGCGTCAGCTCCGAGTAGCTGGCTCAGGTCGCGGGCGCCGAGCGCCTCAATTCCGGGCTCGTAGGTGAGGTCGAAGTGCAGCGGCGTAACGGCAATCCTGCCAGCGGCAAGCGCGGCTAGGTCGGTGCCTGCTTCGTCTTTGAAGCCATGGTCCTCGCCGTAGATCGAAAAGCGCCGGCGGCCGGCCTCGCCCTGCTCTTGCAGCCTCAGCTCGTCGCGGTAGATCCGTTTGCCAAGGCGCGTTATCTCCACCCCCGTTGGCGCATCGCCGGGAACGTTCACGTTGATAAGCGTGCCCGGCGGTAGCGGCGTGTGGCCAACGTGCTGAGCCAGCCTCGCAACAAATTCGGCGCCGGCATCGAATTTGAAGTGTCGCCCCCAGCGGAAGTCCATCTCGCGGCTCGTCGACTGCTGCGAGGCGGCGATCGCCGGAATCCCAAGCAGAACGCCTTCGAGCGCCGCGGCGACGGTGCCCGAGTAGGTCACGTCATCACCGAGGTTGGCCCCGTGATTAATCCCCGAGACGATCAGTTCGGGGTAAAAGCCTTCGACCAATCTAAGGGTGGCGAAGCGTACGCAATCGACCGGGGTTCCCTCCGTGGCGTAGCCGACGCTTCCGTCATCGAACGGGACCTCTTCGATCCAAAGCGGCTTGTGTGTCGTTATTTTGCGGGCGAAGGCCGAGCGGTTGCCGTCCGGGGCGATCGTCACCAGCTCAACGTCGGGCATCGCCGCCAGCGCGATGCGCAAAGCCTGTAGCCCTTCGGCTTCGATCCCGTCGTCGTTGGTGAGAAGAACCTTCATCGCGCGCTTAGACCGAGCATAGAGCGCGGTGCTGGTGGCACGACCGCTGAAGCTGAGCGGGGCGGCTCAGACCAGTTCGAGATAGACCATCTCGGTCGAGTCGCTGCGCCGTGGCCCAAGCTTGAGGATCCGCGTGTAGCCACCCGGCCGCTCCGTGTAGCGCGGCGCGACCTCGGTGAAAAGCTTATGAACTGCGGTAGCGTCCTGACCCAGCGCTGAGAGAGCTTGGCGGCGGGCGTGAAGGTCGCCGCGCTTGGCCAGCGTGATCAGCTGCTCGAGTTCCGGCTTGACGGCCTTGGCTTTCGCCTCGGTCGTCTTGATTCGCTCATGCTCGATGATCTCCTTGCAGAGGTTGCGCATCATCGCCTTGCGGTGAGAAGGGCTGCGGCTTAGCTTGTGGCGGGTCTTCTGGTGGCGCATGGTTTCGGTTCTCAGTCGTCGCGCAGCGCCATACCGCGCGCAGCAAGCGTTTCGATTACCTCGTCGATTGATTTCTTGCCGAAGTTCGGGATCGCATTCAGCTCAGCCTCAGACTTCGAAAGCAGGTCGCCGATCGTCTGGATCCCAGCGCGCTTGAGGCAGTTGTATGAACGGACGCCGAGTTCCAGCTCCTCGATTAGAATGTCGTCGAGTGGGCCACCGGTAGTGAGCGGCGCGGCGCCTGGGATTGCTCCCATCCCCACCGAGTCGAGCTGGTTGACCGGGCCGGCACGGAGCTCTTCGATCCGATCCTCGTCGGTGAAGATCGCCAGCTGCGAGATCAGGATCTCAGATGCCTCGCGCAGAGCGGTCTGAGGATCGAGCGAACCGTCGGTTTCAATGTCGAGCGTCAGCTTGTCGAAGTCGGTGCGCTGACCAACGCGCGCCTGCTCGACTGCATAGGCGACGCGCTGCACCGGTGAGAAGAGCGAATCGATCGGAATCACGCCGATCGGCTGATCCTCGGTCTTGTTGTCCTCGGCGATGCGGTAACCGCGGCCGCGGCCGATCGTCAGGTAGATCTCCAGCTTCGTCTTCGATTCGAGCGTGGCGATGTGGATCTTCGGGTTGAGGATCTCAACGCCGGCTGGCAGGTCGATGTCCTGGGCGGTGATTTTGCCCGGGCCGGTGACTACGAGCGGCGCTTCAACCTCGCTCGCGTCGGAGTGCATCCGGCAGACGATGCCCTTGAGGTTGAAGATGATGTCGGTGACGTCTTCGGTCACACCCTCGATCGAAGAGAACTCGTGGCGCACGCCCTCAATACGAACGCTCGTGACGGCAGCGCCGGAGAGCGAGCTGAGCAGCACGCGGCGCAGCGAGTTGCCGAAGGTGTAGCCAAAGCCACGGTCGAGCGGTTCAATTACGAATGAGCCGCTGTTCTCGTCGCTGGTGTCACTAGTGATACGAGGAATCTGAAAGTCGAGCATCTTGGCGATTTTCCCTGTGGTTGTAATCGGCGCGGCGCCTAACTTCAGGCAACCGCCGGGCGCGCCGCCCCCTTTCTGCGGAGGCAAGCGCAAAACATTGCTGCTACTTCGAATACAGCTCGACGATGAGCTGTTCCTGCACCGGCGTCGTAATCTCACGACGCTCGGGGGCACGCAGAATCTTTGCTGTCAGCGACTCGTGGTCGGCCTGCAGCCAGGCCGGCACCTGCGCCGTCAATTCCGTGGCCCCGCGGACGACCGGCTCGGCCGGACTGCCGCTCTTGAGCGCGATAATGTCGCCCTCGTGGACCTGAAAGCTTGGAATGTCAACGCGGCGGCCGTTGACCGTCCAGTGGCCGTGACGGACCATCTGGCGGGCTTGGCGGCGTGAACCGGCAAAGCCGAGGCGGACGATCACGTTGTCGAGGCGGCGTTCGAGCATCTGCAGCAGGTTCTCACCGGTGATGCCGTCCTGGCGGCTGGCACGGTCGTAGTAGAGGCGGAACTGCGTCTCAAGCACGCCGTAGTAGCGACGAGCCTTCTGCTTCTCACGCAGCTGCGCGCGGTACTCGCTCTGCTTCTGACGGCCACGGCCGTGGTCGCCCGGCGGGTATGCGCGGCGCTCAAATGAGCACTTGTCGGTCAGGCAGCGCTCTCCCTTGAGGAAGAGCTTCTCGCCTTCGCGGCGGCACTGCTTGCACTGAGGGGAAGTATCGCGAGCCATTGTTCGCCGGCTCCTATACGCGGCGCCGCTTGCGCGGCCGGCATCCGTTGTGGGCTTGCGGAGTCACATCGCGCACGCTGATCACTTCAAGCCCCGCGGCTTGGAGTGATCGGATCGCCGTCTCGCGGCCCGAGCCCGAGCCCTTAACGTAAACATCGACCTTCTGAAGCCCCTGTTCGATTCCCTTGCGCGCCGCTGAGTCGGCCGTCACCTGCGCGGCGAACGGAGTTGACTTGCGCGAGCCCTTGAAGCCGGCTCCACCCGCTGATTCCCAAGCGATCACATTGCCTTTGAGGTCGGTGAGTGAGACGATCGTGTTATTGAACGACGTCTTGATGTGAGCCTGACCGACAGGAATGTTCTTTTTGACCTTGCGCCGGCCACGGGCTGGGCGTTTTGGAGCTGGCACTTAGTTCCTCATGTCTTTGTTGCGGCTTTCTTACCGGCGACCTGCATCCGCTTAGGCCCCTTGCGGGTGCGGGCGTTGGTCTTTGTCTTCTGACCGCGGACCGGAAGGCCGCGGCGGTGGCGAATGCCGCGGTAGCAGCCGATCTCGCCAAGCCTCTTGATGTTCTGTGAGCGCTCGCGGCGGAGGTCACCCTCAACGAGGATGTCACCGTCAACCGCGGTACGCAGCTTCGCGACCTCGTCCTCGGTTAGGTCACGAACGTAAGTGTCCGGATTGATGCCAGCCTCTTTGAGGATCGCGTTGGAGCTAGAGCGACCGATCCCGTAGATATAGGTGAGACCGATCTCAACGCGCTTGTTGAGGGGAATATTGATTCCTGCGATGCGGGCCATTTAGATGTTCATCCTTGACGCTGCTTGTGGCGCGGGTTTGAGCAGATTACAAAGACAACGCCTTTGCGCCGGATCACATTGCATTTTTCGCACATCGGCTTGACCGACGGTCGTACCTTCATAATTCCTTCTTCGTCGATGGGCCGGAAAGAGGCTCTGGCGACCGCAGAGGCGCGCCGCTACCACTCGCCGACGAATACGTCCCCTTGCAGAGACGCACATGACTGCATAAGGTAGCAAAACGCGCCAATTTGTCGCTGCCCACCGATTCACTCCGGCGTCCTGAGCAGCCGGTGCCAGGGCGTAAGGATTCGGGGGCCGTCAGCGGTGACGGCGACCGTGAACTCGAAATGGGCTGAGAGTGAGCCATCTACGGTGAAGATTGACCACCCATCAGGCGCGATTCTGACCGCGTGGCCGCCCGCTGTGATCATCGGTTCGATCGCCAGAACCATGCCATCCTCGAGCTTTGGACCGCGCCCAGCCGGGCCGAAGTTGGGGATCTGCGGCTCTTCGTGCATTGAGCGGCCAACGCCATGGCCAACGAGCGTGCGGATCACGCCGAAACCGTCGGCCTCGGCACAGATCTGCACGGCGTGCGAGATGTCGCCGATCCGCCCGCCAAGCTGGACCTGCTCGACAGCGTCGAAGAGTGAGGCTTCAGTGACCGCCATCAGCGACTCAGCCTGAGCCGTCACCTCGCCAACCGGGAAGGTGACAGCGGCGTCGGCGACCCAGCCATCGAGCGTGACGCCGATGTCGACCGAGAGAATGTCGCCGTCGGCGAGCGTGTAAGCGCCGGGGATGCCGTGCACAACCATTGAGTTCGGCGACGCGCAGATCGAACCAGTGAAGCCGTTGTAACCCTTGAACGAAGGCTCCGCACCCTGCGAGCGGATGAAGCGCTCGACCATCTCGTCGAGCTCGGCGGTCGTAACGCCCGGTGCAACCTTGCCCGCGACCAGCTGCATTGCGCGGGCGTGAATCTCGCCGGCGGCCGCGATCTTCTCGATCTCTTCAGGGGTCTTCTTAATGATCACAGTGCTACGCGGACCGCTCAGATCGTCTCTTCGAGCTTCAGCGTCGCGATCGTCGCGCGGATGTGGCTGAAAACCTCGGAGGGAGCGGCGGAACCATCGAAGCGATGCAGCAGACCGAGCTGTTCGTAATAGTCGGCCAGCGGCGCAGTCTGCTGATGATAAACGGCGAGCCTATTGCGAACAGTCCCCGGCTGATCATCGTCGCGCTGGACGAGCGGCGTGCCGTCAACGTCGTCGATCCCTTCGATCTCCGGCGGGTCGTAGTCAACGTGGTAGACGCGGCCGGATGCAGGGTTGACGCGGCGCCCTGAGATCCGCTGGACGATCACCTCATCGTCAACATCGATCATCAGAACGGCGGTCAGCTTGCGGCCGAGCTTCTCAATCTCGCTGCTGAGCGCCTCGGCCTGCGGGATAGTGCGCGGGAAGCCGTCG
>SYIT01000046.1 GCA_005798685.1 Actinomycetota bacterium | reverse complement strand
TCATCTTCCGCACGCGCGAATTTGAGCAAATGGAGATGGAGTTCTTTGTTCCACCGGCCGAGGCCGACGAGTGGTTCGAGTTCTGGAGCACCGAGCGGCTTGGTTGGTACACCGACCTAGGAATCCGCCCCGACCACTTGCAGCTGCGCGTCCACGAAAAGGACGAGCTGAGCCACTACTCGAGCGGCACCAGCGACATCGAGTACCTCTTCCCGATCGGTTGGTCGGAGCTTGAGGGGATCGCCAACCGCGGCGACTTCGACTTGAGGCAGCACACCGAGTTCTCAGGCGAGAAGCTCGAGTACTTTGACCAGGCCAGCGGTGAGAAGTACGTGCCGCACGTGATCGAGCCGGCCGCCGGCGCCGACCGCGCGACGCTGGCCTTCCTTGTTGACGCTTATGACGAGGAAGAGGTCGAGGGTGACGTGCGCACCGTGCTGCGCCTCCACCCGCGGCTGGCGCCGGTGAAGGTTGCGGTTCTGCCGCTGGTGAAAAAGGACGGCCAGCCGGAGCTGGCGCGCGAAGCGTTCGAATTGCTGCGTGGGCTGATGACGACCGAGTACGACGAGGGCGGCTCAATCGGCAAGCGCTACCGCCGCCAAGATGAGATCGGCACGCCGTGGTGCGTGACGATCGACCATGACTCGGTAACGGATCGCACGGTGACGGTCCGCGATCGTGATTCGCTCTCGCAGGAGCGAGTCGCGATCGACGATCTAACGAAGCTGCTTTCGGCGAAGCTGGCAGCAGCTTGGCGGAGTCCAAAGCTGGCTTAAGACTGCTCGCTGTCGCAGCCATGATGGCTATGCTTTAGCTTGACACTCTGTCAAAGTATTTTGAAAGCAGCGAAGGAGACTTTTGATGGCCACCACAACCTCGCGCCCGACAACTCGTCGAGCCGCCGACGACATCAGCTACGCCGACCTTTACGAGCGCTGGGAACGCGGCAACTGGTCGGCAACTGAGATTGACTTCACGCAGGACAAGATTGACTGGGAAGAGCGGATGACCGAGGCTCAGCGCCGCACGGCGATGTGGCTCTTCTCACTCTTTTTCCACGGCGAGGATGCCGTCACCGATGGCCTCTCGCCCTACATCGACGCCGCGCCGCTGGAGGAGCAGAAGTACTTCATTGCCACCCAGCAGGTCGACGAAGCGCGCCATAGCGTCTTCTTCAACCGCTTCATCAACGAGGTCGTTGGCCTCGGCGACGGCAGCATTGCCGGCGGCATGAACGCCACCGCTAGCCAGCTCAGCTGGGGGCACAAGATGATCTTTCAAGAGCTTGAGGAGATGTGCGTGGCGCTTCGCGCCGACCAATCGCCGCATCAGTTTGCGCGAGCGATCACGATCTACCACGTCCTGATTGAGGCCGCGCTCGCCCAGCCTGGTCAGCACGTGATCGAAGCCTTCCTCGAAGAACAGGACCTAATGCCTGGCTTCCGCGCTGGAATAGCCAACGTCGCGCTCGACGAGCAGCGCCACATCGCCTTCGGAGTGAAGGCGCTGGCCGATCTCTACGACGCCGACCCAAAGGGCACAGAGAAGGCCGTACTCGACGTTCTCCGCGAGAACAGCGTCTACATCACGGGCGTCGCGATGCCGCCGAACTGGGACGAAAGCTATTTCAAAGCCTTCAACTACTCCTACGACGAGCTGGGCCGCGACGGGATCACCGCGCTCGAATCGCGGCTGCGAGCGATCGGCATCGATCTCCACAAGGTGGAGCGCTCGCCACTGCCGGTCGACCTGCCGCTCGACGAGCGCGCCAGCCGCGGCCGCGTGCTGCTGCAGGCCAACCTCGTTGGCCCAGAGCGACCTGCATCGCGCGATCCTTACGCAACCGAAGTGATGTTCGATTCGATTGCTCGCGCTGCCGATGTCCACGTTGTGCCTTCAGGAACGGTGATCGAGTGGGCCTTCACCGACGCCGAGCCTTGGCAGCTCAGCTTCGACGCCGGCAAGTGCATCGCCGAGCGCGGCACGGCTCGCAAGGCGGCCCTCAAACTCGTCGTCTCATTCGATGACTGGGCCGACATCTTCGCCAAGCGCGTCGATGCCCGCAAGCTGCTGCTTGCGCGCAAGCTGCGCCCCAAGGGCAACCTGCGCCTGTTCGCGAAGTTCGGGAAGATCTTCCCGTAGCGCTGAGCGCTACTCGCTCTCTACAGCGGCCTCGTCGATGTCGGCTTCCGCCGTATCGGCCTTGCCGTTTGTCGCGGCAACGTCAGCGGTCGAAGGAGCGTCGGCCTTGGCGCTGGCGGCAGGCGGTGCTGTCGTCGGCACGTAGTCGAACTCTTCTTCAGCGCCGAACAGCAGGTCAAGCACCTTGTTGCGCAGCGTTTCGCTGAGCGCGATCGCCAGAACGGCACCGGCGCCGATGATCACTATGTTGCGAACGATGTGGTGTGAGCGTCGCGGCTCGATGATTAGCGCGCGCGTCTCAAGCGCGGCCTCACCGGCGCGCTTGATTGAGCGCTGAAGCTTGCGGTCGTCAAGAAGCGCCGAAGCAGGGTTGTCGCTGTTGGAGATGCGCTCGATCGCTTCACGCGCGGCTGCGTAGGCTACGCGCGCGTTGTCGCGAATTTCAGGGTCTTCAACTACGCGACGGATATATGGGTTGCCGAGCAGGTCTTGTGCTGCGCTGGCGGCGCTTGCCGCTCGTTCAGAAGCCGAGGCCATCGTAAATCTCCCTCTTGGAATTTCGAGCAAGCAGCATAGCCGCTAAGTCAACTTTCTGTCAGCAATCAAGGACTAGCCCCTCCGAAGCGAGCGTCACTTCGCCGCCGAAGGCTTCGGCGGCCTCGGCCACCGAAAGCGCTTGATCGAGGTCTTCCGAGACGTGCGTCACGACCAAACGGCCAACCTTTGCGGCCCGTCCGTGCTGACCGGCTTCAGTCGCCGTCAGATGGCCGCGCGGCTCGTCGCCCCCTGGTTCGCGCAGCGTCGCTTCGATCAGCAGCAGGTCGCTTCCCATCGCAAAGTCGATTAGCTGCTGGTTCGGCGCGCAGTCGGCGCCAAAGGTGAAGCGGCCCTTCTCGCCTGCCGCTGTAACGGAGATCGCGAACGTCGGGATATAGTGCGGCACAAGGCAGAAGTGGAGTTCAAAGTCGCCGACGCCGACTACCTGCTGGGGCTCGTACTCGCTTACCGCGAAGGCGTTGACGATCGTCTCGCCTGGGCCGAGAAGGCTGGCGATCTGGCAGAGCAGATCGCCGCCGCCGGCGGGCACGATCAGCCGTGGGCGCGGAGCCGGGTTGGCGCTCGACCAGCGCGGCGAGTAGGTCAGCGCGTAGGCGAAGGGCATCAGGTCGAGGCAGTGGTCGCCGTGGAAGTGGCTGATCACGACGGCGTCGATTTCGCCGTAGTCGATCCGCTCGCGCAGCTTGCCGAAAACGCCGCTGCCGCAGTCAACAAGGAGCTTCGTATTCGCCGTCTCAACCAGATAGCCGCTGCAGGCTCCATCGCTGTCCTGCCACGAGGGTGATTTGCCAAGAATTGTGATCTGCATAGCGCTGTTCGCCCCTTTCCCCCGCTTTTGAGACTCTACCGAGGTGGAGACTTTTGAGATCGCGTTAATCGTGCTTGGCGCGCTGCTGGTAATCGGCGCGCTGATTTCGGGCTTCGTCAATCGCAGCTTCCTTTCGCTGACGGCGCTCTACGTGCTGGCGGGCTTTGCGCTGGGTCAGGGCGGCCTTGACGTACTCGATTTCACGGCCGACGAAGGCTTTGTCGAGGAGCTGGCGATCATCGCACTGGTGATAATTCTGTTTCGCGACGGCCTTGAGGTTGAAGCCGAGCTGCTGGCAAAGCAGTGGCACCTGCCGCTGCGCAAGTTGCTGGTGGCAATGCCGATCACGGCGGCGATCATCATGGTCGCCGGCCACTTCATCGTCGGCCTCAGCTGGCTCGAGGCGGCGCTGCTCGGCGCGCTGCTCTCGCCGACCGACCCTGTGCTCTCATCGGCCGTCGTCACCAACCCTCGTGTTCCGCGGCTAATCCGCAACTCCTTGAATCTTGAATCGGGACTCAACGACGGACTGGCACTGGCGCTGATCATTCCGGTCGCGGCCGCTTTGGATAGCGCTAAAGATGGAATGGTTTGGTGGCAGTTCATGCTCGAAGACATCTCGATCGGCGTTCTCGCCGGCATCGCGCTCGGTTACATCGCTTCGCTGCTGATCCCGCGCTCGAGCGGCGGCTCAGCGATTCCTGACCACCAGAAGGTCCTCTATTCGCTCGGAGTTGCCGTGCTGACCTACGGCATCCTTGCTTACGCCGGTCATGGCAACGCCTTCATCGCCGTCTTCGTCTGCGCGATCACGCTTGGCGTTCGTCGCGCTGACATTCGCGATTACTTCAGCAGCGGCGCCGAGGAGATTCTCGAACTGATCAAGCTCGGCATCTTCGTCGTCTTTGGTTCAATTCTGACCGTCCAAGCGCTCTTCTCAAACGGTTGGGCGGCGGTCGCAATAGTCCTCATCACCTTGCTCGTCGCGCGAACCGCCGGAGTCTGGCTCTCCTTGATCGGCAACCGCGAGAAGCTGAGCACGCAAACGAAGGCCTTCATGAGCTGGTTTGGCCCGAAGGGCGTTGCGACGATGACCTACTCGCTCTTCCTGCTGGCGCTTGGAATTCCCGGCGCGACCGAGGTGACCAACTTGGCCGCGCTCTGCGTCGTGACCTCGATTGTCGCGCACGGATTGACCGACACGCCGGGCGCCAACTGGATCGGCCGTGTTGCCGCCGCGGCGCGCGAAAAGGCTCAGCGCGATGGGCAGCCGGCCCCTCCCGACGCCGTCGTCTGAGGGCCCGGTCAGGCGCTGTGCAGCGCGGCCTGCTCGGCCGCCGTTGGGAACGCCCAGGCGGCCTTGGTGCTGCGTTCTTGGCGGAACTCAAAGCGCATCTGGCGCGGCGGGCGCAGCCCTTCAGGGTGGTCGGGGCGGAAGGTCACGCAGGCGTCGTCGAGCTCCAGTGCGCAGAGCATCCGGGCACGGAAGAAGCAGTCGTCGCATGATGCCTTTGCTGCCTTCGCTGGTCTCGCCACTTGCTTCACCCCCATTAGTTTTCGTTTGCCAAGCCACGCCGTAATCAATCAAAAGGCGCGCAAATCTGCAACGCGGTGTTCCGCTCCTGCCGTACTTTTTTCACGCGGGCGTAACAAATGAGGCCGCACCTTCGGTGAATCGAGCGGCCGAAGCTGCGAGCGGTGGGCCCCGAGGCGGCCAAGCTGAAAGCTCCCGCAAGCAGCCAGCCTCGTAGCCTCTAGTGAAGATGCGGATTCTCTTGACAGGCGCCAGCGGGGCGATCGGCTCGCAGCTCGCACCGCAGCTCGCTGGCGAAGGCCACGAGCTGCGCGCATTCGCACGCAATCCAAAACGCATAACGGCTGGCTGCTTCGACAAAATTGTCCGCGGCGACGTGCTGAGCGGAGAGGGGCTTGACGAGGCGCTGGCTGGAGCCGAGCTTGCCTACTACCTGATCCATTCAATGGAGCCTTCCGCCGCGGGCGAGCCGTTTGCTGAGCGTGAGCTGCGGTCGGCGGAGAACTTCGCTGCTGCGGCGCAGCGTGCTGGGCTGCGGCGCGTCTGTTACCTCGGCGGCCTTGTGCCGACCGACCGCCCCCCCTCCGAGCACCTCGCCAGCCGCCTTGCCGTCGAGCAGGAGCTGCTCAGCAGCGCGCCCGAAGCGGTAGCTCTGCGCGCCTCGATCGTGATCAGCGCCCAGTCGCGCTCGTTTCGCTTCCTTGTCCGCCTGCTGGAACGCTCACCGCTGTTGCCGCTACCCGACTGGCGTGACTTCCGCACGCAGCCGATCGACGGGCGCGACGTCGTCGCTTATTTAAAGGCGGCCGGCCTCTCAGCCGCGGTCGGAGGCAAGCTGACGCTCGACGTCGCCGGCCCCGATAGTGTTAGCTACGGTCAGCTGATCCAACGGATCGCGGGCGCGATGCTGCTAAGCCGCCCGGCCGTTGAACTGCCCTTCTCGATTACGCCCGTCGCCAGCGCGGTGGCGGCGTCGATTACCGGCGAGCAGAACGAGCTGGTCGGGCCGCTGATGGAAGGCCTAAGCGGCGACCTGCTGGCCGATGACGCTGCTGCGCGTGAGCTTTTCACGGTCCACCTTCACCGCCTTGACCGCGCAATCTCGCACGCACTGCGCGAGTGGGAAGAGATAGAGCCGCTCGCGGCTCGTTAGGAGATCAGATGGGAGCAGTTACGGCAGAGATCCAGATAAGCGCCACGCCGCAAGAGGTGTGGGACGTTGCGCTTAACCCTGCGCGACTGGGCGACTGGGTGACGATTCACCGTAAATTAAACGAATCCGACGACGGGCCGCCGCGGCTTGGCTTCAAAATGGTTCAAACGATGGAGCTGCGCGGCGCGCCGCTGAAGGTCAGCTGGGAGCTCGTGACCTGCGACAAGCCCGAGCTTGCGAAGTGGGAAGGGCGCGGGCCGGCGGGCTCGCGCGCCGAGACCAGCTACCGCCTAGAAGCCAATAACGACGGAACTCTTTTCCACTACAGCAACGAATTCGTCCCGCCGATGGGAGTGATCGGCCGCGTCGCCCAGCGGGCGATCGCTGGCGACCTGCCCGAAAGCGAAGCATTGGCATCACTCAGACAGCTGCAGCAGCTTTTCACATAAGAGAGATTCAGCCCGCGGGGCGCTTTTTGTCGAAAGTGATCTTTGCTACCCTTTCGCACGAATTAGTACTATTCGTGAATTATAGAGGAGAATTACCGAATGGCAGACTTCGTTGATCAGAAAAGGGGCGAGATGGAATCGCGCCTCAAACAGCTTCGCCCGCTCGTTGATGAGTACGACAGGCTCGAGGCAGCGGTCGAAGCACTCGGCTCGGTTGGCCCTAGCGGCGCCCGCCGCGGCGGAACGGCGCGGCGCACCGCGAAGAAGTCGGTTCACCGCAACGGCGTCGGCCCAGGCAAAGGCAGCGGCCGCCGCGGCCGCCCGAAGGGTTCAGGCGTGCGCGACAAGCAGGCGCTGGAGCTCGTCGCCGCCACCCCAGGGATTGCGATCCCGCAGATCGCGGAGCAGATCGGGATCAAGCCAAAATACCTTTACCGCGTGCTGCCGAACCTTGAGAAGGAAGGGCTCGTGCACAAGAAGGGTCGCGGCTGGTACCCGAGCGCAGTGTTGAGTCGGAAAGCTGCCTGAAGTGGTGATGGGTCTGCTCAGCCGAGCAGGCCCATTTTCGTTACAGCCTCACGCTCTTCGGCCAGTTCCTCGACGCTGGCGTCGATCCGCTGGCGAGAGAAGTCGGAGATCTCAAGCCCCTCGGCGATCTTGTAATCGCCACCGCTACAGATCACAGGGAACGAGCTGATGATCCCCTCGTCAACCGCGTAGGAGCCATCCGAAGGGATCCCCATCGAAACGAAATCGCCTTCGGCCGAACCGAGCACCCAGTCGTGCATGTGGTCGATCGCGGCGTTGGCTGCCGAAGCGGCGCTGGAAGAGCCGCGCGCCTCAATCACTTCGGCGCCGCGCTGCTGGACGCTGCGGATAAATTGATCCTCAAACCAGACGTAATCATCGATCACCTCTTCGGCCGGCTTGCCGCCGATCGTCGCGTGGCTGAT
>SYIT01000045.1 GCA_005798685.1 Actinomycetota bacterium | reverse complement strand
GTGATCGGCGGCGGCATCACCGGCGCCGGCGTCGCGTTGGACGCCGCAACGCGCGGTTACACCGTTGCGCTGATCGAGCGCGCCGACTACTCGTCGGGCACGTCGAGCCGCTCGTCAAAGCTCGTTCATGGCGGCCTGCGCTACCTCCAGCAGTTCGATCTTGGGCTCGTCCGCGAGGCGCTCCTCGAGCGCCAGCTAATGGTTCGCTTGGCACCGCACCTCGTAACGCCGCTGCCAATGATCGTGCCGGCCTTCGATGGTGAACGGCCTGACCGCAAGCTCGGCATGGGGCTGAACCTTTACGACGTGATGGCCGTCGACAAGCTGCGCGGGCGGCGCAAGCGCGGTGAAGAGGAGGGGGATCAATGTGGCGGCGACTGGGCGCCGGAACGCCACCGCATAATCGAGGGAGCGGAGGTCGTTGAACGCGCCCCGGCGCTCGCTCCACGCAACCCGACCGGCGGCTATCTCTTCTATGACTGCCAGACCGACGACTCAAGGCTTGTGTTAACGGCTTTGGAGGAGGCTGAGCGTTTCGGTGCGATCTGCGCCAACCGGCTCGAGGCGATCGGCCTCGTGGAGAAGAACGGCCGCGCTAGAGGCCTCAAAGTGCGCGACGTTGAGAGCGGCAGTGAGTTTGAGATCGAGGCCGACAACGTTGTCAACGCAACCGGAGTGTGGGCCGACAGGCTGCGCCCGGAGGAGCTTCGCGAGGAGGGCGACCTGCCGGTAATCCGCCCGAGCCGAGGCACGCACATCACGATTTCCAGCGAAAAGCTGCCGCTCAACGACGGTGTGATTGTGCCGGCTGGCGGGGGGCGCTCAATCTTCGCGCTGCCGTGGCTTGGTTCAACGCTGATCGGGACGACCGATAACGATTATGACGAGACCGACCTCGACCACGTCAGACCAGCCGCTGTCGACATCGAGTACCTGCTTGACGCAACCAACGAGTTTTTCGCAACCGACTTTGACGCCAGCGACGTCAGCGGCGCTTTCGCTGGCGTCAGGCCGCTGATCGCAACCGGCGACCCGAAGAAGTCGGTTGACATTTCGCGCCGCGCCGAGCTTTACGAAACGGCCAGTGGGATGATCACGATCACCGGCGGCAAACTCACGACTTGGCGGCGGATGGGGAAGATGGCGGTCGATCGAATCGTTGAGCGCGAGTCACGCGAGGCTCCCTGCAGAACCGAGGAGATCCCACTGGGCCAAGCGATCCGCGCCGATGAGCTGCCTCGAGTTGAGGGCGTTCCCGAAGAGGCCTACGAGCAGCTTGCGGGGCGCTATGGCTATCGCGCCCGTGACGTTCTCGCAGTCGCTGCCGAGCGCGGCGAGCTGGCACAACCAATCGTCGCCGACGGATCCACCGACCTGCTCGCTGAGGTCGTCTTCGCGGCGCGCAATGAGCAGGCGCGCAGCGTAGGTGACGCGCTGCTGCGCCGCAGCCGCGTCGCGCTGCTGGCGGCCCGTGAGGTGGCCGGCGAGGATGCCGCAGTCGCTCGGCGCGTCGCTCAGGCGATGGCCGCCGAACTCGATTGGGACGAAGCACGCGTTGAAGCCGAGGTTGAGAGCTTCAGCGCCGAAGCGGCCGCAGAGGGAATCGTCGCCAACGTCGCGCCAACTGCGTAGCCTTGCAGAGGTGCAGTCTTTCCCTTGCAAGCGAGGGCTCGCAGCCCTCTGCATAGCTGCCGGCGCACTGAGCTTGTCGCTCGCCGCGCAGGCATCAGCCGAAGGTTCATTTGCCGGCGCGGTTGTGGTCGACGGCCCGGCGACCGGCGTGACTGTGCTCGGCGACGTTGAGATGGCTTTCGACGGCAGCGGCGTTGTTGCCTACGTGCGCAGTGATGAAGGCGCCGACCACGCCTTCGTCAGCACGCTCGCATCGGGCTTGCCTCAGGCCCCGGTGCGCGTTGATCCCGGCCAGCCGGCGGTGATCGGCAAGCCTGTCGTGGGAATCGCCAGCGGCGGCAGAATGACGGTCGTCTATGCGAACAGCGCAGGGCTCTGGGCGAGGGTTCAGATTACCCCCGGCCAACCGTTCTCGGCGCCGCAGCAGCTCGGTGGCCCGGGCGCCGGCTCACCATCGGTTGACATGGCGCCGATCACCGGCGTCGCCTATGTCGCTTGGGCCGAGAACGGCAGCGTCCGCGCTGCCTATCTTCCACGCCGCGAGACCAACTACACGGTTTACGCGGGCACGGCGAACATCAACCCCGCCAATAGCGCCGGTTCGACCGCTGAACTGGCGCCGAAGGTTTCGACGTCGGCTGATGGCACCGGCGTCGTGGCGTTTGGCGAGGTTGACGGCGCGGCAACGCGGATCGGCGTGCGCCGACTGGTGCGCGGCGCCTTCTCGAGCGTCGTGTTGAGCGCCGCCGCGGAAAATCTCGACGGCCGGGCAGGCGGCTCGGCCGATCGCCCAGCGATCGCTATGCAGGCCGATTCAAGCTTCGCTTGGGTCGTCTTCTCGCAGAGCTTTGCCGATGGCGCCCGCCGCGCGGTTGTGCGCCGCGTGCGCGCTTCAACGCTCGAAACGCCGCAGGCGCTGGCCGGCGGAGCCGCGATCGGCGCCAGCGCCGGCCCTACGATCGCAGCCAATGAGCGTGGCTCGGGAATCATCAACGTGCAGGGTGCCGACGGCACGATCTGGGCTTCGATTATTCGTCGCGGCTCAGTCACCGCGGCTACACCGCTGGGCAGCTCACCGGCGCAGGACGCGATTCCTGCCAGCACCTTCGCGGTCGATCAGCACGGCGTGAGCGCCTGGATTCAGGCCCCAGGGCAGGAGATAGTTGCGCGCAAAATCGCCGAGGACAACGCGCTTCCAGAGCCGCCGCCGTTTGCGGCAGCAACGGCGCTCTCGGCTCCCGCACTCGGCGCAGCCGAGTCCGGCGGCGGGCTCGATCTGGCGACCGACCGCTATGGCGACAGCGTGATCGCCTTCACGCAGGGGCCGCTCGGTGCGCGCACCGTCGCAGTAGCCTCGTTCTCGCTGCCGCTAAAGGCGGTTCGCCTGATTGGCCTTAGCGGCTGGCGCAAGACGCTGCAGCCAAGGCTTACTTGGTGGGCCTCCTCGCAAGGCTGGCCGGCGCGGGGCTACCGCATCTACATTGATGATCTGCTGGCCGGCAGCTCAACGACAACCAGCTTCACGCCGATCTCGGCGCTTGGCGAAGGGACGCACAAACTGCGCGTCGAGAGCTTTGACCGCGTCGGCCAGACGGTCTCCTCGGCGCCCGGCAAGCTAAAGGTCGACACGACGATTCCGCTGCTGAAGGTGAAGTTGCGCGGCTCGGCTTCGGCGGTGACGCTCTCAGGCACTGCTACCGACGCGAAGCCGCCAAAAGGCTCCGGGCTTGCTTCCGTGAAGGTCAACTTCGGCGACGGCTCGCCGGCTGTTGTCGGCAAACGATCTTCTTTCAAGCTGAGCCACCGCTTCCTGCGCAGCGGCAACCTTACGGTTACCGTGACGGCGACCGATGGAGCCGGCAACAAGGCCGTCTTCAAGGGCAAGGTCAAGGCCAAAATCGGCTAAGGCCGGGCCACTGGCGTAGCATCGCTGCCGTGAGCCAAGAGTTTGAGATCCTTGCCGCCGCCGGGCAGCTTGATGCAGCCGGCCTAGTCGCGCAGCTCGCGCTTGGCGAGCGCCAGCCAGAGCTGAGCCGCCCGCGCGTGATCGCCGCGATGATCGCCTCGGCCGACGGCCGGGCGGCGGTCGAAGGGCGCGCCCGCGGGCTCGGCAGCCCGGCTGACCGGGCCGTTCTACGTGAGCTGCGCTGCAGCGTTGACGCCGTTCTGATCGGGCCGACAACGCTGATCGACGAGCACTACAAAACGTTGCTTGACGCAGATCATCGTGAGCGGCGGCTCGACGCCGGGCTGAGCGCCGAGCCAATCGCCGCGACGATTTCGCGCCGCCTCAACCCGCAGCTCTCGAAGCTCGAACTGTTCGCTCAGCGAGGGCAGCGGATCGTCGTCTACACCGAATCAGATGATCGGCTGGAAGCCACCGGGGCCGAGCTGACGATTTCAAGGTCGAAGCCAGGGGAGCTGACGTTGGCCAACACGCTGAGCGATCTTTACGCCAATCACGGGGTCGGCACGCTGCTCAGCGAGGGCGGTCCGACGCTGTTGCGGGCGCTCGCCGCGGAGGGGCTGATCGACGATTTCATCTTCACCGTTTCGCCGTTGCTCGTGGCCGGGTCGGCGCCGACTTTGCTCAGCGGCGAACCGTTCGAGCCGCCGCTTGGGCTGACGCTCGAACAGACTTGGCGCAGCGACAGCTTCCTCTTCCTCCATTACACGCGTTGGCAATGAGCGCTACTGTTGAAAGCGCAACGGATCGCTTGCCGCTGTCACAACGCGGCTGGAGTGCCAACCGATCCTCATTCAATCTAAGGAGAAGTAAATGACTGTTTTTTCACGCGACGCCCTTGAGGGCAGTCCACTGGCCGACCTTCACGCAATCGCATCGGAGCTTGGCATCGAAGGCTTTCGGCGGATGCGCAAAGCCGATCTAATAAAGGCGATCATCATCGACCAGGGCGGCGACCCCGGCCCTGACCCGGAGCCGGAAGAGATTGATGATGACGCTGACGAAGAGGCAGCTGAGAAGCCAGCGCGATCGCGGCGCAGCGGCTCATCAAGCTCGCGCAGTGGCGGCCGCGAGGGGGGCCGCTCGCGCGCTCGAAGTTCGCGCGGCGAAGGCGGCCGCAGTGGCGGTCGTGGAGGCTCGCGATCGGAACGAGGCCCCGATGGCACCGAAACGAACGTTGAAGGGACGATCGAAGTGCTCGGCAACGGCTCCGCGTTCCTCCGTGTTAAGCCGCCAGGCCAGAGCGACGACGATGTGTACGTTTCGGCAGCGCAGGTGCGTCGCTGCGAGCTGAAGTCCGGCGACAAGGTTTCCGGCCCGGCGCGGCCTGCGCGCCGCTCAGAGCGCCACCCGTCGCTGGTTCGCGTAGTCATGATCAACGGTGGCTCGGCCGACGATGTTTCGGTCGGCACTCCATTCGACAAGCTCGAAGCGGGCTTCCCGACGAAGAAGGTCGGCTTCTCTTCAAAGGGCTCAACGCTGAAGACGATTGCATCAAATGCTCCGTTCGGCCGCGGCTCGCGCGTCAGCGTGGTTGGCCCGTTCGCTAGCGGGCGCAGCACGACGCTGCGGATGCTGGCTGCTGAGCTTGCCGCAATCGAAGATATTGAGCTCTCTGTCGTGCTGGCGGGCGTTCGGCCCGAGGAACGCGCCGAGTGGGTCGCCGCTGGAATTGAGCCGGCCGCGACTGAAACGATGACTGCATCGGCCGACTCGCAGGCCAAGGCGATCGACCGCGCAATCGATGCGGCGCGCAAGCTGACCGCAAAGGGCGGTCACAGCGCCGTCGTGATCGACTCGCTCGACGATCTCGATCCGCACGCTGCGCGCAAGGCGCTGGGCGCCGCCCGCAGCGTTCCAGGCGCCGGCTCGCTCACCGTGATCGCCGCCTCGCGAGAGCCGGTCGGCGGAGAAACGACGCTGATCTACCTGCTTTCGCAGGACGGCGGCAAGACCGGCGATCCGGCCGTTGACAAGGCCAGAAGCAAGACGCTGCGCAGCAACCTGCTCGGCGCTTAAGGGGCTGCGGAGCGCGGAATGTAGGCGACCCGGCCCCACGAGGGCTCGGGCGCCAGCCCAACCGGCTCATCATCACGGTCGGGCTGCACGTAGGTGAAGGAGCGGGCCTGCTCGTCGTAGCGAACGTCAAGCTCGCCCTCCATCACGCGCTGGTCGAGCCAAGCGGAGCGGAAGATCAGGCGCCGCAGCCAATGAACCAGCGAGCGGTCGGCGGGGCCAACGAGCTCCGGCCAACAGTCGTTGACGTGCTCTCCAAGGTCTGAGGCGGGCTGCTGAATTTCACCGTTGACGGCGAGGTTTACGAGGTCTTCGAGTTCGTTCTCGTCGAGCGTGCCTGCAACGAAGCCGAGGCGGTGCGCGGCCTGCTGGCTGCGCTCGGAGAAGTCGCGCTCATTGAAGGTGAAGCGAAGCTCACCGTACTCGAGAACGAAGTCTTCGCCGGAGTCGTAATTTCCGCGGATTGAGGGGTTCATTGAGTCCACAAATAGAGCGGGTCCAAGCCGGAGGGCTAAGGACCCGCCGGGATCGTACGACCGTTCCCTATAAATCGCCCCTGCTGGGCGGGATCTTTCAGATTTTCCCGCACAGAGCGGGAATTTGGCCGCTGGTCCGCGGGCGCGATCGTAGCGGCTATTCGAAGTCCGAGTCGTCCCAGAGGCCGCTGCGGCTGGATCGCTCGCTTTGGCGCTGCGGCCGCGGCTGCTTGGCCTCTGGCCGCGTCGACTTTGGCTTCGGTTCCGCAGCCGGTTTCGGTTGCTGCGGCGCGCTGTGTTGGGCGTAATCGAAGCTGAGGTAGCCGCCGGCGAGGATCAGTATCGCCGAGAGCGCTCCAAGCCAGGCGATTGGTTGCACGTCGACGATCTCGCTCGGCTGCGGCCCGCTAAAAATGTGAAGCAGCACCAGCAGCGTTCCAATTACACCAAGCGCGAGCAGCGCGCCGGCAGCGCCAACGGCCCGGGCGCGGCCAGTGCTCAGCACAACGCCAAGCCCGATCGAGCCGAGGATCACCGCCAGCATCACAATGTCGCTGCCATAGCCCCACGGCTCCCAGGCGTTGGCGCTGGTAGCCAGATCGGCCTGCTTTGCGTACTGGGCGGCGAACTTTGCGCCGACCGAGATCTTCGTTAGATCAACCTCGTACCAGGTCATCAGCGAGATCACGAAGAGCGCGACCGCGCCGACGATCGCCAGCAGCGGCCCAAAGAGGCGTTGGTTACGCACTAGCCAATCTTAGGCGGCGCGGCGGTTGGCGCGTGGCATAAGCGAAGGGTGGGGGGGAAGAGTCGCGCGCCGCGACCTAATGGGGGCATGATTAATCGAGACCGAGCCACGATCCTCCTAATCGAAGAAGACGACGCCACGCGCACCTTCCTCGCCGACCATCTCACCGCCGACGGCTACGACATGCTCGTTGCCGACTGCGTCCGTGACGGAATCCGCCACCTTGAGACCAGCTACCCCGACCTTGCGCTGATCGACGTTGATCTTCCCGATTCGTCGGGGCTCGATCTCGTTAGCCACATTCGCGAAGCCGACGGTGTTGCCAGCCGGATCGACCCGCAGGTGCCGCTGATGCTGCTGAGTGCGCGCTGCGGTGAGCTGGATCGCGTGCGCGGTTTTGAGCGCGGCGCCGATGACGTTGTCGAGAAGCCGTTCAGCTACCGCGAGCTGCGCTGCCGCGTTGAGGCCTTGCTGAGGCGCGCCGACCCCGGCCGATCCGGCGGCCGTTTGCGCGTGGCGGAGATTGAGCTCGACACGGCGTCGAGGACCGCGCTACTCGGCGGCGCAGTGCTGGAGCTGAGCGCAAAGGAGTTCGCGCTGCTGCGCGTGCTCGCCGCCGACCCGACCCGCGTCTTCACGAAGGCAGAGCTGCTTCGCACCGTTTGGGGCCGGCGCACGGTCGGCACTACGCGCACCTTGGACTCGCACGCCTGCCGCCTGCGGCGCAAGCTCGGCGTCGATGGCGGGCGCTACGTCGTCAACGTTTGGGGCGTCGGCTATCGCCTCGTCGACGCACCTGCGCTGGTTGAAGAGCGCGAGCTGCGCGAGGAGATTGCGCTAGCGGCGTGAGTCGCCGCCGGCGCGCGGTGATGCTTGGCGGAGTGGCTCTCCTGCTTGGTGCGCTGGCCGCCTCGGAGGTCGCAGGCCGCGAAGCTGAGATCGAGCAGCGGGTTGGAAGCCCAGTCAAGGTAGTTGTGGCGATCAAGCCGATTCCCCGCGGTCAAGCGATTGAGGCAGCGATGTTGGCGCTGCGCGAGCTGCCCGAAAAGTTCGCGCCCGAGCAGTCGTTCGCAGACGCAGACCAGCTGATCGGAGCGCGCGCAGCGGTGACGATTCCTGCAGGCGCCGATCTCCAGCCAGCTTTGCTGCAGGGCGCCGACGCGGGCGCCGATGGTGCCTTGGTCGCTGCCCGAGCCAACGAGCGGCTTGCGCGCGTAATTGTCGTTGGCGATGCTGATGAGATTACGCCGGGCAGCCGCGTCGATCTGCTGATAACGCGCGACACCGCCAACGGTTCTGCGACAACACGGGTTGGCCTTCGCGATGCAGAAGTTGTTGAAGCAGTGCCGGCCTCGGCCGTCGCAGAAGGCTCCAGCGCAGGGCTGCCGCGGGTCGCATTGACGCTACGCGTCAGCCTCGAGCAGGCAGTGCTTCTGGCTCAAGCTCAAAGCGCGGCGCGCGAGCTGCGCGCGTTGCCGCGCCCGCCGGCAGCGAAGCGATGAACGCGCGCGAGGGAGAGCAGATCGAAGCGATTGCCGCGCGCTTTCACACGATCCTGCTCGAGCAGGCGCGCGAAGGATCTGCCGGCATTGAGATGGCGACCGAGCTGGCAGCGCTCGTAAACCGCAGGGCTGCGGTGCTCAGTTCGGAGAGTCGGGCTCTGATCGTGCAGCGGATCACCGAGCGTGCGCTCGGCGCCGGGCCGCTGGAGCGGCTGCTGCGCGACCCGCAGGTGGACGAGATTCTCGTCAGCGGCACGAAGCCGATCTGGGTGGAGCGCGGCGGTCGTCTCGCTGTGACAGACGCCAACTTTGAGAGCGATGACCAGCTTCGCTTGACGATTGAACGACTGTTGGCGCCGGCCGGTAGGCGCGTTGATGAAGCCGAGCCGCTCTGCGACGCGCGCCTGCCGGATGGCTCGCGCGTCAATGTTGTGCTGCCACCGCTCGCCGTCGACGGGCCGGCGCTGAGCATTCGCCGTTTCCGCCCGCGCGGGCTTTCGGCCGGCCAGCTGGTTGAGCTTGGCTCGTGGTCAGCGGAGCTCGTGGAGATTCTCGCCGATGCGATCGAACGCCGCCTGAACATTCTCGTCTGTGGCGGCACCGGATCAGGGAAGACGACGACTCTGGCGGCGATCGCCGGGCTGCTCGATGCCGACGAGCGCGTCGTGACAATCGAGGATACGGCTGAGCTTCGGCTCAATCTCTGCCACGTCGTGCGGCTTGAAGGACGGCCGGCCAGCATCGAGGGTCGCGGTGAGGTGACGATCCGCAGCTTGGTCCGCAACGCCTTGCGGATGCGCCCCGACCGCATAATCGTTGGTGAGGTTCGCGGCGCCGAAGCGCTCGACATGTTGATCGCACTTAGCACCGGGCATGACGGTTCGCTTACAACGATCCACGCCGGCTCGACAGCGGAAGCGCTGCGGCGGCTTGAGACGCTTGCCTTGATGGCTGATGTCGGGCTTCCGTACGGAGCGATTCGGGCCCAGGTGGCCGAGGCAATCGACCTTGTCGTCTTTCAGCTGCGCGACGGCGCAGGGCTCCGACGCGTGGCGAGCGTTGATCGCGTAGTCGCAGGGGATGGTGCTATCGCTACGGAGACGGTCTACCCCGCGCCAGCCCGCGCGTGATGAGCTCGGCTGCCCTGCTCGCCGGGATTGCCGCAGCGCTGGCGGTGGTTGTCGGCTGGGAGCTGCTGGCTGGCCTCGAACGCGTGGCGCTTCTGCGAGCGGCGGCGGCGATAATTGCGCCGGCACAGGCGGCTGGTAGCGATGGTCGCGGCGCTGCAGTGACCGAGCGCCGCAGGTTGGCCCTGATCGCGGCCGCGGCTGCTGCGCTGCTGGGCTGGTCAGCGCTGGGCCTAGTGCCGGCGATGATGTTGGCGTCGTGCGGGCCGCTCGCGGCCGTGGCCGTGATCCGCGCACGCCAGCGGCGCTGGAGGCGAAGCGTCAACCACGACGCTGCCCCGGCCGCTCGCTCGCTCGCCGATTCCCTCGCTGCAGGTCACTCGCTCAGCGTCGCAGTCGCTAGCGCCGCGAGCGAAGCAGCGGTATGCGCAAAGACGCGCTGCGTTCTTGGTGAGGTCGCCGCCTCGGTCGCGATCGGCCTCAGCCCAGGCGACGCTCTCGAAGCGATGCGCCTGCGCTGCGGCGACGGGCCGTGGGAGGCGATCATCGCTGCGATTCAACTGCAGCGACGCACGGGGGGAGATCTAGCTCGGCTGCTGCGCGAGCTGGCCGCCGACCTCGACGGTGTTGCCCGGGCAATACGCGAGGCGCGGGCGGCCAGCGCGCAGGCCCGCTTGACGGCGCGAATCGTTTTGGCGATGCCTCTGCTTGGCGCGCTGATCTTCGCGCTGGCAGCGCCCAGCGCGCTCGGATCGATCTTCAAATCGCCGCTGCCGAGCGGCCTGTTGGCGCTGGCCGCGCTGCTTCAGCTGGTGGCGTTAGTCGCGGTGCGCCGGGTGGCTCACGTGCGGCAATGATCAGCTTCAGTGCGATCAACGCTGCGCTGGCGACCGGCTGCGGGGTCTTTGCCTTCGGCGAGCTGTTGTTGCTGGGCGCCGACCGGCGGGCCGCCGCAGATCGGGCGGTTGGCTCACGCGGGCAGTGGCTGCGCGCGCGCTTCGGCCGCCTGACCGCCCTGGCGGCGCCCGGCGACCTGGCTGCGTTGGTCGATGCCGCCGGCGCCCCGGGCGGCTACAGCGCGAAGGAGCTGATGGGGGCGAAGTTGGTCGCCGCCACTTGTGGCCTGCTGCTGGCATTGGTTGCTGCCGCCATCTCAGCGGGAGGGCAGACGGCGCTGCTGGTGGTAGCGATGCCCGTGGCCTTCTTCCTTTTTCCCGACCTGCTGCTGCGCCGCCGCGCCGCTCAACGGCGCCGGCTGCTTGAGGCCGAACTGCCGATAGTCAGCGATCGGATCCTGCTGGCGATCAGGGCGGGGCTACCACTCGGCCGAGCGCTGGCGGGGGCAGCCGAGCACGGGCGTGGGCTATTGGCGTTAGAGCTGGGGCGCGCCGACGCGGTGATCGGTTTGGGAGCATCGCGAGCAGACGCGCTCGCGCAGCTGCAGCGGCGTTGCCCGCTGCCGGAGGTTGTGGCGCTCGTCGCGGCGATCCGGCGGGCAGACCGTTACGGGGCGGCGCTGGAACCGTTGGTCGCCGCGTTGGCTGCCGGCGCGCGTGCCGATCACCAGCGCAGGATCACCGAACGGGCGCAGAGCGCAGCGCCGAAAATCCAGCTGATTGTCGCCCTCTTGCTCGTTCCGGCGGCAATTTGCTGCGTCGCGGCAGCAATGATTGCCGGTCTTGGCGGTAGCTGAAAACGAGTATTGAAGCCAGCGTTTATCGAGCTTTTCGAGGAAATACGGTAGCGGTCTTGGGGCCGTCAGGAGACCGTTGTGGGAAAAAATGTGCGCTAGGGGTTGTAATGTGGGGTGAAGTGGGTAGTATGCGAGTCGCAGACCGGGGTGGAGGGGTTCCTCCCACTCCTCCACCTCGGCCCGCAACTACTTATCTCGCTGGCGACAGGCGAGGCCCCAGATGGCGTTCAGAGGAACTTTCGACCACACATTCGACGCGAAGAACCGGCTTACCGTGCCGGTCAAGTTCCGCGCATCTTTGAGTGATGGCGTCGTAGTCGCCAAGGGCGTCGAGCGCTGCGTCGCAGTCTGGACGCCCGATCAGTACGAAGCCTTCGTCGCTTCAGCGCTCGACAAGCTCAACCCGCTCTCGCCACAGGCCCGCGACCTGCAGCGCTACTTCTCAGCCAACGCCGTTGAGACCGAACTCGACGCGGCTGGCCGAGTGATGGTGCCGCCGTTTCTGCTCGAGCACGGCGCGCTCGGCAAAGAGGTTGTCGTAACCGGCGCCGGCCCGTGCATTGAGATCTGGGACCGCGCCGCGTGGGCAGCTGAGAACGCCAAGCTCGCCGCCGACGTCCTTGACATCACAGCGACCCTTGGCCAGGCCAACTGAGATGCTGCTGATGCGCACCGACCACGTTCCCGTGCTGGCCAATGAGCTGGTCGCCGTGCTCGACCCGCGCGCCGGCGAAGTGGCCGTTGACGCAACCTTCGGCGCTGGTGGCCATAGTCGCCGAATTGCCGAGAAGCTTGGCCCTGACGGCCTCCTGGTGGCGATCGACCGTGACCCAGAGGCGCGCGAGCGCTTTGAGGAGATCGCCAGTGAGCTGCCGTGCCAGACGCGCTTCATCGAGGCATCTTTTGCCGAGGCGCTCGCAGGGCTTGCCGAGGAGGGGCTGCCGGTTGACCTGATCTGGTTTGACCTCGGCGTCTCATCGATGCAGATCGACACGCCTGAGCGCGGCTTCTCTTATTCGGCCGATGCGCCGCTCGACATGCGGATGGACCCGTCAGAGGGGATCACCGCAGCCGAGATCGTCGCCGAATGGGACGAGCGACGTCTGGCGCGAACATTCCGCGAGTACGGCGAGGAGCGCTACAGCGACAAGATCGCCCGCTCAGTCGTGCGTGAGCGCGAGCGCCGCCCAATCGAGACGACAACGGAGCTGGTTGAGATCGTCACGCAGGCGATCCCAACGCCGGCCCGCTTCGGCGCCGGGCATCCGGCCAAGCGCGTTTTCCAAGCGCTGCGAATTGCCGTCAACAACGAGCTCGAAGAGATCGATGCGGCGCTTCCACTGGCCTGGGAGCTGCTCCGAGAAAATGGCCGATTTGCAGGGATTTCGTTCCATTCCCTAGAAGATCGCCGCGTGAAGCAGTTTCTCGCTGGATTGGCCCGCGAATGCGTCTGCCCGCCGGGGCTGCCGATCTGCCGTTGCGGCCACGTCGCCGAGGCAACGTTGCTTACGCGCGGTGGCATCACGCCGACCGAAGCTGAGAGCGACGAGAACCCACGCGCCCGCTCAGCAAGGCTGCGCGCGGCGCTGATGATCACTGGGGCGGGGCAATGACTCCTCCTCCGCCAACAGCCGCGTCGGCAACAGCCGGGCGGGTTAACAGCCCGCGGCCACTGCGCCGCGGCCGCTCACTGCCGCGCCTCTCGCGCCCAACGCGCCGCAGCATCGGCCGCGCCGGCGCAGCGTCGGGCGGCCTGCTGGCAAAGCTCTTCGTTGGCCGCTGGCTGATTGGCGTTCTCGCGGCGGCGCTGATCGGCCTGGTCTTTCTTCAAGTGACGCTGCTGAAGCTCAACACACAGATCAGCAGCGACGCCGCGCAGAGCCAGATCCTTGAGCGCGAAAACGCTGAGAAGCGCTCGCTGCTGGCGCGGCTTGACGGGGCACAGCGCGTAACCGGAGCGGCAGGGAACCTCGGCCTCGTGATGCCCGCGCCGGACGCCGTTTGTTACCTCAGAGCCAGCGACGCCCACGCTTGCAAGGTGAGCGGCGCCGTTGCCGACCCGGCGATCGACCCCTCGACCGATCCAAACGCGCTGCCAAGTGATGAGACGACGCTGGCCTCCGACCCGAACGCAGAGACAACCGACGAGAGCGCCGCTCAGCAAGATCAAGGGAGCTCGCAGCAGACCGATAGCAGCGGCCAATCAGCGCCAAACGACCAGACTGAGGCACCGGCTTCGGCGCCGAATTCCGGCGGCTTAGCGGCAGGAGCGGCCAACTAGCGATGCCGCTGATCGAGCGACGAATCGGTCTGCTGTTCGGTTTATTTCTCGCCCTCCTCGCAATCGCCGGGTTGCGCGTTTTCTACCTCGGCATTGTCAAGGGGTCCGGACTTGCGAGCGCGGCGACCGCGCAGCAGGTTGCCGTCACCAAGCTTCCAGCTGAGCGGGGAACGATCACCGACCACAACGGCGTCCCGCTTGCCGCGTCGATTCCGGCAGATGACATCTCGGCGACTCCCTATCTGATCAAGGATCCCGTGGCGACTGCCAATCGACTCGCTCCACTGATTGGCGTGCCGGCCGATAAGCTCGTTGCCGATCTGGCCCGCCGCGACACCGGCTTCGTCTATTTGGCGCGCCACGTGACCGCGGGCGCCGCCGACAAGATCAAGGCATTGAAGATCAATGGAATCGATTTCGCGCCTGGCGCTTTGCGGACCTACCCGCGGGGCACGCTCGCCGCTCAGGTGTTGGGCGTCGTTGGAGTAGATGGAAACGGACTCTTTGGCCTCGAATACGCGCACGACAAGGTGTTGCGCGGCCGAGATGGCGAGCAGCGCCGCGTGCTTGACGGCGGCCGCCAAGCGATCGAGACGCGGGACACCAAGCGCTCTGTCCCAGGCGCAGCGATGACGCTCTCACTGGACGCCGAGATTCAGCTCAAGGCCGAAGAGGTGCTGCAGTCCGTGGCTGACGAATACCGCCCCAAGGGCGCCACCGCAATTGTCACGAACCCGAAAACCGGCGCCGTGCTGGCGATGGTCAACTGGCCCAAGGTTGACGCCAACGACCCTGGCAGCGCGCCGGCTGACGCGGCGCAAAACCGCGCGCTCGGCATGACCTTTGAGCCCGGCTCGACTTTCAAAGCGTTCACTGTCGCGGCGGCGCTGGAAGACAAGAAGGTCGAGCCAAATACCTCGTTCAACCTCGCGCCTTCTATTCAAGTGGCTGACCGAGTTATTGGCGAATCCCACGAGCGTGGCTGGGTCACGCTCGATACCGGCGGCATTCTCGCCCAGTCGAGCAACGTCGGCGCGATCATGGTCGGCCAGCGGCTCGGAGCGAAGCGTTTTAGCCAGTGGGTCAACAAGTTCGGCTTCGGACAACCGACCGGCGTCGATCTGCCCGGCGAGGAGCGCGGCCTGATCACGCCGCTTGCCGATTATTCGGGTTCATCGATGGGCAACATGCCGATCGGCCAGGGTCAGCTGGTGACGCCGCTGCAGATGGTCAGCGCCTACGGAGCAATTGCAAACGGCGGAAAACTTCTCACTCCACGGGTGGTCAACTCGGTCAATGGCAAACCGACGGCTGACGCTGACGCTGGCGAGCGGATCATCAGCGCCAAGACGGCAGCAGCGGTCAGGGAGATGCTGACGGGCGTGTTCCAGCCGGGCGGAACAGTCAGTGAAGTGGCAATCCCCGGCTACGAACTTGCCGGCAAGACGGGAACCGCCAACAAGGTTGACCCGGCGACCGGCAACTACTCAGACTCTGCGTACGTGGCGTCATTTGTCGGAATGGCCCCTGCAGCAGACCCCGAGCTGCTGATCAACGTAGTCGTCGACGAGCCGCAGGGCGACATCTACGGCGGCTCGGTCGCCGCTCCAGCATTCGGAAAGATTGCCGCGTTCGCGCTGCCGTACCTGCGAATCGCCCCGAAGTAAAGGCCGCAGGCCTCGGTACTCTGGCGCGATGCGGTTGCGCGAGCTATTCGGCGGCTTGGAGAACGGTCAAGGTGACGTCGAGATCGGCGCAATTGCGCTCGATGACAGAGTCGTTGAGCCAGGGACGCTGTTCTGCTGCGTTCCAGGCTTCGAGCGCGACGGCCACGATTTCGCGGCCTCCGCTGTGGGCCGCGGGGCGGCCGCGCTGCTGACCGAGCGGGCGCTCGGGCTAGGCGTGCCGGAGGTGGTTGTTGAAGACGTCCGAGCAGCGATCGCGCCGGCCGCAGCCAAACTGAACGGCAGCCCAACCACGGCACTGACGATGGTCGGCATCACCGGTACCAATGGCAAGACGACAACCGCCTACCTGACGCGCGCGCTCCTGGAGGCAGCGAACTGGCAGACCGCGCTGCTTGGGACCGTTGAACAGATCATCGGCGCCAGCCGCGAGCCGGCGGTCAGGACAACGCCGGAAGCGACAGAGCTTCAGAGCTGCTTTGCGCAGATGCTCGCTGCTGGGGACCAAGCTTGCGTGATGGAGGTCTCCTCGCACGCAATCGCTCTGCACCGCTCGGATTCGATCGATTGGGACATAACGGTTTTCACAAACCTCAGCCGCGAGCACCTCGATTTCCACGGCGATATTGACCAATATTTCGCCGTCAAGGAGCGGCTGCTGCTAGAGGCTGGCGTGCCGTCTGTGGTCAACATCGATGACGACTACGGCAGGCAGCTCGCCGGCAAACTTGCCGACGTGACGACGGTAGGGATCGCCAGCGCTGACGCCGACCTGCGAGCCGAGTCAATTCTGAGCGATTCCAGCGGCAGCAGCTTCAGCGCCGGCGGGGCTCAGTTCCGAGTGCCGCTCGCCGGCGACTTCAATGTTCTCAACGCGCTCTGCGCGATCGCCGTGGCTCGCAGGTTGGGAGTGGACGACGAGGTCATCAGGCCGGCGCTCGCTGCGGCCGAGGTTGCTCCTGGCCGTTTTCAGCCGATCGACGCCGGGCAGCGCTTCACGGCAGTAGTCGACTACGCACACACGCCCGATTCGCTCGAGAGCGCTCTTCGCACAGCGCGCGCGCTGACCGCCGGGCGCCTGATTGTCGTCTTCGGC
>SYIT01000044.1 GCA_005798685.1 Actinomycetota bacterium | reverse complement strand
TAGGTGAACGAATCGTAGTTGTCGATTACCAGCGTGCGCACCGTCACCACCAGCCCGGCTGATTGGTCGCCAGTTCAATCGCACCGATCACTGCCTTCGCCTTGTTGACCGACTCTTCGTACTCGTAGTTTGGGCTGGCGTCTGCGACGGTGCCGCCACCGGCCTGAACGTGCACCTCACCGTCGCGGCAGACGACGGTACGAATATGGATGCAGGTGTCAAGGTCGCCGCCGTAGCTGAGATAGCCGATCGCGCCGCCGTAGCCGCCGCGTTTGACCGGTTCGACCTCGTCGATGATCTGCATTGCGCGAACCTTCGGTGCGCCCGAGAGCGTCCCGGCCGGAAGGATTGCGCGCAGCGCGTCGAGCGCGCCAACCTCGGGGCGCAGCGTTCCAGAGACCGAGGAGACGATATGCATCACGTGCGAGTAGCTCTCAACCTGCATCAGCGAGTCAACGACGACCGAGCCGTACTCGCAGACACGGCCAAGGTCGTTGCGACCGAGGTCGACCAGCATCACATGCTCGGCGCACTCCTTCTCGTCGGCAAGCAAGCCCTTCGCGAGCTCTAAATCCTTTGCCGCGGTGGCGCCGCGCGGGCGCGTTCCGGCGATCGGGCGCGTCGAGGCAGAGCGGCCGCTCACGGTCAGCAGCGGCTCAGGGCTGGCGCCAACGACTTGGAAGTCGCCGAACTCAAGGAAGTACATGTACGGGCTCGGATTTACGACGCGCAGGCCACGGTAGATCGAGAACGGATCAACCTCCAGCTCGGCGGTCCAGCGCTGCGACGGGACTACTTGGAAAGCGTCGCCAGCGTGGATGTAGTCGACGATTCTGGCGACGACGGACTCGAACTGCTCGCGCGTGAAGTTCGATTCAAACTTCGGCGCCTGACGCTGCGGCCCGGGCGACTTCAGCGGCGGCAATGGTCCATCGAGCAGCGCGCGAACCTCAGCGATCGTGGCGGCGGCCTCTGAATAGCTGGCATCGCTCAGCTGACCGTCTTCGGCGACGGCGTTTACGAGAATCGTCAAGCTGTGGCGCAGGTGGTCGAAGATGACCAGCACGTCGCTACGCATCAGCGCCATGTCGGGCAGGCCGAGCTGGTCGGGGCCGGGTTCCCCGAGCGGCTCGACGGTGCGGACGAGGTCATAGCCGAAGTAGCCGACGAGCCCACCGGCAAATGGCGGCAGCTGGTCGAGCGGCGCTTGGCTGAGACGATCGAGCATTGCGGCGGCGATTGCGTAAGGGTCGCCCCCGTCGGCTAGCTCCCAGCGCAGCACTTGGCGCGGCCGTATGCCAATGAAGCTGTATCGGCCCATCCGTTGGCCCTGCTCGGCCGACTCGAGCAGGAAGGCCGGCTCCGTGGGCGCTGCTGCGCGCAGCTTGAGGAAGGCCGACACCGGCGTCTCGCAGTCGTCGATGAATTCGTGGCGCAGCGGGATCAGCGTGTATTCGGCCGCTAGCCGCTTCGCCTCCTCGGGCGATGGTTCGAGCGTCAGCGAGTTTTCGGCGGCGCTCACCGCGAGGCCCCAGAAAGCGTTTTCGCGGCGCGCGCAGTGGCGGCCGCTGGGGCTGGGATTGAATCGACGAACTGCGGTGCAGCCTGATTTAGATACCAGCCGAAGGCGCGGTCGACGATGCGCTGGTTGCCGATCATCGAAAGCAACGCCGCCAGCAGCCGTGGCGGCAGCGTGGGGATCAGCCGCTGCAATGCCAGCGCAACTGCAAACGGCCGCTTGTGCGCGCAGTTGAATCGCTGATACGCGATCAGCGCCGCGGAGCGATCGCTGCGCCCCTCGACAACTGCGCGCAGCTCACGGCCGCAGGCGATCCCGAAGTAGAAAGCCGTCCTGATTCCTTCGCCCGAAAGCGGGAAGCAGTGGCCGGCGCTATCGCCAGCAAAGAAGATCTCGTCCTCGGTTCCCTCGCGCAGCCGATGAGGAAACCAATTGCCTTGGTAGCGGACGGCGTCACGATCGAGCCGCTCGGCAAGCTCAACGGTCGGTTCCTTCACGTGCTGAACCGGGTCGTATGAGCCAACGCCGATCCGTGCTTCATCGCCGGCCGGAACGCGCCAGCCATAGCCGCGGCGGACGATTCCGCGCTCAACCCAAATATCAAGCGCGTCGCCGGAACCGTCGTGGTCGGGATGGACCTCAAGCCCACGTGAAAGAGGAGCCTGTGGCGGCTGATAATGGGGGCTGCTCAGCACGCGCCTCCAGCCGAGCGCGTCTACGACCAAAGGCGCCGAGATCGTGCCGCGGTCGGTTATCACGTCGATCGTGCCGTCTGCATGTTGCTCGCCAACCGATTCGACCTTCGCCGTCTCAAAGCGCGCCTGCCCGCATTGATCCCAAAGCAGCAGGCAAAGCTGGCGGTAGTCGAACGACGACCAACTCCATGGCAGGCGGTAGCGGACGCTGCCACCTGGCGTCGTAAAACTCATGTACGGCAGCTCCTGCTTGATCGAATCGCTTAGCCCCAGCGCCTCAAGCCAAGGCGTAGGACAGGCACAGGCCGAGGTTTGCCGCTCACCAATCTCGTAGCGATCGACGACCAGCACGCTGGCGCCGCTATCGGCTAGCTCTCTTGCTACCGCAAGTCCAGCAAAGCTTGCTCCACAGATCAGGACCTCGGCGCGCGTACCTTCCAGTGAGGTTCGCTGCGCGCCGCGTGAGGTCGCGCGGACGGTCACGAAACCAGCGCCCGGGAGGACGCGCCAACGGCCTCCCACGGACGCAGGCGGCTGGAACGGGTGACTACGTCGTAGCCGTTCTCTTCGACGCGATCAAGAACCTTCAAGTAGACGGCACGGGCGACTTTGATTCCGGGGCGCACAGGAGCGGGCAGCAGCTGCCCGAGCCCTGCGCTCTCAGCGAAGAGCGCCCGCGCTCTCTCGACCTGTTGTGCGATGTGGTCTCGCAGCGCAGCGCTGGCGGTCTGCTCATTTAGGTCACGCTCATGCAAGCCAGGTAGATAGATCCGCCCCATCTGCCAGTCGATCGGCACGTCACGAATGAAGTTGGTCAGCTGGAAAGCTACGCCGAGCAGACGCAGCAAAGCGATTGCGCTGTCAGGAGCGTCGAGCAGCGGCGCAGCGACCGGGCCAACCGTCGCGGTTCCCTGCATGTAGTGGTCGAGCTGCTCTTGGCTGCGCATCCGCACGCGCTCATCGCAGTCGGCGCGCATCGACTCCATGTAGTCAGGCAGCAATTCCAGCGGCATCCCGTAGCGGGGGCCGGCGTCAACGAGAGCGCCGATCACCGGATGGAGTGAATAGCCCCGCTGGAGGCCCTCTTCGAGCTCCCTCTGCCAAGCGTCGAGCGCGGCTCGCCGCTGACCATTGAGGCCGATGTTGTCGGCGATCTCGTCGGCGCCGCGAACGTAGCCGTAGAGCGCGTAAAGAGCAGGCCTGCGCTCGGGCGGAAGGCACGCGGTAGCGGCAAAATAGGTTGGGTCATGGCGCAGCTGCATGCGTCGGCAGTTGCGGTAAGAATCGTTGACAACCTTGTTTGAGCTAAACCCCACGCCCCTACCGTAGACGGCCGAGTGAGAAAGCAGCAACACGACATCTTAAATTGCGAGCTAATCGCCGTTACCGGCAAGGGCGGCGTTGGCAAGACGACGATCGCGGCGGCGCTGGCTTTGGTCGCGTCGGCCGAGAAGAAGCAGACGATCGTCTGTGAAGTTTCAGGCCAGCGCCGCATACCAGCGCTAATCGGCCATCCAACGGCAGGAGCACCCGGCAGCGAGGAGCAGCTTGCGCGGGATCTTTGGGCGACCACGATCGACCCCGAGTTGGCGCTCGTCGAGTGGGCCGGGAAGCTAATCCGCCCGCGCGCCCTGCTCGACCTTGCGGTCCGCTCGAACAGCTTCGCCGGTTTCATTAACGCTGCGCCCGGCGGCCGCGAACTGCTGACGATCACAAAGGCCGCCGAGCTCAGCCGCGATGAGCGCTGGGACGACGACGCCGACGGGTATGAGCTGGTGATCCTCGACGCGCCCGCCTCAGGGCACGGGCTGGCGATGCTGAAGACGCCAACGACGTTCGCCCAGATCGCCCGCGTCGGCCCGATCGCAAACCAGGCGCGCGATGTCGAAGAGCTGCTCGCCGACGACCAGCGCTGCAAGGTTGTGCTGGTCTCAACGCTGGAGGAGACGCCGGTCAACGAAACGCTTGAGCTGCAGGCCGCGCTGGCCGCGCAGATGGGCCGCGGCGCCGACCTGATTGTCGCCAACGGCCTAATCGAAGACGGCCTCGACGGCGGCGAGCTAAGCGAGCTGGAAACCGTCAGCGTGATCGATCCGATCGCCGTCGCAGCGATCGCTTCAAGACACTCGCGCTCGCTGCTGCAGCAGGACCAGCTGCGGCGCCTGCGCAGCGGCGCCCAATGCCCGCTGATCGTGCTGCCCGCAATCACGAGCCACGCCGTTGGCCCCGACGAGCTCCAGCAGGTCGCAGGCCTGCTGGCGGCAGCGCTCGCGCAGCGAAGCTAGGAGTTCAGTCGATCCCAAGCCGATCGAGCAGCCCCTCGTCGGTGCGCCAACTGCGACGGACGCGAACCGAAAGGTCAAGGTGCACCTGCGAGCCGAGACGGTTTTCAATCTCACCGCGAGCAGCCGTCCCGATCGCGCGCACCATCCTGCCGCCCCGGCCGACAAGGATTCCCTTCTGCGATTCGCTCTCAACCCAGGCCAACGCGCGCACGCGCAGCAGCCCCTCGCGCTGCTGCTCAATCTCCTCAACTACGACCTCGACCGCGTGGGGGAGCTCTTGAAAGGTGCGACGCAGGATCTGTTCGCGGATTAGCTCGGCAAGCTCGATCGCCAGCGGCTGGTCGGAGAGGTCATCGGCTCCGAACAGCAACGGACCTTCCGGCATCAGTTCCGCGAGCCTGACGACGAGCGGCTCAACGCCCTCACCGGTCTTTGCCGAGATCGGGAAAATCTCAGTGTCCAAACCGAGCTCTTCGGCGGCTAGCAGAGACGTCATTGTGCGCGAACGGTTCAGCCGATCGCCCTTGTTTACGGCGATCAAAACCGGCTTCGAACTGCGCCTTAACAGCTCCGCGATGAAGCGGTCGCCGGCGCCGACGCCCTCCTCACCGTTGAGCACGAAGAGCACCGCGTCGCTATCGCTCAGTTCGCGTTCGACGCGCCGCTGCATCCGTTCGGTCAAAAGGTCGCGCGGCCGCTGGAATCCGGGGAGGTCGACAATTACAAGCTGCGTCTGGCCGCGCATCGCGATTCCGCGAATTGCCCTGCGCGTCGTCTGCGGCCGGTCGGAGACGATCACGACCTTCTCGCCGATGATTTGATTTACGAGAGTCGATTTTCCGACGTTCGGTCGTCCGGCCAGCCCGACAAAGCCGGCCTTCGTCACCACGAGCAGATCTCGCCCTGCAGCGCCAACATCTCGCCGTCGTCGATCTCGTGGTCCATCCCAACGAGATGGAGCGCGCCGTGGACAATCGCTTCACGCAGGTCTTCGGTCATCTGCGGGCAGATGATGATGTCGCCCAGCTCACGCGGGCCACTGCCGTCGCCATCGCCGTCAACCGGGAATGAAAGCACGTCGGTCGGGCTGTCGTTGCCGCGGTGCGCAGCGTTCAGCTCGGTGATCCTTTCCTCGCCGACGAGCTCAACCGCGACGTGGCCTGCTTCGATCCCAGCTGAGGCGAAGGCGAGCGCTAGTAGCCGATCCACCTCCGGCTCAGGAAGATGGCCGGCGGCCAAATCGACGCCAATGTAATCAAGCTCAATCATCGGCGGCGCAACCGCTCAAGCCTTGCGGCGCTCGCGTTCGGCCTTCAGATCCGGAGCAGAGCGCTCAGCAAATGCACCGTAAGCCTCAACGATCCGCTGAACGAGTCGGTGGCGAACGACGTCGTCGGCACCGAAGCGGACAAAGTCGATTCCGTCGATTTCGCTGAGCACATCGGCCACTACGACAAGCCCGGACTGTTGATCTTTCGGTAGGTCGATCTGCGTGATGTCGCCGGTTACGACCATCCGCGAGCCGAAGCCAAGCCGCGTCAGGAACACCCAGGCGCCGAGC
>SYIT01000043.1 GCA_005798685.1 Actinomycetota bacterium | reverse complement strand
TGAAGATCGCGGCGACGGCGTTGGCGGCGTGTGCGCCGTTGTTCATGGCCCCGGACATGAACGAGCCCATGTTGGCCATCAGCCTCGATCGGAAGCTGCGTCGGGAGTCAACCCGCATCTCGCTCTGGAGCAGCTCGGCGGGCAGGGTGATCTCGGCGACCACCCGCTTGCCCCGGGTGTGGAGCATGTTCACACGCGAGGCCTTCTTGTCGGTGGCGAAGTTCGACTCCAGGGCGAAGTTTTCGATCTCCGGTCGTTGTGAGGCGATCCACCTGCAGGCCGCAGCCGTGGCCTTGCTGGTCATGTTCTGGCCGGCAGCGTCGCCCGTGGTGAAGTTGAACCTCGTGTAGACGAGGCGGCTTACCGGGAACTGCTGGATGTCTCGGAGACTGCCGGAGCTGGTGGTGGCGTCGGCCTGAGCCTTGACCTCGTCGAAGCTTTCCTCCAGCCACGCGCCGAAGTCCCGGGCCTCGCGGGCACTCTCGAAGGCGAAGACCGGCGCGCGCTGCATCGCGTCGTCGATCACCGTGGTGGTGACGCCCCCGGCCAGGCGGGCGAGCTTCATCCCGCGGCTGTAACTGGCGACGAGGGTCCCCTCCGTGGTAGCGAGCGGCACGTAGAACTCGCCCTGGGCGTGCTCGCCGTTGACCAGCAGCGGCCCCGCGACTCCCACGGGGACCTGCGCGGCGCCGACGAAGTTCTCGATGTTCCCAGGGAGGGTCGCCGGATCGAGGGTGTGGCCGGCGAGGGTCTCGTGCCCGGTGCCTGTCATCTCTTTCAGGAAGGCCGAGCGGGCCTGGGCGGCCTCGGGCGTGTAGTCGTTCTCGGGGTCCCTGGGGACTCGTCCCTCCTCCTCGGCTCTCATTGCGCCAACACTATCGCCAGCCGGCTACCAAGCGCCGTAGGCGAAACGGTCCGCGCGGATCAGCGTCGTCGTCGCACAACCCACCGTCGATCCGCAGGACCACGACGCCGAAGCCTGTAGCCAGCCCACGGACTCCGGCCGGCGCTCAGATCGCCTTGGGGCCCAGCCGCACGGGCAGGGTGTGCAGCTGGTTGACGAAGCCGGAAACGACGTATTTCGGCTCGCCGGCGATTTCCATCTCCGGGTAGTAGCGCAGCGACTCCTCGATCAGGGTCTTCAGCTCGAGGCGCGCCAGCGCGGTGCCCAGGCAGTAGTGGCGACCCCCGGCCCCGAAGGCTTGGTGGTCGTTGGGCTCACGGCGCAGGTCGAAAGTGTCTGGATCCTCGAACATGGTGGCGTCGCGATTGGAGCTGACGTACCACATGACGACCTTGTCTCCCTTCTTGATCTCGGCACCGTTGAGCACCGTGTCCTTCGTGGCGGTGCGGCGGAAGTGGGCGAATGCCGGGAACATCCGCAGCGCCTCCTCGACCGCCATCGGCACGAGATCCGGGTCGTCGAGCAGCAGCTGGCGCTGCTCGGGGTTCTCGAGGATCGCCCGCATAGCGCTGCAGTAGGTGGCCTTGGTCGAGTCGTTGCCGGCGGCCATCAGCAGGAAGAAACCCATGACAATCTCGTGGTCCTCGAGCTTCTCGCCGTCGATCTCGGCGTGGACCAGAACGCTGGTCAGGTCATCGGTCGGGTTGGCGCGACGGTCTTCGATCAGGGCTTGGCAGCGCTGGAAGATCTCGGGGATGATCTTCTCCTGGACGATCTGCGGTCCTTCGGGATTGATGGCGTCGTCGCCGGCAGTCATCACGCTGTTCATCAGCTCGGCCCACATCTGGTCGTCCTCGGGCGGCAGGCCCATGAAGCGGCAGATCACCCGGGAGACGACCGACTGGGCCACGGCGTCGACCAGATCGCACTCCTCCACCCCGTCGAGCCGACCCAGAACGTTGCGCGTGATCTCGCGGATCTCCTCGCCGTGCTCGGCGATTCGCTTGGGCGTAAAGCCGCCCTGGAAGAGCGCTTTGAGTCGGTCGTGCTTGGGCGGGTCCATGCCGATGAACATCGCCTGGCTGAGCTCCAGGGGCAGCACCCCGTCGGTAATTGCCGTTATGCCGCCGATCTCAGAGGAGTAGGTCTCCCAGTCGCGGCTTACCGAGTGGATGTCGTCGTAGGTGGTGACTGACCAGTACCCGGCCTCCTCGGGGAAGTCGAGCATCTCAGGCGACCAGTGGACCGGGCACTCGCTGCGCATGCGGGCGAAGAGCTCGTTCGGCGGCCCGTCTTCCCAAGAGTCCTTGCTGAATGCGAGGATTTCGGTGATCGGGGTGGTCTCGGGCTCAGTCGACATCGGATCCTCTCTAATGGAGACACGTTGACTTCGAGAAGCATACAAGCAACTTGACAGGGTGTAAAATTAACTGTCCTTTCCCTCCCTCGCCTTCGGCGCCTTAAGCGCTACTCAGGGATCGTCTGACCGTCCGGGTAGCAGTTGCCGGTTGCGGCGTCGTACTGCTCACCGTCGGGGCAGTTGCCCTGCGGGTTGTTCTGCTGCGTGGTGGTTGGCGCGGTAGTCGTAACGGCCGGCGTGGTGGTGGTCGATGTTGTGCTGGTCGTCGTGTCCGAGCTGCCGCAGGCGGCGGCGCCAAATGCAAGCGCCATCGATGCGACGCAGACGGGGACGGCCTTGATCAGCTTAGTCATTCCTGCTCCTCTGAATTAGTCGTCAGCGGTAACCTTATCCGTAAACCGGCTTCCGCATCGGCGTAGTTGGCTCAGCGCTCGCCAAGTAGCTGCCAGCGGCGGCTACTCCTTGCGCTTCGCTTCGATCGCTTCGAGCATCTCGTGAACGCGCGTTAGCTTTATGCGCGGGCGGCCGTGCGGCTCGCCAAGGCCTTTTTCAGCCTCGTCAATGTGGAGCCATTCGTCGTAGCTGACGTGCTCGGGGCGGCGCTCCAGCACGAACGCCTCTGAGCCGCCTTCGTGCGGCGCCGTCGGCTCCGGCAGCAGCCCGGCGCGGTAGTCAGCGATCAGGTGGTCAACGGTCTCTTGCGCGTCCTTCTTATTAGTGCCGATCACGCCGCTCGGGCCACGCTTAATCCAGCCGACGACGTAATGGCCGGGGAGAACATCGCCTTCGTGGTGGACGCGCCCCGCCTGATTGGGAATTAGCCCTGACTGCTCGTCGAAGGGCACACCCTGCAGCGGCTTACCGCGGTAGCCAATCGCGCTGAAGATAAGCCCGGCGTCGAGCGTTTCGAGCTCATCGGTGATCTGCGCGCGGGGTTTGCCATCGTCGCCGAGCACGAGCTCGTTACGGGCGATCGTGACGCTCTCGACGCGCTCGCTGCCGTTGATTGAGGTCGGCGAGGCAAGGAAGCGCAGCACTATTCGCTTCGCGTGGCCGCGGGGCCCGCGCGCGGCGTAATCGCGCAGAATTTCAACGTTCTTGGCCGCCGTCATGCTGGCGTCTTCGGCGAGAACGTCATCGGAGAGATCCAGCCCATCGGGCGCCACCGTTACATCGGCTTCGCTCAGCTCGCCAAGCTCACGCAGCTCGGGGTTGGTGAAGGCCGCCTGCCCAGGCCCACGGCGGCCGAGGATCACGATCTCCTTGACCTTGCTTGTCGCCAGCACTTCGAGCGCGTGGTCGGCGATGTCGGTTACCGCCATCTCCTCGCGTGGGAGCACGAGCATCCTTGCGATGTCTATCGCGACGTTGCCGTTGCCGACTACCACCGCCCGCTCGCAGGAAAGATCAAACTCCAAGTGCTCGTAGTCGGGGTGGCCGTTGTACCAGCCGACGAAATCACTCGCCGCCCAGCTTCCTTCCAGCTCCTCGCCGCCCACGCCGGCGCTGCGGTCGCTCGGCGTGCCGACGGCGTAGATCACGGCGTTGTAGTGGCTCTCAAGCTCATGGCGCTCGATGTGCGTTCCGAACTCGACGTTGCCGAAGAAGCGGAAGCCCGGGCTGGCGGCAACCTTCTCGTAAACGCGCGTGACCGATTTGATCTTCGGGTGGTCCGGGGCAACGCCGGCGCGGACCAAGCCGAACGGCGTTGGCAGGCGGTCGTACATGTCAACTTCAACCTCATCGCCGAGCGCTGAGATCAGCTGCCCGGCGGCGTAGAAGCCGGACGGCCCCGAGCCGATAATTGCTACGCGAAGCCCCGCTTCTTCCGCCTGATCGTCGCTCATCTCTGGAAAAAAACAGTACCGCGTTGGCGCTCAGGCGCCGGGCTTGCCACCGGCCGCCTCGAAGCGCGCTGACATCGCGTCGGCCATCGCGTGGGCGGCGGAAAGCGGGCGGATCATCACCGAGAAGCGGCCGATCAAGCCGTCGTCGTCCAGCTCCAACAGGTCAACGCCGTCGACCGCCTTATCCCCAACGCGGGCACTGAAGCGCAGCATGTGGCTATTCCCTTGCTCGATGTCGTCAACGTAGACAAAGTCTTCGAACGTCTCGCCGACGAAGCCAAGCAGCGCCGTGACGACAGGCTTTGAAACGAACGGCTTGAAGGCAACAGGGCTGAAGAACTCAACGTCTTCTGCCAGGCAGGCGCTCATCGCATCGAGGTCGTGGGCCTCAACTGCGGCGCGGAAGTTGTTGCCTGCGGGGATCACCAAAGTCTACAGCGAGAGCGGTACCTGCGGCGTCGTGGCGCTAATTCTCGAACTTCTTTGCTTCTTCGTCGACCTGAGCCTGGCTTGGGCCCGTGTTGCGCGGCCCGAAGGCGTTCCAAGCCATGACAAGCGTCGCGATGCCGGTTCCGAAGATCACCCAGATCGGCCAGAACATTCCCGCGCCCGAAATCGCCCAGGTGATCGTGCAGGCAATCCAAACCAGAACGAAAGCACCGAGCGTGGTCCAGAATGCCCGCTGCGCCGAAAGCCGCGCCTCTGCCGCCTTGTGAGCCTCATCTAGGTCTTCCGTCATAACTGAAACATACCGCGCGGCCTGCGCGAACTCAACAGACCCACTTTTCACGCAGCGATGGCCGGCCCTCACCGTGCAGTGGTGTGACTCCGGGTAGTCAGGAGAGAACCTTCGCTTTGGCTGCCTCGTAGTCGGCGTCGCTGAGCGAGCCGGCCTTGTGGAGTTCGGCGAGCTTCGCGATCTCGTCGGCGGTTGAGCCTGCGCCTGCCGTCTGGCGGACGTACGAATCCATCTGCTTTTGGGCTTCGGCTTGCGCTGCGATTGCGCGGTCGCGCATGCCGCCGCCGCGGGCGATCAAGTAGACGAGCGCCGTAATAGGGGTCAAGAAGACGAGGAACAGCAGCCAGATCGCTTTTGCCCAGCCCGAGAGCTCGTGATCACGGAAGAGGTCGGTGAGGATGAAGATCAGAATCCAGATCCAAATGATCAGGAAGAAGATCGAGAGGACCGTCAAAAGGCCATCACCGAGTTCGTAGGCTGCTAGGGGCATGAATTAGTTCCTTGGCGTTTGATTGGTTTGCTTACTCAATGAGTGAACCACAAAGCCGTTCCCAGAGCCTCTACCCTTCCCCACGTGGTCAAGAAGATCGAAAAGCTGCGCAGCGAAGCTGGAGAGAAGGTCGAGCGGTTGCGCGACGAAACCGGCGAAAAGGTTGAACGGCTCAAAGCCGAAGCCGGCGAAACGGCCACGCGACTGCGCTCAGAGGCGTCGGCGCTAGCGGCGCGCGTAAAGCCCCGCTTTCGCGGCGTGATCCACTACTACTCGTTCTGGATCGCCTTGGCGCTTGGAGTCGTGCTCGTCGTACTAGCCAACGGCGAGCGCCAGACGATCGCGATGATCATCTACGCAGCCGGGATCTGCGGCCTTTTCGGCGTCAGCGCGCTCTACCACCGCCACAACTGGAAGCTGGAGCGCTCGCGCGCTTGGATGCGGCGGCTGGACCATTCGATGATCTTCGTCTTCATTGCCGCCTCAATCACCCCGTTCGCGCTGCTAATCCTGCAGGGCACGCTGGCCGTGACGATCCTCGCGATCGCCTGGGGCGGCGCGGCGCTCGGCGTGCTGCTGACGCTGCTTTGGGTCAACGCGCCAAAGTGGCTCAGCGTCGCCATCTACGTGGCGCTCGGTTGGGTTGGAATCCTCGCCGTGCCGCAGATCTTCGACGCGCTTGGCTGGGCCGCGCTCGCGGGGCTAGCGCTCGGCGGCGTCCTCTACACCGCGGGCGGCATCATTTACGCGCTGGGCCGGCCCGACCCGGCGCCGGAAACGTTCGGCTACCACGAGATCTTTCACTCGCTAGTCAGCGGCGCCGCTTGCACGCACTACGCGGTAATCGCGCTGCTGGTGCTGCCGTTCGCGGCCTGATCGCCGCCGACTACTTAACGACGATGGTCTGCGTATTGCCAGCGTGGAACGTGCAGTAGATCATGTACTTGCCGGCCTTGCTGAACTTGCGGCTGTAACTAGCGGCGGCGCCGAGCGAGGGCGACTTGAAGTAGTTCGCTGGGCCGCGCAGATAGGTCACGGTGTGAGCTTCGGTCAGTGAGCCGTCCCCTTTCCACTTGATCGTTCCGCCCTTGCGGATCGTGATAGTCCGAGGAAGGAAGCCAGGCGCCTGATCAAACACTTGGGCCGTCGCCTTCAGTGGTGCCGGCTTTGCCTTTGCAGCGGCACCCACCGAGCCGGCGGCGTGCCCGGCCCCGACCGGCGCCGCTACTGCCAGCGCGGCCAGGGCTACGAGCATCGTCGGGGTTAGGCGTCTGCTAATCACTTCGGTGGCTGAACCGTCTTGCTCCAAACCGAGTAGCCGCCGTCCGGCGACCTCGGGAATGGCTTCGTGCCACGGAAGCTGGTCGAGGTTGGGTGCGGAAGCATCCCACCTGGGGCTGAAGCGATGATCAGCGTCAGCGCCCAGCCGATCGCTTCTTCCTGAGCGGGACCATTAAACGTGTTCGTCGGACCAGGCTGCCCTGAAGGGTTGCAGGCAGGGAAGGCGACGGTCGTGAACGCCGGCTGATCGACGCCCGCCGTCAACGTGTTGTCTGAGAAGCAGTTGCCCGATCCCGACCCGTCGTAGAACAGGTCACGGCCGTTGATGTCCTTACCACCGTTACCGGTCTTGTTGCCGGTCACACGGTTGTCGGCAAGCACCCACGGCTTTTCGCCGACTGGCTGCGAAGCGGGAACCTTGTTTTGGTTGCCGGCCATGTCGACCTGCTCAATCAGGCCAATACCAACGCCCCAGTTGCCGAAGACGCGGTTGTTGCTGATGATGTTGCGGCGGCCGCCGAAGAGCAGAACGCCTACGCCCACCGGATAAGGAATCGCGCCCGTGGTCGGAGTGACCTTCGGGAACGGCGTCGGCTTGTAGTAGTTGAAGTTGTTCCAGTAGATGTCGTTGTCGGAGATCACGTTGTCCTCCTCCGGCGGGTAGAGCTCACCAACGAGCGCGTTTGGAACGATCCCGGTGCCGTTATTGAAGAACTGCGACTTCGTGATGTTGACGTAACGCATGTTCGTGCCGGACCAGCCGAGCACGTTGCCCCATGACCGAACGTTCTTGACGTAGGTGCGCTTGGGCTTGGTTTGAGATGGTGTCTGACCGATGTAGAAGCCGGCGTCGGTGTGGTAATAGGCGTCCGAGTTGGTGATCGTACCGCCCTTGGAGTTGAAGGCGTAGATCCCGTAAACGCCGTATCCAGTGGCGATCAGCTTGTCCATCGTGTAGCCGTCAACGTTGACGGCGAAGAAGCCGTTGTCGGCATAGCCATGCGACGAGAGCCCTTGAAGACTTACCTTGTTCGCAGCGTTGATGATTACGCCATTGCCCTTTCCGGCGGCGTTGATCAGAACCTTCGAAGGAGCCTTGGCGTTGCCGACCAGCTTGATGCCCTGCTTCGAAGCACCCTCGATCGTTACCTGCTCCTTGTAAACGCCGTCAGCGATGCGGACCGTGTCACCGGCGCGCGCTGCTTTGACTGCTGCCTGAATCGTCTTGTAGGCGCAACCCTTTTTACAGACCTTCAGTGTTGCCGTTCCGCCCGGGCGCGGCATTGGCTTGCCTGGGTTGACTGGCGGCGGGTATGCCGCCGATGCGATTGCTGGCAAGGTGAGCGCCGCAGCGGCGGCAATTGCGACGATACGAATCAGGCTCTTCATTCAACTTCTCTCCTCAGAGGGTTCACCGAGTGGTTACTGATCGATTATTACACAGACGGTTCAAGGCGTGACGAGGTAGAAACCGGCCATGCCGTTGTCTTGATGCGACATCACGTGGCAGTGATAAAGCCAGCGGCCCGGGTTATCTTCCTTGAAGCGGACTGTGATCGTCTCCGCGGGGCCAACCGTTTGGTTGTCGGAGACGAAATTCCCCCCGTCCTTGAGCCAGCGATGGCCATGCATGTGAAAGTCGTGGAAGGCGTCGTCGATGCCGAAGACGTGCAGCGCTACATTCTGCCCCACCTTGACCTCAATAGTTGGCGTGTTGCCAGCGTAGGCGCGACCGTTGATGCACTGGAAGACGCGCTTGAGGCCGGTTGTTGGGGGCGCAAGCGAATGTAGGAAGAGGACTCGCTCTACGTCCGGGCGCGGAGCATCCTTGGGGTGGACGATGATTGCGCCGAAAAGCCCGCGCATTGAGTTGAGCGTGTGATTGGGGCCGTGGTCGTGATAGGGCCAAGCTCCAGCCGACTCGGGGACCGCTTCCCAGCTGTAGGTGAATTCTTCGCCGGGGCCGATGTAGCCGCCGGCGCGGGTAAAGTCACCCATGTAGGCGCCGTCATATTCGGGCGTGTAACGAACCCCGTGCGGGTGCATCGTGATCGCCTGCGCGTACTTGTCTGGCAGGCCGTTGCGGACGTGAACGCGGAGCACATCCCCTACCTCACACTCAAGCGTTGGCCCAGGAACGGCGGCCGGGCCGGCCGGGCCTGCGAACCCTTCGGTCATCAGTTGATAGGCGAAGGCGCGAAAGACGCTTGGCCCGGCGATTCGCGTGCCGTGCCAGACGTCGCGACGAGGTCGCGTCGGAACGATGTCCCAAAGCGGCGCGGTCGCTTCAATCCAATATTCAACGACCTTGCCACCCGGCTGAGGCTGCGGCGTTTCAAAGTCAAGCTGATCGACGGCGCCCGCGCCGGGCGTTACGGCCGCAATCTTCGACTTTGCCCCGGCCGGCTTCTTAACGCTGGCGGCGGCAGCGTCGGCCTTGGCCGCGTCGCCGGCTTTCTCGACGAGAATATTCTGGCCTCCGATCGAACAGAGGAAGGCGCCGGCGCCGGCAGCAAGGAAGCCGCGGCGGCCAACACCTGAACCGTCGGAGCTGTTACCGCCAGTGCGGCTCTTTTCACCTGACACAGTCGTATGAATGGTAACGAGCGCAATCGCTGACAGCGCTGCTTATGACCGCCGCAGCGCCGACTTGCAGCGACCTCAAGCGGCCACGTTGCGGCTGTCAAGATGGCCGCCAACCTTGCGTTTCACTCGCTGAAGGGCGTTATCGACCGTCTTTGTGTCGCAACCGACGATGCCGCCGACCTCTTCGTAGGAGCGCCCGTCTAAGTAGAGCGCAAGCACGCGCGCCTCAAGCTCTGAGAGCGTTGAGGAGAGGCAGTCGACCAGCGAACGCAGCTCTTCCGACGAGATCACCCGGTTGGCCGGATCGTGAATGGTTGAGCCAGGCAGAATCTCTTCCAGCGTCGACTCGCCCTCGCTGGAGCCGGCCGGCGTCGTTGCGAACGAGACGTACTGGTTCAGCGGCATGTGCTTGTTGCGCGTCGCCGTCTTGACGGCCGTGATGATCTGCCGCGTGATGCAGAGCTCTGCGAAGTTGCGAAAGCTCGACTGACGATCGGTGCGGTAGTCGCGGATCGCTTTGTAGAGGCCGACCAGCCCCTCCTGCATCAGGTCGTCGCTGTCACCACCGGCAATGAAGTACGACGACGCCTTCAGGCGGACGAATCCGTGGTAGCGCCGGACGAGTCGATCGTAGGCGGCTGGGTCGCCCTGCTTGGCCAAGGCTATCAAGTACACATCCTGAACCTTTAGCTGAGCGTGAGATGAAACGGAAATACGGGCCACGAGCAATCCTTTCTCCCCTATTTGATTAGGGAAAAGTCGGACGAGCTCAGTGGCGCACTCCTCCCCTGGCGCCAACTGCGAACGTTACACTTATCTTATTCCTCACCCTGAGGTAGAGCCTCAAGTCCATGAGTTATCTCACAGTTATGGAACCTTGTCAAGGTGCGGTCTTGAAATACCTGCTCAAACCGGCAAATAGCCAGCAGTGACGGGCGATTCAGGAGCGTTGCTGGAGGATGCCGTAGATCAGCGCGGCGGCCGCAGCGCTGGCATTTAGCGAGTCAAGTCGCCCGAGCATCCGCAGTTTGATCAGCGCATCGCAGCAACTGGCGACGCGTGGACGCAGCCCGCTCCCCTCCGAGCCGAGCACCAGCACCACGCCGCCGCGGTAATCGAGAGCAAGGTAATCGGTGGCCTGATCGCCGCTGTCGGCGCCATAACACCAGGCACCGGCCTTCTTGGCGTCCTCAAGGAACTCGGAAAGGTTGGTGACCTTGGCGATAGAGAGCCACTCGACTGCGCCGGCCGAGGCTTTACAGACGGCAGGCGTTACGTGCGCCGAGCGGCGCTCGGTGATGACCACGCCGCTCGCGCCTGCGCACTCCGCTGTGCGGCAGATTGCGCCAAGGTTCTGCGGGTCCTGAACCTCGTCGAGCGCGATGATCAGCGGGTCGGGCTTGGCCAGCAGCTCGGCAGCGCTGGCATAGTGGTAACCCTCGATCCGGGCGCAAACTCCCTGATTACCGGGGCTTTCGCAGATCTTGTCGATCTCGGCGGCGCTAACGCGTTTGATCTGGCTGGCCTTGTCGAGCCAGTCCTCGCGTGAAGCGCTGTCGGTGGCCCACAGCTCCTTGATCCGCCGCCGGTTGGCGCGGATCGCTTCGTGAACCGCGTTGCGGCCGTAGATGATCACCGCGCCACTAGCTTCGCGCCATCGTCGCCGTCGCGGACTTCCCAGCCGAGCGCGGCGAGCTGATCGCGCAGCAGGTCGGCCTGCTCCCAGTCCTTGGCGGCGCGCGCAGCTTCGCGCGCGGCGAGCAGCTCAAGCGCGGCGGCGTCGGGCTCGGCGGCGCCAGCGTCGGGCAGCAGCAGCGTCTCCAGCCCGAGCACCGTCAGCATCTGCACCAGATCATCGTTGCCGGCGCCGGGCTGGGCGGCAGCGTCGCCCAGCCAGCCGTGTAGCGCCGCAAGTGCGCGCGGCGTGTTGAAGTCGTCGGCGAGGGCGGCGAAGAACTGCTCGCGGTGGCCGGCCAGCTCCGGCGGCGAGTGGCCGTCGCCGAGCTGAGCTGCGGCGGCGCGGATCCGCCGTGCACTCGTCTGCGCTTGCTCCAAGCTCTGGTCGGAGAAGAGAAGCGGCTGGCGGTAGTGGCCGGAGACGAAGAAAAGGACCAGCGCGTCACGGCCCCAGCGCTCCAGAACCGACGCCAAAGGCTCAATGTTTCCAACGCTCTTGGCCATCTTCTCCCCGCCCAGCTGGAGCATCCCGTTGTGCATCCAGATCTGCGCCAGCTCTTGCCCGCGCGCCATCCGCGTCTGCGCAGCCTCGTTCTCGTGGGGGGGGACAACGAGGTCGTTGCCGCCGCCGTGGATGTCGAAGCCGACGCCTAGGATTTCCTCGGCCAT
>SYIT01000042.1 GCA_005798685.1 Actinomycetota bacterium | reverse complement strand
GAGGCCTTCTTGCCCATCGGGAAGCCGTCGCCGCCGCGGCCGCGCAGCCCGGAGCCGCTCAGTTCAGTGATCAAATCGCCACGCTCCATCTTCAGCGCGACCTCTAGCTGCTTGTAGCCGCCACGCGCCATGTAGACGTCAATCGTGTTTAGGCCCGGCTCGTCGATGTTCTTAAAGAGCAGTGTGTCGGTCATTTCTCAGCCACCTTTGGGTCGGCGCTAGGGCGACGTAGGAGCTGCTTTTCTGGCAGTGGGTCGTCGCCCTGGCGAATTTGTCGCGCAAGCTCAGGCACTTCGCTGAGCCCTATAGGGCCTACGTAAATGCCGTTGATTGAGGCCATTGGCGCGATGTCGCAGGCGCCAAGACATTCGAAGCCGCGGACGTTCACATCGGGGTCCTCACCAAGCTCGCCTTCAAGCGCCTCGAGCAGCTCGTCGGCGCCGCAGAGCGAGCAGGAGATGTTGGTGCAGACGTAAACCGACTTGCGGCCGAGCTGCTCCATTTCGAACATGTCGTAGAAGGTCGCGACGGCGGTCAGCGCTGCCGGCGTGCGGCCGAGCACAGCGGCGGCCTGCTCAATCCCTTGCGGCGGGCACCAGCCGTAATGCTCTTGGACGGCGTAGAGAGCCGGAATGAAGGCTGAGTCGCCGACCGGGAAGCGGCGCATCCCATCCTCGATTGCGGCCCGCAGCTCGGCAGGCACCTCGGTCGTCGCGGCGTCGGGAACAACGGCCGGCTCCTTGTCGAGATCAGCGGCGCGATCCCAGCCGGGGATCCGTGAATCGTTGGTGAAGCGGGTGACGTGGCGCTGGGCGTCGGCCATCAGCGATCAACCCCGCCGATGATCGGGTCGAACATCGCGACCGTTGCCAGCATGTCGGCGATCAGCCAGCCTTCGGCCGCGGCCGGAGCGGCCTGCAGGTTGACGAGGCTTGGATCACGCATATGGACGCGGGCCGGCTTGCTCGAACCGTCGGAGCGGACAAAGCAGCCAAGCTCTCCGCGGGCTCCCTCGATCGCGTAGTAGGCCTCGCCCTCGGGCACGCGCATCCCTTCAGTTACGAGTTTGAAGTGATGGATCAGCGCCTCCATTGAGGTCGCAAGCTCGTGGCGCGGCGGCAGCGCGATCTTGCGGTCCTCGGTGATTGTTGGCCCGTCGGGGAGGTTGTCGAGCGCCTGAACGACGATCTTGACTGACTCCTTGACCTCGGCCAGGCGGACCTGGAAGCGATCGTAATTGTCGCCCTTCGTGCCGACCGGGATCTTGAAGTCAAAGTCCTCATATGAGCTGTAAGGCATCGTCTTGCGCAGATCCCACGGGTCGCCGGCAGCGCGCAGTAGCGGCCCGGTCACGCCGTACTCACGCAGCGTCTCAGCCGGCAGCGGGCAGACGTCGCGCTGGCGCTGGAGGAAGATCTCGTTCTTGTTCAGAAGGTCACCGTAGGTGTCGGCGCGCTCGGGCATGATCGCGCAGAACTTGCGGACCTGTTCGATCCATCCCTCAGGGATGTCTTCAATCACGCCGCCAATCTGGAAATAGCGCGTGTGCATCCGCTGCCCCGACGACATCTCGAACAGGTCGAGCAGCGTTTCGCGCTCGCGGAAGCAGTACCACCAGACCGAGATCGCGCCGAGGTCGAGCGCGCTGGTTCCGAGGAAGACTAGGTGGCTCATGATCCGATTTAGCTCAAGGTGAATTACGCGCAGGTATTGGGCGCGCTTTGGGATTTCAACCTCAAGCAGCGCCTCAACTGCGCCGCAGTAGGCCATCGCATTGAAGTAGTAGGAGACGTAATCCATCCGCTCAACTACCGGGATTGCCTTCCAATAGCTCTTCTGCTCAGCCGTCTTCTCAATCCCCGTGTGCAGGTAACCGAAGATCGGCTGTAGCCGACGGATCACTTCGCCATCAAGCGTTACAAGCAGCCGCAGCACGCCGTGCGTGGCCGGATGGTGCGGGCCGAGGTTGAGCGTCAAGAGCTCGCGGTCGCCTTCAAACTCGGTCGTCTCCGAGATCGTGACGCTCGCTTCCATCTTGCGGTACTCGCTGAGCTCGCGCGAAGCAGGGTCGACGGTGCTCATTCAAACCACCGCGGCACGTTGTGTTCGTTGTGCGTGAACAGAACCGGCTCGCCGCCGATCGGGAAGTCGCGGCGCTGCGGGTGGCCCTCGTAGTCCTCAGGCATCAAGATCCTCCGCAGGTCGGGGTGGCCGTCGAAGATCAGGCCAAACATGTCAAAGGCCTCGCGCTCCTGGTTGTTGGCGCATGGCCAGCTCGGCGTGACCGACGGCAGATGTGGATCCTCAGTTGAAACGCGCAGCGTCAAGGCTACGCGGTCGCAGGCCTCGCGGCTGAGCAGCTCGTAGTCAACGCCAAGGCGCGGCTCGTTTGGGTAGTAGTCGATGCCATGGACGCTGGCGAGAAACCCGTAGCCGGCTGCTCGCAGTACTTCGAGCGAGCCGACGATCGACTGCGGCTTAACCTCAATTGCAACGCGGCCGGGACTCTCTACCGTGCCGATCACGCTGTCAGCGTCGCTTGCTTTCAGCGAGCCGACGAGGCGCTCCAGCGTTGCCGCGTCAGGCATTGGTTCCCTCCGTGCCGCCAGCACCGAAGACATTCACTCCGGTCGCGTCGGCCGGGGCGAGCGGGTAAACCTCCTCGGTTCCTTCGGCCTCGTAGCGCTCGCGCCAACCGAGCGTCGGGTCGCCGTGGACCATTGAACGCAGTTCAAGTATGCCGTGCATTAGAGCTTCGGGCCGCGGCGGGCAGCCTGGGACGTGAACATCAACCGGCATGAACTTGTCGGCTGGGACGATCGCGTAGTTGTTGAAGACCCCCATCGAGCTTGAGCAGGCACCCATCGCGATCACGTACTTGGGATCCAGCATCTGGTCGTAGATGCGGCGGATCACCGGCGCCATCTTGATCGAGATGCGGCCGGAGAGAACGAGCAGGTCGGCTTGGCGCGGCGAGGCGCGGAAGGCCTCGTAACCGAAGCGGGCGATGTCGAGCCGCGAGGCGGCGATGGTCATCATCTCTATCGCGCAGCAGGCGAGGCCGAAGGTCAAAGGGAAGAAGGAGTTGCCGCGCGCCCAGTCGGAGGCCTTCTCCAGCGTCGTCGTTAGGACGCGTTCCTGAACGAACTCGTCGAGCTCCTTGTCGTCGAGGTCGCCGCGCAGCATGTCGCGCGCGCGCAGCCCTTGAGCGCGGAATTCTTCTGCGTCGGTCGCTTTCTGGCGGATTACTTCCATGTCAGCGCCCCACGGCGCCAGACGTAACCGAAGCCAACTAAAAGCAAGGCAATGAAGGTGATCGCCTCCAGCAGCGCAAAGGTTCCAAAGGCGCGCAGCACAACCGCGATCGGATAGAGGAAAAGAACCTCAATGTCGAAAAGCAGGAAGAGGATCGCGATCATGTAGAAGCTGATGCCGAAACGGAAGCCCTGCTTGATCTCCGAAGGCATGCCCGATTCATACGGGTCGGCCTTGTGGTTGTTGGCCCGCGGCGCTGGCCCGAGAAACTTGTTGAGAATGCCGAAGACGATGCCGATAGTGGCGCCGATGGCGATGAATATCAGGGCAGGGGCGAAAGTATTTAACACTACCTCTTGTTGTATCACTTAAAAGCGACGCGCAGGCTACCGTTCAGAGATCGTGACAAAGAGCTCAAATTGCGGCAACTAGCCGATATTACGGCCTTATTCGTCGCGGCTCTCGCCGTGCTCAGCGCACTTGCTGGCGCGTGGGCGTGGTGGCAAGGTTCACTGGAGCGCAGCTTCTGGATTCTCTGGCGCGCCACGCAGCTCGCGACGACGCTCCTAGCGGCCGTCGCACTAATTGTTTTCGTCTCCGACTACAAGCCCGCCAGCGGCCTCTTCTGGCTCTACATGCTGCTGCCGATCGCGGTCTCAATCATCGCCGAGCAGCTGCGCATCGCCTCGGCCGACGCGGTGCTCAGCTCGCGTGACCTCGATGACGCGCAGGCGGTCCGCAAATTGCCCGAGGATCAGCAGCAGCTAATCGTTCTGACGATCGCTCATCGCGAGCTTGCGGTAGCTGCAATCTCCTGCCTCGTGATCGGGTTTCTCGCGCTGCGAGTGCTCGCGACCGCGTGAGCTGCGTGCCAACTTGGGCGGGGGGGCAGCGATCCGCGCGGCTCTCTCGTATTATTGACTGCCTGATGTTGCTGCGCCGCTCACTACCAATCCTTCTGATCGCTGCCGCCAGCTTGATGCTGGCTGCCTGCGGCTCGGAGGGCAACAGCGTCAGCGGCCAATCGGCTGCGATCGAATCGGGAAGCCAGCTTTTCGTTGAGCGCTGCGCCGGCTGCCACACGCTAAGCGTTGTCGGCGCTGAAGGCTCTGCAGCTAAGGTTTCAGACGCCGAGAAGACAAACGGACCCAACTTCAACACGCGCAAAGAGTGCTACGAGAACGTCATCTACGCAATCCAGAACGGTGGCTTCTCAGGTGCGATCATGCCTGCCAACATCGTCGTCGGTAAGGAGAGCGAGCAGATAGCTGCCTTCCTCGCCAAGTACGCCGGTAGCGAGGCGATGAGCGGTACTGGCAGCACGGCGAAGTGCGCGCCGATACCAGCCAACGCTGGCGGCTAAAAGGAGTCGGTGTAGGCGCGCGATGCTCGACCTAAAGCGCCTTCGTAGTGACCCGGATTCTGTAAGGGCGGCGCTTGAGCGGCGTGGCGACGCCGCTGGTTTGGATCGCGTGATTGAACTTGACGAGCGGCGCCGCGCCCTGCTGGGGCAGCTTGAGACTCTGCGCGCCGGGCAGAACGCGGCCAACGAGGCGATCTCGGCCGCCAAGGCGAGCGGCGAATCGGCCGACGAGCAGATCGCTGCGATGAAATGCGTTGCCGAGCGCGCGAAGGCACTCGACACTGAGCTCCAAGCCGTCGAGGCCGAGCTCGACGGAGCGTTGGCGCTGCTGCCAAACCTTCCCGACGAAGATGCCCCGGCTGAGGACACCGTGCTGCGTGAGTGCGGCGAACCGCCAAAGTTCGACTTTGAGCCGCGCGATCACCTCGCCCTGTCAGGAGAGAGGATTGACATGGAGCGTGGCGCGCGGCTCTCCGGCGCTCGCTTCGCCTACCTGCGCGGCGAGCTCGTGATGCTCGAGCTGGCGCTGGTCCGCTGGACTTTGGAGCTGCTCGGCGAGCACGACTTCGAGCCGGTGATCCCGCCGGTGCTGGTGCGCGAGCAGGCGCTCCACGGCACCGGCTTCCTGCCCGACACCGAGCAGCAGATTTACAGCCTCGCCGGTGACGACCTCTACCTCGTCGGCACAAGCGAAGTGGCGCTCGCTTCGCTCCACGCCGACGAGATTCTCGACGCCGGAAAGCTGCCGCTGCGCTACGCCGGCTTCTCCCCCTGCTTCCGCCGCGAGGCTGGCTCAGCCGGGCGAGACACGCGCGGCATTTTCCGCGTTCATCAGTTCGACAAGGTTGAGATGTTCAGCTTTGTAGCGCCCGAGCAGGCGAATGAGGAGCACCTGCGGCTGCTGGCGATCGAGGAGCAAATCCTCACCGCGCTCGGCCTCCCCTACCGCGTTGTAGACATCGCGATCGATGACCTCGGCGCCTCTGCGGCGCGGAAGTTCGACTGCCAGGCTTGGCTAGCGAGCGAGGGGCGCTACCGCGAACTGACGTCAACCTCGAATACAACCGATTTTCAGGCCCGACGGCTGGCAATCAGAATGCGGCGAGAAGGCGGCAAACCGGAGCTGCTTGCAACGCTCAACGGGACCGCCGTTGCAGTTGGGCGCACGATCATCGCGCTGCTTGAGAACGGCCAGCAGGCCGACGGCTCGGTCGTGCTCCCTCAGTGCCTCGTTGATTGCGGCGCCCCGGCCGTGCTGCCGCCTGCGGGGGACTAAAGGCGCAGATGGACCTCAACGCCGACATGGCGGAGGGGAGCGGGCCGCAGGGCTGGGCGGCCGATGCGGCGCTACTCGACGTCGTCACCAGCGCCAACATTGCCTGCGGCGGCCACGCCGGCGACGCGGAAACAATGCGCCACGGCTGCGATGCGGCGCTGGAGCGCGGCGTGCGGATCGGCGCCCACCCGGGCTACCGCGACCGCGAGAACTTCGGCCGCGCCGAGCTGGGGCTTGAAACCGATGAAGTTGTCGAACAGGTCGCCGAGCAGGTTGCGCTGCTGGAGCGGATCGCCGCTGAGGCTGGCGGAGAAGTTACCCACGTTAAGCCGCACGGCGCGCTCTACCATCGCGCGCTTCGCGACGAGCAGCTTGCCTGCGCACTGGCTGAACTCTTTGCTGGCCTCGCGAGCCCGCCGGTCGTGCTCGCTCCAGCGCGTGGCGCGCTGGTAGATGCCGCGCAGGCGCGCGGCCTGCGCTGCGCCGCCGAAGGCTTTGCCGACCGCGCCTACGACGCGGCCGGGCTGCTCGTGCCGCGTGATCAGCCGGGCAGCGTTCTCGGCGCCGAAGAGGCGGTTGCTCAGGCACTGCGGCTTGCGCGCGAGGGCAGCGTCATTGCCAACGACGGGACAGTCCTCCCGATTGACGTCGAGTCGATCTGCGTCCATGGCGACACGCCCGGGGCGATCGAGCTGGCAGGCCAACTGCGAGCAGCGCTCACCGGAGGCGGCATCGAAGTGAAGGCCTTCGCTTGAGTTTGCCCCCCACAATTAGGCCGGCTGGCGACCACTCTATTCTGATTGAACTCGAGGGCAACGACGCCGTCCAGCGGCTCGCCGCCAGGCTCCAAGCAGAGCGCGGCGAGCTCGAAGAGATTGTCCCCGGGCATCAGACGCTGCTGCTGGTTTGGGCTCGAGAAACGCCTTCGCTTAGCGAAGTTGAGCAGCTGATCTCCGGCGCTCAGCTAACCGCGGAGGCGATGCCCGAGCCGAGCGAAGTAGAGCTTGCCGTCAACTACGACGGCCCCGACCTCGCCGCCGTGGCGGGCGCCTGCGGCATCAGCCCTGAAGAGCTAGCCGCCCGCCACCTAGCTTGCCGCTACCGCGTCGGCTTCATCGGCTTCTCGCCCGGCTTCGCCTACCTGCTCGGCGGCGACCCGGCGCTGCAGCCGCCGCGGCTGGCCGAGCCGCGAACGCGCGTTCCGGCTGGCGCGCTGGCGATCGCCGGCCCCTACTCGGCCGTCTACCCGCGCAGCTCGCCGGGAGGTTGGAACTTGATCGGCAGCTGCGACGAGCTGATCTTCAACGAGGCGCAGAATCCCCCAGCGCTACTGACTGCGGGGATGGCCGTGCGACTGGTGGCCAAGTGAGTGTCACGATTGAAGTGATTAAGCCGGGCGCGCTGACGACGCTGCAGGATCTCGGGCGGCCAGGTTTCGCTCACCTCGGCATCCCCCGCTCCGGCGCCGCCGACCGAGGCTCGCTGAAACTCGCCAACCGACTCGTCGGCAACGCCGAGGGAGCAGCTGCGCTGGAGTGCACGCTGATCGGGCCAAGCCTGCTTCTTCACGACGACGCGTTGATCGCGATCACCGGCGCGGAGATTTCGGCACGCGTCGGCGACGAAGAGCTGCCGCTCAATTCAGCAGTCAGCGTCGCGGCCGGCGGCCTGCTCCAACTGAAGACGGCAAGCGCCGGGCTTCGCAGCTACATCGCGGTCCGCGGCGGGATCAGCGCGCAGCCGATGATGTCGAGCATGGCGAGCGATCTGCTCAGCGAGCTAGGCCCGGCGCCGCTGAGGGCCGGGCAACTGCTTGAGAGTGGCGAACCAACCGGCGAAGTGCCAGCAATCGGCGTGGCCGCGGTTGCGACTCCCGAAGACGAGCCGCTGCTTCAGGTGATCCGTGGCCCGCGAGACGATTGGTTTGCGGACGAGGCATTCGAGCTGCTCGCCACGAGCCGGTGGGAAGTCTCATCCGACTCCAACCGCAGCGGCGCGCGGCTAATCGGCCCTGAGCTGCCGCGCGTGCGCAGCGACCAGCTGCTCTCGGAAGGAATGACGCACGGCGCAGTTCAGGTTCCCGCCTCCGGCCAACCGATCATCCTGCTGGCCGATCACCCGACGACCGGCGGCTACCCGGTGATCGCGGTTGTCGCCAGCGCCGACCTTGACGCCGCAGGCCAGCTGCGCCCCGGCCAGAAGCTGCGCTTCAGGCTTAATTAGCGCCACGCTGCGAGCGCAGCTCGTCGCGGATTTCGGTTAGCAACTCAATCTCGCTCGGCTCGTCGTCCTCGCCCGCTCCACGCAGCTGGTTAACCGTGTTCATCGGCTTGATCACGAAGAAGAAGACGGCGGCGGCGACCGAGATGAAGGCGATCAGCGCGTTGAGGAAGTTGCCGTAGTTGAATTCACTGCCGTTGATCGTGAAGTTGAGGTTCGAGAAGTCCGGCTTGCCAACAATCGCCCCGATGATCGGCGTCAGGACATCAGCAACGAGCGAATTGACGAGCGCCGCGAAGGCCGCCCCGATCACAACCGCAACGGCCAGATCAACAACGTTGCCGCGCAGCAGAAAATCGCGAAACTCTTTGATCATGGCTCGATCATTCCAATACCGATGGACGTACCGAACGCAGGCCAAGCAGCGGAGGGGGCGGGATTCGAACCCGCGGTCCAGGGTTACCGGACTCCGGTTTTCAAGACCGGTGCATTCGACCACTCTGCCACCCCTCCGCGGGGGATTGTGGCAGGAGAGGAGAGGCGGCGGCGCGCAACCCGGCCGGGGCTTGCGCGAGAATGTGCGGGCATAGCTATTTACTTCATACAAACGGGGAGAACGGAATGATTGGCGCGATTCTGCTGGGGCTGATTGCCGGAACGGTTGGCAGGCTGCTGGTTCCAGACATGTGGAGCGAACTGAGCGGTTCGAAATCATGGCTCTTCTCACTCTGCCTCGGGCTCGCGGGGGCGGTCCTCGGCTACCTGATCTTCACCGTCGGCCTTGGAATCGGCGACAGTAACGTCTTCGACCTCGGCGGCCTGCTCGGCGCGATCATCGGCGTGATCATCCTGCTGCCGTTTGTCGGCATCTTCGCGCGGCTAAAGCGCGGCAAGCAGCGGTAGCTCGCCGAACGATTTAGGTGGCTGGAATCTGCTGCGTGACGCAGTGGACGTTGCCGCCACCGAGCAAAATCTCGCGGCCCGGCACGCCCACTACTTCGCGCTCCGGGAAAAGCTCGGCGAGCTTCGCCATCGCCGCATCGTCGGTGCGCTCGTCAAGTAGTGGGGCGACGATCCGCCCGTTGCAGATGTAGAAGTTTACGTAGGAGCCGGTTAGCTCATCACCGGCTAGGCGCGGCAAGACTTGGCCGGAAGCGATGATTGCCGCCGCTTCGGCCTCAGTCATCGGCGCCGGCGACGGCATCGGCAGCAGTTCGATCTGGATCGAACGACCACGAGCGTCGGTCATCGCCTCAAGCCTCGCGCGCGCGTCAAACGAAATTGCGTGCTGCGGGTGCGACTCGTCATCGGTCCAGGTCAGCGCGACGACGCCGGGGCGGACGAAGCAGGCGAGGTTGTCTACGTGGCCGTCGGTCTCATCGCCATAGGTGCCTGCGCCGAGCCAGAGAACCTTCTCGACGCCGAGGTAGTCGCAGAGGTGACCTTCGATCTGCTCGCGCGTCATCGACGGGTTGCGATTCGTGTTGAGCAGGCACTCTTCGGTAGTCAGGCATGTGCCTTCACCATCTACATGAATCGAGCCGCCTTCGAGGATCAGCGGCGCGCTGTAGCGCTCGTCGCCTTCCAATTCGATTACCTCTGCGGCGACTTGGGTATCCAGATCCCAGTTCGGGTAAAGCCCACCCTCGTGGCCGCCCCAGGCGTTGAACTGCCAGTCAACGCCGCGCCGCTCTCGATCATCGTTGGTAACAAAGGTTGGGCCGACGTCGCGCATCCAAGCGTCATCGCTATCGAGTTCGATGATCTCCACGCTCGCTGGCAGCAGTGTGCGCGCTCTCTCGAGCTGCGAACCACGCACACCGATTCGCAGCGGTTCGGTGGCGGCGATCGCGGCGGCGACTTCGGCATAGGCCTGCTGCGCCGGGGCGCCCTGCTGGCGCCAAGTGTCCGGCCGATGCGGCCAGAGCATCCAAGTGCCCTCGTGCGGCGCGTACTCGGCCGGCATCGAGAAGCCGTCGGCGGCGGGCGTGGATTTGAGCGGGTCACTCACCGCCTTGATCCTATGCGCTTCGCCCCGTAGCTAGCCCGCGAAACGCCGCCACGCTGGCGGCTCAGCGCTGCTCACGCGCCGGGTCCTACCCTCGTAGTGATGAATGAGAAGATCCGCCTGCTGCCCGCCGTCAAAGCGCGTGCGCTTGACGGCACCGAGTACCGCCTGCCCAGCGAGCTCGGCGGCGAGCGCAACCTGATCGCCGTTGCTTTCGAGCGAAACCACCAAGACGATGTTGATTCCTGGCTTGGCGATTTCGCTGAGCTCGAGCACGAGCACCCAGGCCTGATTGCGTACGAGATGCCAACAATCTCGCGCCGCTTCGGCCCCGTGCGCGGCGTGATTGACGGTAAAATGGCTGACGCGATTCCAGACCCAAAGACGCGCGCTAGGACGATCACCGCCTACACCGACGTGGGCCGCGTCCGCGACAGCCTTGGGCTGCCCGATACGAAGCAGATAGCCGTGATCGTCTGCGACCGCAACGGCGTCGTCAGCTGGCTTGCACGCGGCAAACGCGGTGACGAGGCTGCCGCCGGCCTGCGCGCCGCCCTAAACGGCTGACCGTTCAAGCGTCTTTGAGCAGCTCGGCGATCGTGACCGGAGTCAGCTTCTTGCGCTCCAACAGCTTCAAAATGCGTGGCAGAACCTCAGCCGTCGTTGGATAATTGGCGTGCATCAGAATGATCCTTCCGGGCTTGGCCCAGTACTGAATTGCGTTCAAGATGTAGGCCTCGCTGCGAACGTCGGAATCGGCAACGGTTCCCGACCACATGATCACCTTGCGATAGCCGCGCTCGCCGGCCGCTGAGACTGTGCCTGAGTCGTAGTCGCCGTAGGGAGGCCTAAACCAGGGGCGACCGCTGAGCTTGAAGCTCTTCTGAATCCAGTCCTCGTTGCGCTGAAGGTCGGTGCCGAAGGCAGCCGAGCCGATCTGCGTTGACACGCCGTGGCTGAAAGTGTGGTTGCCGAGCGTAAGCTGGCCGCTGGCGACCAGCGCCCTGATCCGTTTTGCGTGCGGCTCCCACGACGCGCCATATGTGCCATTGGGGAAGAAGGTCGCTGCAGCACCGGTCTGCTCAAGAACGTCCAGAATCTTCGCAACGCAGGCGGCGCAGGTGCCGTCGTCGAAGGTCAGCGCCACCTTGCGGCCGGCGGTCGGCCCCTCGCTGATTACTTCAGCTTCGCCCGGAACCGCGTCGGTAATCTGCTGTGGCGGTGGGCCGGCCGCTTTTGGCGCTGACGCAGAGGCGGTGGTTTTGGGCGAGACAGCGGGCTCTTTGGCGGCGGCCGGGCGATTCGATTCACCGGCGCCGGAGCTTCCTAGGACAGGGACCATTATCAGCGCTGCGAGGACAGCAACGACCACGATTGCGCCTAGCGCAGCGTTGCGGCGCCGACGCGCGGCTCCGCGGCGCTGACTCTCTCGGCGCTCAAGACGAGGATCCATTTCGACCAATTCTCGCAGCCCGCCCAGCCGATCCGGCAGCCAAGCCTGCAATTCCACCTAGGCGACAGCGAAAAGCGGAGAGGGCGGGATTCGAACCCGCGAACGAGGTTACCCCCGTTACTCGCTTAGCAGGCGAGTGCCTTCAGCCGCTCGGCCACCTCTCCGGACGGGGCGAAGTGTACCCCTGCTCCAGCGCTAAGCGGAGGCGGCCGAAATTCTTTCCGTCACAGACCGCAACCTTGTCGGTCTTAATGTGTAGTTAACAAGTAGTTGCGCGTTGCTGATCCAGCGCGCAGCCGCGCAACAGACGAGTAGAATCTTGGGAAATTCAATGATTACATCACCAATTCAGGGCAATTCGATAAGGCACCAGCGCTTTTTGATGCTCTTTCTTGTTCTCTGCGCCAGCCTCCTTGCCCTGATTCCAGCGCAAGCTCAGGCGGCCGGGAGTTCAAGCGATTACATCGTTCTTTACGAGAGCGGCGCCGGGCTCTCACAGAAGGTCGCCAGCGAAGAGGCCCGCGGCAACGAGGTTGAAGACGTATTCCGCAGCGCTGCAAAAGGCTACGTCGCCTCGCTCGATGCCGCCGACGTTGCGCGCCTGCGCGCCCAAGACGGCGTTCTCCTCGTCGAAAAAGACAAGCCGGTCGAGGCGCTGAGCGCCGGGCCGCGCAGCGGGCCAGCCTCCTCTTGGGGGCTCGACCGCATCGATCAGCGCACACTGCCGCTCAACAGCTTGATCTCAACGAGCCAGAACGGTTTCGGCGTCACCGCTTACATCATCGACACCGGCATCCGCCCCGACCACGCGCAGTTTGACGGCCGCGTGACGGCCGGCTTCGACGCTTTCACCGACGGGCAGAACTCAAACGACTGCAACGGCCACGGCACGCACGTCGCGGGGACGATCGGCGCCGTCGGCAACAACGGCGTCGGCGTGGCCGGAATCGCGT